>JAZRGA010000028.1:0-31650 GCA_045643945.1 Eubacteriales bacterium | reverse complement strand
TATAAGGGCGCGACCTATGTAATACCTTTCTTGAATCACGAAAACCCCGCAATACAGTCGCTTATAAAATCCGTATTCGAGGGTGTGCTTAAGATAGTTATCCTTGTAGGATATATGGCGCTTGTTTCGCTTATGAAGGATATCAAGCGTACCTTTATGTACCACGGCGCGGAGCATAAGGCGATATTCTGCTATGAGGCAGGTCTTGAGCTTACCGTTGAGAACGTACGCAAGCAGCGCCGTTTTCACCCCAGATGCGGAACTTCATTTCTTATTCTTATGCTCATAATAAGCATCGGCGTTGGACTTTGCATAAATCCCATTTATCAGTTGATAACCGGCACTCCTGCCAACACCTTAGTATTCTCGCTTATAAAGCTTTGCTTGCTCCCCCTCACAATGGGTATCGGATACGAGCTTATCAAGCTTGCGGGCAGACACGATAACCTCTTTACACGCATAATTTCCGCTCCCGGTATGTGGTTGCAAAGACTCACTGTTAAAGAGCCTACCGACGATATGATTGAATGTGCAATTGCGGCATTCAAGGCGGTAGTACCCGAGGATAACAGCGATAACTATTAAATAATAAGAAGGGGCTGTCACATTTGGCAAGACCAAAAAAGTCCGTAAAATGACAAAAAAGCAAACTCAAATAGTTTTAAAACATAAATGAGACAGTTATAAGGTAAAAATCCTTACGGATTTTGATTTTTATCGAACTTTTTTTACCGCCGTTTTCAAGGCTCGACGTACCTTTGTACGCCTCACGCCTTGAAGAACGACGCTTCTTGCCTAAATCTGCCTAGCCCCTAAAACGGGCTGTCGCAAATTTGCATTTGAGACAGCCCCTTAATTTTTAAATATTTTCAAGAATTATTATATCGCTCGTAATAAAACAAATACTGTTGAGCGATGCCCGCATACTGTCCGAACAATTCTCCCGAAAAGCTTTTTTCCTCGGGAAAATATTTTTCTCCGACTCTCTTTATCCAAACGTCAACGGGAAACGCATCAAGCCTTGCAAAGCCAAAAAGCAGAGCGCAGGATGCGACCTTTAAGCCTATTCCCTTTACCGTACAAAGCATTTCTATTGCGCTCTCGGTGCTTTCGGTATTCTCTACTCCGTCAAGCGAGAGCGAGCCGTCAAGTATTTTGCTTACCGCATCAAATATGTATTTTGCTCTAAATCCCACCTTAAGCTCGGAAAGTCCTCTCTCGCCCAAGGCGTATATAGCTTCGGCATTTGGAAAGGAATACGGTAAGGCATCGCTTGATAAATGCTTTTTCATTTCTTCACCGATACAGATAGGCTCACCGCACTCTCTTGAAAGAGCCTCTATAATCTTTTTTATTCTCGGAATATTATTATTTTGAGAAATTATAAAGGAAATAATACACTCAAAGCGATCCTGCTTTAAAATCCTTATACCTCTGCCACATTCGCAGGCGGAAAGCAAAGCATCGCTTGAATAATGACTTAAAATATCACTCTCGACGTCAACGTAATCACGCTCGATATCAAGAAAGTCACGCCAAATGCTTTCATATTCGGCAAGCGTGCTACCGTATATATAAATTTTATCACCGTCCTGAGCAAAGGACACAAAGCGACCGAATGCAACGCCCGAAAATTCCTTTTCGTGCATACTTGTCTTCACCTCGTCAAATCGAAAGCACTGACCGCAATCAAAGGTTTTCCCCACGTCAAAGCACTCAACTCCCTCGACCAAAACGACAGAGGCGTCGCCCCTTTTAAATTCGCTGACTTTTATTTTACAAGTTAAATTCATAATACATACCTTTAAATTTGAAATCTAATATATTTATATTTTATCATAAATACCGCTTTTTTTCAAGTAATTTTATTTGGAGAATTAAGGAGAATCAACAAAAATAAAATGGAAAACATCTATACCATACCCGTAAACGAGGCTTTTGAGGACTCTGCCGCCGACAAGGAATGTGGTTGTCCCTTTTGCGCTCTTTACAATAAGCTTGAGGACGATCAGCTCGACCTCATATTAGGCGCTTCAATGATGGAGCCCGACGTAAGAATAAAAACCAATGAGGAGGGCTTTTGCAGGACTCATTACGATATGATGTTCACGCGGAAAAACCGACTCGGTATGGCGCTCACGCTTGAGAGTCACCTCGCTGAGCTTAAAAAGGATATGAAAGGCAATCTTCTGACAAAATCGGGAGATAAAGCTATAAAGCGCATCGAGCGACTTGAGTCGACCTGCTTTGTTTGCCGTCGAATTGAGTTTAATTTCGAGCATATGATAGAAACCGCGGTGATTTTGTGGGATTGCGACGAGGATTTCCGCCCGAAGCTTAAGGCTCAACCCTACTTTTGTCTTCCGCATTACGCGCGTATGCTTAAATATGCGCAAAAAAAGCTCGACAAAAAGGGATATGCCGAATTTGAAAAAACTGTTTCCGCCATTCAAGAGGCTTATATCGACAAGCTTTCCGAGGACGTCAGCTGGTTTTGCAAGAAATTTGATTATCGCTACAAGGACGAGCCGTGGTATGACTCAAAGGATGCCGTTGAGCGCTCGATGAAGCTTTTACGCAGTGATTTGCATCATCCGCCGCAAAAGAAAAAGTCTGCGGGCAACGCAAATAATTAAAGCAATTAATAAAAACGCAAAGGAATAATTTTTATGATAGACTTACTCGAGCTTCAAAAATATTTTATTTTAAGACATCTCAAGGAGGGCGATATTGCCGTTGACTTTACTATGGGAAACGGTCACGATACCGAATTTCTCTCCAAAACCGTTGGTGAATTTGGACACGTTTACGCCTTTGACGTTCAAGAGATGGCTCTTGCCTCTACATCGGAAAATCTCAAAAACGCAAACTGTCCCAACAACTACACTCTTATTCTCGACTCGCACCACAACGTAAAAAAATACGTCGACGTACCGATAAAGGCGGGAATGTTTAACCTCGGTTATCTCCCAGGAAGTGACAAAAAGGTTACTACAATGCGCTCAACCACGCTCCCCGCAATCGAGGCGGCTATCGAGCTTATGGATAAGGACGCAATAATTCTTATTGCCGTTTACCCAGGACATAAAGAGGGTGAGGAGGAGGGTAAGCTTATCTGCGATTACCTCTCAAGCCTCTCGCGCTACAAGGTCTGCGCAACGAGAATAAATATCCTCAACTCCCCCACGTCGCCGTTTTTCATCATCATAGAAAATAAGCCTTAAAAATAAACGAAGGAATATATAAATAAAATGAAAAAAAAGAAGAATATACAATTCAAGGACGACTTTGAAAAGGACGAGCTGAATTCTCCCCTCTCGCCCCCCGAGGCGCAAAAGCCACTCTCTAAGGCAGAGCTTAAAATGATTCGTCATTCAAAGCGCAAGAGCATCGACCGAAGCAAGCTCGACCCGTATGACCAATCGGATATAGCCGAGGCTAAGCGCTATGCAAAGAATAACAAATTCAAGGTTATATTTGTATCCTTCGTTCTTGTTTTGCTCTTAGCGATTATCGCAACCGTTGCTACCGTACTTATTATAAGATCTGTAAACGGCCCCTCTAAGGCAGATTATGAGGTTTGCGTTGGCGACGATGACCCCTATATGCTAAGCTATAAGGATGCAAATTCGCTTGGACAGTTTTACTTTGACCTCCGCATTGTAGCGAAATACTTAGGCACAGAGCTTAAGGTTAGCGGAAGTGACGGAAGAATAAAGTTCACCTGCTCCGACGGAACGTATGTTAGATTTACCGATGGCTCAGCTACCGCAACAGTCAACGGTGATGCGGTTAAGGTCGGTGGAAAGGTACAAATTACCGAGTCTACCGAAAAGGAGGACGGTAAATGTCTTGTTCCCTTTAGATTTATCGAAAAGCTTTTCTCGCACAAGGGCGACGGAAGCTCTGTCGGTATGGTTGTAAAGGTAAACGATAAAAACAAAGTAACAATTCACCGTATTTCATACAGTAACGGCACAAATCCGCCTATTTCATTTGCCTCGGATTGCTTTGACTACGCAAGCGGAGATATGCAGCTTGCAAGCTATCCCACCCCCGATATAGACGCAAAAACCGCCGCCGCTCTCTGTGTTCAAAAGCTTTCACTCGTAAATCAGTCGCATCCCTTATCGGAATCAAAAATATCTACCGACGGCTTGGTTTCACTTAAGAGCCTCGGTTGCCCCACCGTTAACGGTCTTGCTGACTATGACAACAAGGATTTTTTTGATCCGATCGCCGCACTCGCTCTTATTGCTATGATAAACGAGGCTAATAAGACTCTTGAGGGCGATGACAAAATTCTCGTTTCGAGTGCATACCGCTCCTACACCTATCAAGCGGGTCTTCACGAAAAGCACATAGATATATATATGGATGAGCATGACGTATCCGAGGAGGAGGCTCGCAAGCAGGTAATGCTTACCTCTGCGCCCGCAGGAATGAGCGAGCATCACACGGGTCTTTGCGTTGACCTTGTAGAAAAGCGCGCCGCCGAGCGTGACCTTGACGAAAGCTTTGAGGAAACCGAGGCATTTGCTTGGCTTTCTCAAAACGCCCACAAATACGGCTTTATTCTTCGCTATCCAAAGGATAAAACAGATATCACGAAATACAGCTATGAGCCGTGGCATTATCGCTTTGTGGGAATTTATGCCGCTAATATAATCTATGAGGATTCTATCACTCTCGAGGAATATCTCGTTGAATTAGATTAATTTCATATTTTTAATTTTTTAAAAAAGCTACTGAAATTTCATCGGTAGCTTTTTTATATTCGTTTAATTCTTTACTAAAAAATCCTCCAACCTCAAAAAGAAGTCGGAGGATATATTATTTTATTTTTAGCGACTATTACTTAACGAACTCGCCGTAAATCGCGCGGAGGGCGTTATCGAAATCATGCTCCTCAACGCCAACGATTATCGAAAACTCGCTTGAGCCCTGGTCTATCATACGGATATTAATTCCCGCTGCGGAAATTGCGTTGAATACGCGAGCCGCAGTCCCCGTATATTTAACCATACCGTGACCTACGATTGCGATAAGCGCAAGTCCGTCCTCTATGGTAACGCGATCTGCCTTAACCGCACGGTTAAGAGCCGAAAGAACCTTATCACGTCTGCCGTCAAGAGCCTTGCTCTCGATAACCACACTCATATTATCGATGCCCGAGGGAAGATGCTCAAAGGATATCTCGTTGTTTTCAAGAACCTCAAGCACACGTCTGCCGTAGCCTATTTCGGAATTCATCATATCCTTTTCGATAGTAATAACCGAAAAGCCCTTACGTCCTGCGATACCCGTGATTATCTTCTCGGCATCAAACTCATTATTCTCGGCAACTATCATAGTTCCCGCATCCTGAGGACGGTTGGTGTTACGAATGTTTATCGGAATATTTGCCATCTTTACAGGGAAAATAGCATCCTCGTGGAGAACGCTTGCTCCCATATAAGAAAGCTCACGAAGCTCACGGTAGGAAACACGCTTGATGGGGCAAGGATCGTCAACTATTCTTGGGTCTGCCATAAGACAACCCGAAACGTCGGTCCAGTTCTCATAGATATCGGCATCAATTGCGCGAGCAACTATCGAGCCTGTAACGTCGGAGCCGCCTCGAGAGAAGGTCTTAATAGTTCCGTTAGGCATTACACCGTAAAATCCCGGAACAACCGCGTTTTTATGCTGGAGAAGCTCCTGACGCATAATTTGATTGGTCTTTTCGGCATCGAGAACACCGTTATCCTTAAAGAATATAACGCTCTCTGCATCAATAAAATCATACTTCAAATATTTAGCGAGGATAATAGAGTTAAGATACTCGCCACGGCTTGCCGCAAAGTCACGGCCAGAGCGATGCTGAAGTGCGCTCTTAACGTACTCAAACTCCTTGCTCATATCGTAATCAAGGCCAAGTCCCGCCATTATATCGGTATATCTTTCAACTATCTTTGCGTAAATCTCGTCAATATTCTGATTTGAACGAGCGCGCTCATAGCACTCATAAAAGAGGTCAGTTACCTTGATATCCTCCTTAGAGCGCTTACCCGGAGCAGAAGCAACAACGTATCTGCGCGCGGGGTCTGCCTTTATTATGCTTGCAACCTGCTTGAAATGCTCGGCATCCGCAAGAGAGCTTCCGCCGAATTTTACTACTTTAATATTCATTTTGAAATTACCTTTTCTGTAAAAATATTTTTCTTTAATATTATATAAGAATTATTAAATATTGTCAACAGCTTATCAAGAAATTTTATTCCTGTGACGCCCTGTTTTCTTCTTTATTTTCTTCCATACTCTCGATATATCTGTTTGCCTGCGTAGAGAACAGCTGATAATACTTTCCGCCCTTAGCCATAAGCTCCTTATGAGTTCCCTCCTCAACAAGCTCACCGTACTCAAGAACTACTATCTTCGAGGCTATGGTTGCGCTCGAGAGTCTGTGTGACACGAAAATAGTCGTCTTATCGGCACGAAGTGCATCAAACTGATTGAATATCTCCTGCTCTGCCATTGGGTCGAGAGAAGCGGTAGGCTCGTCGAGAATAAGTATATCCGCATCGCTGTAAAATGCTCTCGCTATTGCAAGCTTCTGCCACTGACCGATAGAAAGCTCTGTTCCGTTAGATTCGAAAATACGCATAAGAGGCGTATCGTATCCGTCGGCAAGCTTATCTATAAAGGCTTGAGCGTTAGCCTGATATGCCGCCTCGCGAACGCTCTCGGGAGTCGCTTTTTTGTTTATGTTACCGTATTCGATATTCTCGGATATGCTTGCCGCATACTTACCGAAGTCCTGGAATATAATTCCAAAGGTCTTATAAAGCTCTGCGGTATCATACTCCTTTATATCCCTGCCGTCAAGCAAAATTCTTCCCTCGGTCGGGTCATAAAGTCTTGTAAGAAGCTTAATAAACGTCGTCTTACCCGCTCCGTTAAGTCCTACAAGCACAACCGTTTCACCCGGTCTGAATTTAAGATTGATGTTTTTAAGCACCATTCTCTTGCCCTCGGGATAAGCAAAAGATACGTTTTGAAATTCTATCGTATGAGGCTGACCGTGAGCGACCCTTGCAGGCTCTGCTATGCTCGGAACAACGGTCTGCTTTTCCTTAACGAATGAAATAAGATTATCTATAAAGAGCGTACCCTCGTAAATATGCGCAGAATGAGTGATAAGACTTCCCACCGCAGCCGAAACCGAGGTAAGCGCACTCGTATAAAGAGTATATTCACCTATTCCGAAGTCGCCACTGACAACCTTTGCGGCAATAAGTATGTAAAACAAGCAGGTTACTGCCGAATGAACTATTGCAAGTCCAATATGCCATGCATACTCGTTAACGATAAGCCTACGAAGTCCCTTATAATAAATTTCAAATGTATCGGAATAGCGCTTGATAAATGTTTCGGAAAGATTGAACATTCTTATTTCCTTTACCATATCCTTATTTACCATAAGGTCGGTATAATAGCTCATCTGTCTTCTTTCCTTAGAGCGACGCCACATATAATTAACGGTTTTGCGTCTGTAAGTGAAGTTAATTATCGTATTGGGAATTGAAATCACTATCATAACGAGCGCCATCCACCACATACCCGGCTCTACTAAGATAATCGCCATATAGCTTGAAAATTTGATGATGGTGCTCATCATATCAAAGGTTTCGGAAAGAACCTGAATAGGTCTGTGACCCGCTTCTCTGTTTGCATTTTCAAGCTTTTCGTAAAACTCGGGACGGTCAAACGCCGCAACGTCAATTGTCTTTGCCTTATTCATTATCTCAAGACGGACAAAGCGAACGACCTTTTCACCCGCAATACGTGTTACGAAGCTTTTTACTCTGCTTATTATATCCTCGCATATTTTAAATACGAAAAGAAAAATAATAAGATAAAATACCGACGAGCCTATAATAACCGCAGTGCTTTCGCTTGAAACCGTTGCTTGAAGCTCGTTAATTATATCCTTTGAAATGACCGAAATAATTGCGGGAAAGATACCTGTAAATACGCAAACGAGAAGCATCGTAATAAGTATCCAGGGTCCCGTCTTCCAAACCATGCGGAATATATAAAAAAGTCTGCTGAAAAATCCGCCAACCGTTTCCTTTAAATATCTTGGAAGGTCCTTAATATTTTTAGGCGGGGCTACCTTTGGTTGTTTTTTATCCCTTGCGGGTCCGCGTGCGTTCGGTGCCATACTACGCCATTTTTTCAGAGAGCTGCTCTCCGCCTAACACGTGAAAGTGAAGATGCTTTACCGATTGGCAAGCATCGCTGCCGCAATTCGTTACAACTCTGTAACCGTTCTTAATGCCCGCCTCTGCCGCAATTTTTGGAATACACTCAAAAATATGAGCAACGCAAGCACTGTTTTCTGCCGTTATTTCATCGACAGATGCAATATGAAGCTTAGGAATAACGAGAATGTGTATCTCCGCCTGAGGAGCAATATCGTAAAAAGCGTAGCAAAGCTCGTCCTCATACGCCTTTTTTGAAGGAATATCGCCCTTAATTATACTGCAAAATAAGCAATCCATATTGATTTTACCTCCGTTTTATGTTAAAATAAATCATACAGAATAATTATACCATAGTATGAAAAAACCGTCAAGGAGTTTTATATGGATTTTTTGAAAAATATACCAAATATCGACCTTTGGAGCTATCTCTCCACTACCGACAAAGCAGTTGTAATGTACGGAATGGGCAACGGCGCAGATAAAATTTTAAGCGTTTGCGAGCGCTACGGCATCGAAATAGCCGATTTCTTTGCGAGCGACGGATTTGTGCGCGGTCATTCCTTTCACGGGAAAACCGTTCTTTCCTACTCGCAAATAAAAGAAAAATACGGCGCGGAAAATATAATCGTTCTGCTTTCCTTTGGCTCGTCACTTCCCGACGTTCTTTCGCTCTTTAAGCGTGTAAACGAGGAATGTGAGATGTACGCTCCCGACGTTCCCGTTTGCGGAGAAAATATTTTCACCCTTGATTTCTTTAATGAAAATAAAGAAAAAATACTTATGGCGCGCTCACTTCTTGCCGACGGTATCTCAAGGCATATCTACGATAACGTAATACTTTACAAGCTTACAGGCAAGCTCGACTATCTTTTTGATGCCGAATGTGAGAGGGCGGACAGCTTTAAGCTTTTTGACGCAAGCAAAATAAAGAGCTTTGCCGACCTCGGAGCATACCGAGGCGACACCCTTGCGGAAATGCTTGAATACGCCCCCGACCTTGAATACGCCTATGCGCTTGAGCCTGATGCGAAAACCTATAAAAAGCTATCCGCATTTTGTGATAGCTATAACGGTAGCGCAAGGCTTTATCCCTTAAATATAGCCGCTTGGTCTAATGAGGACACCTTAATATTTAATAGCTCGTCAAACCGTAATTCAGGAGCATTCGCACCCACTACCAATGCAAAAACCGTCGAAATTGCGGCAAATTCGCTTGATAATTTACTTAGCGGCAAATCTATCGACCACATAAAATATGACGTTGAGGGAGCGGAAAAGCAAGCGCTCGAGGGCTCTCGGCAAACGATAAAGTCCTTTACCCCCTCTCTTTGCGTATCCGCATATCACAGAAGCGAGGATATTTTTGCTCTGCCGCTTCAAATAAACGCTATTACCCCCGATTATAAGCTTTATTTGCGCCGCTATCCCTATGTTCCCGCTTGGGATATTGAGCTTATATGCGTTGTAAAATAAATAATCATTAAAAAGCTAAAAAAGAGCGACCGCAACGATCGCTCTTTTAAGTATTGACTAAGCCTTAACCGATGATAGAATTACATCTATTCCGATAAATCGGTAAAGCTTATCATAGAATTAAATCAACCCTTTTTGTAGCCTATATTCTTTTCCTTAGACTCATCGAAGATCAAGTTGCAAACAGAAGCAACGAGAGTATAAATTCCCATAGTAATAGAACCGAGAATCATATACAACCAAGTTCTTGATACCCAACCTGCGGGCTTCAATGATGTACGGTTGATGATAAGGCTTCCTATCCAACCCAAGAAAAACGTCAACAAGAAACGAACAATCTTTTTGTTATCCATAATAATCCAATCTCCTTAAAAAAATAAAATTATTGTGCAGAAGCGATTTTATATCCATCGGAAAACACAAAATCCGACCTTCTACAACTTAATTATAATAAATATCTATTCATTTGTCAATAGATAATTCACACTTTTTTCACAATTCTGCGAAAACCTCTGCATTTTTAACCTTTTTAAAACAAAACCGTCCGCATAAGCGGACGGCTTTTTTGTTTAGCATATTTACTTTGCTATGCAAGAATGAAAATTAAATTTATTACTTATATTTTCTCTTGCGTGCAGCTTCTGACTTCTTCTTGCGCTTTACGCTGGGCTTCTCATAGTGTTCTCTCTTACGAAGCTCGGTAAGTACGCCGGAACGAGCCATAGCTCTCTTAAAGCGACGGAGTGCGCTATCCAAGGATTCGCCTTCCTTAACTCTGATCTCTGCCATTTTTCGTTTTCCCTCCCTCCGCGTATTGCCGGAGCAATTAAAATCTATCTTGTTAATTATACACTCTTTTTAGCGTTTTGTCAATAGCTTTTGAAAATTATTTTACAACTATATTTACTATCTTATTGGGAACGGCAATTTCCTTAACCACAGTCTTACCCTCGATAGCCGCCGCAATTCTCTCGTCTGCCTTAGCCGCCGCAATTGCGTCCTCGCGAGCGCAGTTCATAGGAAGCATAATAGTTCCGCGAAGCTTACCGTTTATCTGAAGCGCAACCTCTACGCTATCATCTGCCGTCTTTGCCTCGTCGTATGTAGGCCAGCTCTCATAAGCGATAGTATCGTTATGACCGAGTATCTGCCAAAGCTCCTCGCCGATATGAGGACAAATGCAGGAAAGCATCTTAACGAGTCCCTCTGCGTAAGCCTTAGGACACTTGCCCTCCTTATAAACAGCATTAACGAATATCATCATCTGCGAAATAGCGGTATTAAATGCGAGCTTCTCAAAGTCCTCGGTTATCTTCTTAACGCTCTTATGATAAATCTTCTCAAGAGCAGGAACTTCACCCTCAACTACATTGTCGGGCTCGGTAAAGAATGCCCATACTCTGTTAAGAAATCTCTTTGCGCCCTCAACGCCTTGATCGCTCCACGGCTTTGAAACCTCAAGCGGTCCCATAAACATCTCGTAAAGGCGAAGCGTATCTGCGCCGTAATCTCTTACTACGTCGCTGGGATTTACAACGAACTCGGGGAATCTCTTACCCATCTTAATTCCGTTTGCGCCAAGTATCATACCCTGATGCACAAGCTTCTTAAAGGGCTCTTTTGTAGGAGCAAGACCCTTATTGTAAAGGTATCTGTTCCAAATTCTCGAATACATAAGGTGTCCTACCGCATGCTCGGGTCCGCCTATGTAAAGGTCGACGGGCATCCAGTGCTTAAGAAGCTCCTGATTTGCAAACTCCTTATCGTTATTCGGGTCGATATATCTTAAGAAATACCAGCTTGAGCCTGCAGAGCCGGGCATCGTAGAGGTTTCTCTTACGCCCTTTACTCCGTCCTTATCATAAGCCTTCCACTCGGTTGCATTCTCAAGAGGTGCTTTACCGTTTACTCCCTTATAATTTTCAAGCTCGGGAAGAATAAGAGGAAGCTCGGCATCGTCAAGAACGTGAATTTCTCCGTCCTCTCCGTGAACTACGGGAACGGGCTCGCCCCAATAGCGCTGTCTTGCGAATATCCACTCTCTGAAATGGTAATTTACAGTTCTCTTAGCAACCCCCATAGCCTCAAGCTTTGCGGTGATAGCCTCCTTAGCCTCCTCAACGGTAAGACCGCTGAACTCCTCGGAATTTATAAGCTTATATCCCTTACCGAGATAATCCTGCTTTTCAAACGCCTTTTCGGATACGTCAACGTGACCTAATTTTTCGTCACCGTCGATTACCTGAATCATATCAATATTGTGCGCAATAGCGTATTCGAAGTCACGCTGATCGTGTGACGGAACTGCCATAACCGCACCCGTACCGTAGCTTGCAAGCACGAAGTCGCCTATAAACATACGAACTTCCTTACCGTTTACGGGGTTGATACAGGTAACACCCTTAAGCTCGCAGCCCGACTTAGTCTTATTAAGCTCGGTTCTGTCCATATCGTTCTTCTTAAGAGTTTCCGCAATATAAGCCTCAACCTCTGCCTTATTCTCTATTCTCGGCATAAGCGATTTAACGATATCTCCGTCGGGAGCAAGCACCATAAAGGTAATACCGTATATCGTTTCGATACAAGTAGTGAATATAGAGAACTCACCGCCGCCAACGATATCGAATTTAACCTCAACACCCGTTGACTTGCCTATCCAGTTCTTCTGCATAAGCTTTGTCGACTCGGGCCAATCTATCTCATCAAGTCCGCTGAGAAGCTCCTCTGCAAACGCAGGCTGATTAATAACCCACTGCTTCATATTTTTACGAACTACGGGGAATCCGCCTCTCTCCGACTTTCCGTCGATAACCTCATCGTTAGAAAGAACAGTTCCAAGCTCCTCGCACCAGTTAACGGGCATATCTATATATTGAGCATAGCCGTCAAGATAGAGCTGCTTAAATATCCACTGAGTCCACTTATAGAACTCGGGGTCGCTCGTTGCAATCATCTTGCTCCAGTCATAGTCAAAGCCAAGCTCCTTAAGCTGCTTTGAAAACGTCTTTATATTTTCCTGGGTAAATCCGTTGGGGTGATTACCCGTATTTACCGCATACTGCTCTGCGGGCAGACCGAAGGAGTCATATCCCATAGGGTGAAGCACGTTATAGCCCTGCATTCTTTTCATTCTTGAAACGATATCGGTTGCGGTATAGCCCTCGGGGTGACCTGCGTGAAGACCTACGCCCGACGGATACGGAAACATATCAAGTACATAATACTTAGGCTTTGAAAAATCCCAAACGTCTGTTTTAAATGTTTGGTTTTTCTCCCAATATTCCTGCCACTTCTTTTCAATCTCGCTGTAATTGTATTTCATATCTATCCTTGTCCTTTTAAAAAAATTTAATCCTCATAAAGCTTGTCGAGATTATAGAATTCTCTTGCTTCTCTGCCGAATATATGAACGATTACGTTACTGTAATCAAGCACGAGCCAAGTTCCGTTATCTCTGCCCTCTATATTGTAGGGCTCGATATTGCGAAGACCGAGTCTGTACTCAACCTCGCCTGCAAGCGCCTTTACCTGCGTATTGGAATTACCCGTACAAATTACAAAATACTCCGCTAAAACGGTTTTATCCTCGACGTAAAGAACCTTTATGTCCTTTGCTTTCTTTGAATCGAGCGCCTCTGCTATCGCCTCTGCAATCTCCTTTGCGTTTGAGGGATCGATAGGCTCACGGCTCATTTCTATTATACTCTCATTAAAGTCCATCTTTCTGTTATCCTTTCATTAACCTATTAAGGTCAAAAAATTCCTATCTATATAATTTTAAAGCAAAAGACCGATTTTGTCAATACAAATTCAAAATCTATTTAAGCTCATTCACCGAAAAGACCTTATTTTCTACCTTTTTTTGGTATATTTTTTTAAAGGTATCAAGTGTCGGATGCAAAAAGCATCGGTTTTTGTCAAACGAGCCGTACTCTGCTCTGAAATATTTTATTAAAAGCTCGGATGCGCTCTCCGCACAAACAACGTAAAACGAGCCGCCACTTATTGCCGATATTGCATCCTCACCCGAAATCGTCGCTATGCTTATATCCTCTCCCTGAACGCTTATAGCATTAAGCCCGAGCGATACAAGCTCTGTTGCCGAAATATTAGTTTTCAAATACGGAAATGCGGCGCTTACGATAGAATATACGTTAAACGGCGTTATCCTTTCCTTAAGCTGAATAAAAAAAGCCGCCAAAAATCTTTTTTGCATATCGAGTCTGTCAAGGTCGCCTCTTGCATATCCGCTACGGTAGCGAACGAGCATCTCGGCTTGCTTGCCGTCAAGCGTCTGCATGCCTGCGGGAAGATCGATATAAAGCCCTTGCTCGGGGTCGGAATACCTCAATCGCCTCGGAATATTCATCTCAACTCCTCCAATAGAGTCGACGAGCGCCCTGAAGCCCTCAAGCTCAAGGCTTATATATCCGTCTATCTCTATTCCCATAGAGTCCTCGAAAAATCTGCACATACCCTCCTCGCCTAAAGCCCTGAGAGCGCCGTTTATCTTATAATATGACGCTCCGTAATCGGCATAGGTATCTCTCGGTATTTGCAAAATAAATGTCTTCTTAGTGCTTTTATCAAAGCTTGCAAGCATAATAACGTCGGCAAGCGATGAAACCTTGTCCTTGCCTATTATAAGAACGCAAAGCGGTCTTTCTACCCTCTTATCCGCGCTAACGCTTTGAGAGGTATCATCCGAGATATTTGAATTATCCTCACCGCTATTTTCCTTATCAACGCCTGACCTATATATCAATACTCCGCCAATAATTCCCGAAACAATAAGTGCCGAAAGTATAATCGCTATCGGCTTTAAAAATAATTTAAGCATATTTCCTCCACATAATGTTTTTAATTTTATGTAAAGGAAATTCAAAAAGCTATCTTAAATGCCTATTAACCTTAAATCTTCAACTTATTTTTAACCGCTTCTCTTGCTGAAAGCGTAGTAGAATCAACACTTCCGCCTCTTGCGGTAATATTTTCAACCGTCATATCAAGTGAATAAAGAACGGTTTTCCAAAGATGCCTCTCTCTTTCTGCATCGTCCATTTTTTGAGGCTCTGCCGCCCAGAAATACTCTCTTAGCTTAATGCAAAAATCGTTTGCGCGCGTAATCTCGATATAATCGGCAATATAAATTATCGCATCAAAGAGCGTCATATCGGCATGTCCCGTTGTATGATAACGCACCGCCCTGCATATTCTTTCGGTTGCAAATTCAGAAAACTCCTCGCGTATCATAAGCTCTGCGGTTTTTGAATGAAGCAACGGCTCTGCCAAAATATCCGCCTCGGTATATTCTACTCGGTTTCTTTTCATAAGCTCGATATGCTGCTCAACCGAAAGCTCCTTGGTGACGTCGTGCAAAAGTGCTGCAGCTTGAAGCTCTATTAAATGCTTAGGCATATAAAGTCTGCCTAAATTTACCGCCGCACGCGCAACTCCGAGAGTGTGGTTAAAGCGAAATTCGCTCAATCGCTCGCTCAATCTCCAATGTAGGTCGGAGATTTGCATTTCTGAAAACGTCACTACCTTTTCCTCTGCCGAATAAAGTCGATTTAGGTCTATATACTCGGCTACCGATGCGGGAACAAGACTCGATATGTCCTCACCTCGCTCAACCCTTTTGCGAACAAGCGTTGAGGAAACCTCGATAGGCTCGGTTATTATACGTCTGAACATTACGCCGTATTTTTCATAATACTCGCTTATTTTTGCGACTATCCGTTGAGTCATTATCGGGTCATTCTCACGTCTGACGTAAACGGGATAGCAAAGCTTCAAAATATCCTCAAAGCGATACCATTTATCAAAGGAAAGCACCATATCAGTACCGCACATAAAAAACAGTCGGGTGTCGGGACGTGAAAGCTCTGTAAGAGTATCGTAGGTATAGCTTTTTCCGCCACGCTTTATCTCGATATCCGAAACCACAACGCCGTCAATTCCCGCAAAAGCAAGCTCGCACATACGCAAGCGGTGAATTGGGTCATCCGATGAATCTATCTGCTTATGCGGTGGCAAGCAGGTGGGAATTACATAAAGATAATCAAGCTTCATCTGCTCCATAAAAGCCTTTGCCGAAGCGATATGACCGTTATGAATAGGCGAAAACGTGCCGCCGAATATTCCGACGCGAAGCTGTTCCTCACCGTTCATTATTGTACCCTCCTTTGTCGATTTTAGTAAATTATTTTAATTCTATTTTCTTATGCTCCTTAGACTCACGGTAAAGGATCATCTTTCTGCCGATAACACCTACAACGTCTGCGCCAACAGCATTTGCAAGCTCGTTTGCGCACTCCTTGGGTGTATATTCGCAATTTTCAAGCACGCTAAGCTTAATAAGCTCACGCGCTTCAAGAGCATCGGAAACCGTCTTTTGAAGATTTTCACCGAGTCCGCCCTTTCCTATCTGCATAATCGCGCTCTCGTTTGTTGCGAGAGAACGAAGATATGCTCTTTGCTTTGATGTAAGCATATATATTTTCCTCTTTCATTTATAAGTTTATTTTTTTAAATTCAGTTGCAAGGGCTTCAACCGCCTTGCATCTGTGAGAAATTGAATTTTTCTCGTCATAGGTAAGCTCCGCATAGGTCTTTTTATATGGCTCGTAATAGAAAAGCGGATCGTAGCCAAAGCCGCCCTCACCTCTTTGTGACTCCAATATCACGCCCTCGGTCCTACCCTCAACGCATATAGGCTCTCTACCGTCGGGAAAAACGCAAGCGATCGTGCAAACGAACTCTGCGTATCTATCACTCTCTCCCTCAAGATTTTTCAGAAGAAGCGCATTATTAGCGGCATAATCTCCTCCCGAATACCTTGCCGAATAGACTCCTGGCGCGCCTCCTAAGACTCTTACCGAAAGTCCTGAATCGTCGCCCATTCCGATATAGCCCGATTTAGCCGCCGCCCTTGCCTTTATAAGCGCATTTTCGAGATAGGTGCTACCGTTCTCCTCTATCTCGTCAAATATTCCAACGTCATCGAGCGACAGTATTTCGATATCCTTGATATATTGAGATAAAAGCGTTTGAAGCTCGCTTATCTTATGCGCATTTCTTGATGCTAAAACTATTTTCATAGATTTACCGCCTATCAGCCAAAGAGCGCCTCAACAAACTCGCCTGCGTCAAACTCCTGCATATCGTCTATCTTTTCGCCAACGCCGATAAATTTAACGGGTATGCCAAGCTCATTCTTAATCGATATAACGATACCGCCCTTTGCAGTTCCGTCAAGCTTGTTAAGCACAAGACCCGTAATATTTGCCGCCTGTCTAAATTCCTTTGCCTGCAAAATTGCGTTCTGACCCGTGGTTGCGTCAAGCACCAAGAGGTTTTCTCTTGCGGCATCGGGACATTCCTTTTCGATTACTCGATTTATCTTTGCAAGCTCGTTCATAAGGTTAGTCTTATTATGAAGTCTGCCTGCGGTATCTATTATAAGAACATCTGCCTTACGCTTCTTTGCATACTGTATAGCATCGTAAACAACCGCCGCGGGGTCGCTTCCCTCGTTTTGCTTTACTATATCCGCGCCCGAGCGCTCGCACCAAACGGCAAGCTGGTCGATAGCAGCCGCGCGGAAGGTATCAGCCGCCGCAACAACGACCTTTTTACCTCTCTTTATAAGTCTATTCGAAATTTTACCGATAGAGGTAGTCTTGCCCGCTCCGTTAACTCCTATAACGAGTATGATTGCGGGAGTGGTTGAAAGATTAAGCTCTCCGCCCTCTCCTATCATATCGGTAAGTATTTCCTTAAGAGCATCTGTTACCTGCTCCTTTTCCTTAAGACGTCCGTCCTTTATCTGCTCACGGAGTCGCTCGATTATTTCTTCGGTTGCATTCACACCGACGTCGGACATTATAAGAAGCTCCTCAAGCTCCTCAAGAAGGTCCTCGTCAACCTTGACGAATGCCTTAAGAATATTATCTACCTGTCCGAATATCGCATTCTTTGTTTTTTTAAGACCGCTTTTAAGCTTGTCCAAAAATCCCATCCCAGTCTTCTCCTTTTTTCTTGGAAATTTCATTTACGTCGAGCTCAAGCACCTTTGAAATGCCTCGCTCGGGCATCGTTACACCGTAAAGACGGTTTGCCGCCTCCATAGTGCCTCGACGGTGAGTTATCATAACGAATTGCGTACCGCCCGAATATCTCTTGATATATTCCGCAAGACGAACGACGTTTACCTCGTCGAGCGCCGCCTCTATCTCGTCGAGAATACAGAATGGCGTGGGGTTTACCTGCAATATCGCAAAGAAAAGCGCTATCGCTATAAACGCCTGCTCTCCACCCGAAAGCTGAACCATATTTTTGATTATCTTTCCTGGAGGCGCCGCCTTTATCTCTATTCCGCTCTCAAGCACGTTATCGGGGTCGGTAAGCGATATCTCCGCCGCGCCGCCGCCAAAAAGCTCGGAGAACGTGCGGTTAAAGTTTTCGTTTATCTTATTAAATGCCTCGACAAAGGAAACCTTCATCTCGCCCTCAAGCTTATCTATTACAGATAAAAGCTCGTCGCGCGCCGCATTAAGGTCGTTTATCTGCAAGGACATTTCATCATAGCGTCGCTTTACGTCGGCATATTTATTAACCGCATCAAGGTCGACGTTACCAAGCACTCGAAGCTTATTCTTGCACTCGGTCTGCTTTGCCGCCGCCTCGGCTCTCGTTTCGGGGGTAAGCGTAGGATATCCAAGTCCCGCCGCATCGCTTCTTGTAAGCTCGTAATCCTCCCAAAGCCTTGAGGAAAGCTTATCCTGCTCGACCTTTAGATTTGAAAGTCTGTTTTCAAGTCTTGTATAATCCTTGAAGATGTTTTCCTTATGCTGACGCTTATCTCGCATTTTGGAGTTAACCTCGGCAAGCTTGCTCTCAAACTCCGAGTTACCCTCCTCTACCTTAGAGCGCTTTGCGTTAAGCTCGTTGAGTCTTTCATTTCCCTCTGCGTATTTTCTACGGTTTTCGGCTTGCGAAATATGATAATTTTCAATTCTCTCGTTAAGCTCCTCAATTCTCGCACTCTGCGCCTCGATAGTCTTAACGTGTCCGTCAATTCGCAAAAGCGCCTCCTCGGAAAGTCGCTCCTCGGTTTCTATATCCTTCTTTATTTCACTAATAGTAATAAACAGAGCGGTAATGCCGTCCTCCGCCTCCTGCTTTTTATCAAGAAGCTCGTTGCGCTTTACGTCCATAGAAGAACGTGCGGCGCTTATTTCGTTTATTCTGTTTTCTATTTCGAAAAGCTTTACGGCAAAATCCCGACGGTCACTCTCAAATCGCTCACGCTCACGCTTAAGCTCCTCATAATCCGCCTTTATCTTAGATATCAAGGTTTCGTTTGCCTCAAGCTTTGCCGAAAGCTGCTCGTACCGAGTGCTTTCACTGTCACGCATTACCTTGATAAGTCCTATTTTTTGCTCTGCCGAGGATGCCGTATCCTCTAAGCTCTCTATATTATCCTTAAGCGATGAAAGCCTTAAATCAAGCTTTTCTATCTTAGAATCAAGCTCTGCTTTCTCGCTCTCAAGTCGCTTAATCTCGCCCGCTCTGCCGAGTATGTTTGCTCCCTTTTTAACCGAGCCGCCCGTATATGAGCCGCCCGCCGCTATGACCTGACCGTCAAGAGTTACAACCTTTACTCTGTTTCCGACCTTTTTTGTCATTGCGCTTGCGTTATCAAGGGTATCAAAGATAAGCGTTCTGCCAAGCAACGAGGAAAGCACGCCCGAAAATCTTTTATCTGCCGTAAGAAGCTCGTCGGCAATACCGATATAACCAACGTATCCCGAAGCCGCGCGCATCTCAGGCGTTACGCTTTGAGCGCTCATTGAGGAAAGTGGGAAAAATGTTGTTCTACCCGCATTCTCACGCTTAAGCGTTGCAATTGCCGCCTTTGCTACCTCATCGTCCTCAACGACTATAAACTGAAGATTTGCTCCGAGCGCCGTTTCTATTGCGGTAACGTATTTATCGTCAACACTGATAAGCTGAGAGAGCGGGCCGTATATCTTGCCTGCCTTATTACCGTATCTGTCGGTAATTCCTCCCTCCGCATATCTGTTCATAACGTAACGAACAGTACCCGAATATCCCTCGAGCTGCTGCTCCATAGCCTTTATCGTGTCTATTCTCTGTTGAATTGAATCTACACGGTGTGAAATTGCGTCTCTCTCGGACTCACACTCGTCCTGCTCACCGTAAAGCTTATCAAGAGCCTCGTTTGCCTTGTCAAGCTCTGCTTGCGACTCGGCACTCGCCTTATCGTAATCCTCTATGGTCGCTTTTATTGCTTGCGCCTGCTTGTCAAGAGTTGAAGAAAGCTCCTCGTAATCGGCTATCTCCTTAAGCATAGCGGCATTTTTATCAACGTCGCCGTCCTTAGAATTATCTATAAACGCAATTCTGGCATTTACCGCCGCCTTCTCGGCTTCAAGAGAATGTATCTCGTCAAGAGCGGTAGCAATATCGTCGCCAAGAGAATCCGCCTTTGATGAAATCCTTGTGCGCTCTGCCTCACGCTCGTCCTTTTCTGCATTTTTGATAACGAGCGACTCGTTAAGCTCTGCTATTCTTCTTGCTCGCTCGACCTCCGCGCGCTCCTCATTCTCAAGCGAGCGCTTCTCGGACTCTCGAGTTCCCTCGGCAGAGGCTATCATTTCACGGGTATATAAGATATTATTATCGGCAATACCGTGCTCGCTCTCCAAGCGATGTATTATTTCGGTTTGCGAGCGTATCTGCGTAAGCAAGCTCTCGGATTCCGCCTTATTTGACTGAGATATCTCGAAAAGTCTGTCGTTTTGCTTTTCAAGCGCGGCAATAGAATCGTCAACCGTGTTAAGCTCAAACTCCGCCTCGGCAAAAAGTCCCTCGACCTTATCTATATCGGCGCGGAGCTTTTCGGTATCGTAAAGCCAAAGCTGAACGTCTACCTGCTTTTTGGTTTCGATAAGCTCAATTGCCTTCTTTGCCTTTGCCGCCTCCTTCTCAAGCGGAATGACCTGCGACTCTACCTCGGAGAAAATATCGTTTATACGCGTCATATTATCCTCGGTCGAGGCAAGCTTTCTTTCACATTCGCTCTTTTTATGTCTGTATTTTGCAATACCCGAGGCATCCTCGAATATTCCTCTGCGCTCGTCGCTCTTTTTAGAAATTATATCGGCAATTCTTCCCTGACCGATAACCGAATATCCGTCACGTCCGACACCCGTATTCATAAAAAGCTCATATATATCACGAAGCCTTACCGAACGGCGATTTATGTAATATTCACTCTCTCCCGAGCGGTAATAACGGCGTGTTACGGTTACCTCGTCATAAGGACAGTCAAGTCTGCCTATCATACCCGTATTGTCGAAGGTAACTGAAACCTCGGCATATCCCATAGGGCGACGGCTATCCGCTCCGCCAAAGATTATATCCTCCATCTTCGTACTGCGCAAGCTCTTTGAGGAAAGCTCTCCGAGAACCCAACGCATAGCATCGGAAATGTTTGACTTTCCGCTTCCGTTAGGACCTACTATAACGGTAGTACCGCCCTCAAATGTAAGCTTGGTCTTATCGGGGAAGGACTTAAAGCCCTGCACTTCAAGCGATTTAAGATACACTCTCTATCTCCTTTCCAAAAAATTGCTTTCTACTGAAAAAAAGCAAAAATCTATATATAATCTTAATTTACTTAATATATTCCAATATTATATTATAACCTAAAATCTCATTTTTTTCAAGCACTTTTAATGATTCAAGGCAATATTTTTTGCAAATTTTTTCCTTATTTTTCTTTTTTTGTCCGATTGCCTTAGAGGTAGCTCCCCTTGCGACGTATATAATGAGCGAGCCACCCTTTATATTGTGCTTATCAAGCTCTGCGCATATCCTCTCAAAGTAAAGCTCGCTCATAGCCATTTCACCTATTGCGCTATGCGTAGCGCCCGCTATTGCAAGAGAAGCATCGCGCAGATTTTCCGAGGCGCAAAGTCCGACTCTTATGCAAGGCACGCCGTATCTGTCAAATACCGCAAGCGCATTTTTCGTGCGCTCGACCGCAGACTCTGTGTCAAGCGGCAAATATTCTCCGAGCTTCATCATTTCGGCAAGCTCGGTTTCGGCAAAAACCACGGTAGGATAAACTCTTGCTCCGTCCGCTCCCGACCTGCATATAAGCTCTGCGGTATATATCTCGTCATCGGCGCTTGATTTCGGTAAGCCTATCATCATCTGTCCAATAAGCGAAAAGCCTCGCTCCTTAATGAGCCTGCACGCACGCAGAGCGCACTCGGCATTATGACCTCTCTTAGAGGCGCAAAGCACGTCATCGCGCATGCTCTGAAGTCCAAGCTCTACCGTTTTAACCGAATAACGCGAAAGTATATCAAGAATTTCACCCTCAATATAATCGGGACGTGTTGAAAGCCTTATTTCTCCGGCAAGACCTCGCTTAACGTAGGACTCCGCCAAATCAAGCAGGGCTATCATCAAATCTCGGTCGATACCCGTAAACGAGCCGCCAAAAAAGGCAATTTCCCTCTCGACGTCCCCATCAAGCGTTGCAAGCGCCGCCTCTATCTCCTCCCGTACACTCTCTATTTTAAAATCTCCGTGTCCCGATATCGTCCTTTGATTGCAAAAAACGCAATTATTGGGACAACCCAAATGCGGAATAAATATCGGTATATTTGCGTGTCTTTTTTTCATTTTTTGTTTTTTCTCCGTATTAAAATTAAATAGGCGACCGCTAAGCCGCCTATTTCATTAAGATGCCTTACTGTACTTAACTCCCGCCTTAGGGCTTCCGAGAAGCTCGCTTACGGTTACTACCTCATACCCCTGAGCATTGAGCTGCTTAAGTATTTCCTTTGTGGCAAGATATGTATTCTCGTAAATATCGTGCATAAGAATTATGCTTCCGTCCTTAACCTGCGACATTACGTTATTAACTATAGTATTAACGCCGGGCTGTCCGTCATTCTTATATTTCCAGTCATTGGAATCGACGCTCCACATAATGACCGCATAATCGCAATCGGCAGTTCTTTCCTCGGTTATACGTCCGCCAACGGGTCGCATAAGTCTAACCTTAGCGTTTGGAAGAATATCGGTAATCGCATCGTAGGTCTTATCAAGCTCACTGTTATACACCGATTTTTCGCAGGTATCGTAATAATTATTATGAGTATATGCGTGAATTGCTATCTCATTTCCCTTGCTTGCGGCATATTTTACGGCATTCGCTCCGTTATAAGCCTTACCGTCAACTCTGTTACCTACAACAAAAAACGTAGCGTTAAAGCCGTATTTTGCAAGCTCGTCTACTATTGCGTTAGTACGCACGTTGTGAGGTCCGTCGTCATAGGTTATGGCAACTCGCTTTTTTCCCGTGCTGCTTGAATTATTATTGGTATTATTGTTGTTATTGGGATTGCTATTGGTATTATTAGAATTATTATTCGAATTATTATTCGGCTTATTATTTGGCTTAGTTGTGCCTTTGTTTGAATTATTTGAATTATTTGAATTATTATAATCGGGGAAGGTTCGCTTAGGCTGCTCCTCCTCGCATCCGACAAGCATCATAGAAAGCACCAAAATAAGAGCAAATGCTCTTACAAAGGCACGCAACAAGCTTTTATTTTTATTTATCATAAAAAAATCACCTCGAAAAAATTATACTGAAAATATTATACCATATATGTATATTTTTTTCAACATTTTTCGAGGTAAAAAGTAAATATTTTTATTTTTGAAATCATTTCATAAGCTCATCGGTAAGCCTTATAATTTCGGGAGCGATTTTTTTGCGCTTTGCCTTTACTATCGCATTATAAACAGGATAAGCGACACCTGCAAGGACTCCTCCGACAACACCTATGACAATGCCTATAACCATAGCTAAATTACCGTGTAAGCCAAGAGTATGCGCAATATCCGTCATAGCAAGGCTCATACCAAATCCTAATATAAGAGTGCCGATAACTCCGAGTATGAGGGAAACTATCTGCGCCGTCTGCGTAACGCTTGCGTCAAGTCTGCGAATGCGTGACATTTTATCCTCGCTATTGTCGGTTGAAGCGGTATATTTATCACGGATTTTTCTAAGCTCCGCCTGCTCCCTTGCGGAATAGGTGTAAGTAAATCCGCTTTTTTCTTGATTGTTGTTATCCATTTTTAACCTCTGTTTTCAATTGTTTTAGCTTTTTCGTGCCGACGGCTATCATATAAATCGCCATCAGAACTATTAAAAGAGATATAACGCCACCCGTTGCTCCGAGCATCTGTTTTTGCGCGGTAGGCGTCATCGTTTTCTCACCGAATGTTGTGAGCATCGTCGATTCAAGCGTTAGCATAGAAACAAGCGCCGCCGCAAAGCTTATCGCCTTTGAGGCGGAAATCACGGGACTTTGATATTTTCGGTATTTTACGACGTTGACTATTGCCGTAGTCAATGCGGTAAAGGTGTACGCCGCCATAGCGATTGCCGTTATCATATGATGCTCAAAGGTTCTGTTCCAATATATCATAAAGAAAATAATCAACGCAAGCGCTAAATTCATAAAAAGAAATACTACACCGCAGGCTCGGTATTTCTTAAGCTCGTCTATCATTTTCTCAGCAGGCTCATACCGTCTTATATGCTTCACTAAAAATAAGCGCATCACGGCAAGGCAAATATAATAAGCTCCAAGCGAATAAAACCAGAACGTATGATGATAAAAACCAAGGCAAAGCTGAAATATTCCGTAAAAAGCATTCCATATAAGCGAGCCGTAAAGCGTTATACTTAAACGCAAGCGCATATCGTCATACCATCTTCTTGCATACTTATTTTCATTCTTAAAGGTCTTAAAAAATTTAATTAAATAAGGGATTTTTATGCACCAAGCCGTCAAGGTATAAGCCGCTATAACGTAGGATATAATAGCAATCGGCGATTCTGTTCCGACAAATATCATTGAGCCAACGAGCAAAGCAGTAGCTATCGGAATTAGAATAATCATAATTACAATATGAGGAAATAACAGTGCCTTACCGATTTTCTTCCAATCCATTTTCATTTCTCCTGATTTTAACGGTAAATGTCGTTCCGATACCGACTTCACTCTCTACACCGATTTCACCCTGCATAATATCAATCACGCGCTTAACGAGCGCAAGTCCGAGTCCGTTGCCTTGAGTCGAGTGAGAGGTATCGCCCTGATAAAATTTTTCAAAGATATGCGCTCCAACCTCGGCACTCATTCCGCATCCCGTGTCGCTTACCCTTACGGTTGCGTATTTTTCATCTGCCGTAAGCGTAAGAGTGACCCTGCCGCCATCCTCGGTAAACTTAAAGGCGTTTGAAAAAAGATTATTCCAGACAAGCAAAAGAAGCTCCTCGTCGGCAGAAACAAGCACGCTATCGGCAATTTCGGTTTCTATTTCAATATTTTTTCGCTCCCAAACGCTTTCATACTGTAAAAGACTCTCGCAAAGCTGCTCCCCAAGATTAAAGGTGGTGGGATTTGGATAAATTTGTTGATTTTCAAGTCGGTTGAGCTTTAATATATTCGTCATCATATCGGCAAGACGGCGAGATGCGTCGGTGATTGCCTTTGCGTACTCAATCCGCTTTTCTTCGGAGAGGTCGGGAGTCTGCAAAAGCGTTCCGTAGTTTTGCATAACGGTGAGAGGCGTTTTCATCTCGTGGGATACGTTAGCGATAAAATCTGTACGCAGCGTTTCGACGCTCGAAAGCTCCTCCGCCATTGCGTTTATCGACTCACCGATTTTGTTAAAGCCCTCCATACCCGAGCCATTCATCTTCTCTACACGCGCGGAAAAATCTCCGTTCATAATTTTTTCGGCGGTATCGGTAATAATCTTAACAGGTCTGTCTATCATAATTCTGCGACGGATAAAATCAACGACCTTGAAAAGCACAGTAATAATTATGACGTTAAGAAACGTAATCTTTGCCGCCTCCGCGATGTTTTCGGAGGTGTAAATAATCCCCATTTCTTTTGCTAATACGTTAAGAAAAAGCATCATACAGCAGGATACTACAAATCCAACCGTCAAGAAAAACAAAATAAAGCTGCTAAGCTCACGAAGTGCGCCTTGAAGCGTCGGCTTTTTCATTTTATCACCGCCTTATAGCCAAGTCCGTGAACGGTCTGAATTTCAAAGGAATCGCAATCCGATAGCTTTGCGCGGAGCTTGGTCATATACACGTCAACCGTTCGAGTGCCCGTCTGGGTGTCAACGTCCCAGAACTCGTCCATAAGCTGAGTGCGGGTAAAGGTCTTTTTAGGATAGGATAAAAGCTTGTAAAGCAGGTCAAACTCTCTTGCGGTCAAGGATATTTCCTCACCGTTCAAGGTTGCGCTTCTCTCGTCGGCATCCATTACGAAATTCCCTACCTCAAGACGACGGCTTGACGCAATCTTTGAGCGACGCAAAAGCGCTCCTATTCTTAAAAAAAGCTCGTCAAGGTCGATAGGCTTAATCATATAATCGTCAATTCCTATACGATAACCCCTCTGCTTTGAAGCAAAATCATCTCGAGCGGTCATAAATAAAATTGGAATATCGTTATTAAGCGAACGAACGGTTTTAGCAAACTCGAAGCCGTCGATTTTCGGCATCATAATATCGGAAACTATGCAATCAAACGTAGTCTTATACATTTCATCGTATGCGCTTTCAGCATCAAGACAACCAATCGCCTCGTATCCGCTATTGTTAAGAAACGAGCAAACCGAGCGATTAAGATCTTTGTCATCCTCCACAATTAGAATTTTGAACATATTTTCATCCTCCAAAAAGGGCATTTTTTATATTACGTTCTAATTATAGCATGGAATTGTTAAAGTTTTGTTTGCGTTTTTGATTTTTTGTAAAATTTATATTAAAAAGCGAGCCGCTTCTCTACAGCTCGCTTATAGTTCAATCAATATAGCTATTCATAATTTTCTCACTGAGAGAAAGAATTTCAGCGCCGTACTTCTTTTTGCGTGAATTGAGAATACCCTTGTATATCGGGTAGTTCACAAGAGCCATAATCATTCCAACAACACCAATTACGATGCCGGGAATCATAGTGGAATCCATGCCGATGGTAGAGCCGATGTCTGTCATAACAAGACTCATTACCGCTCCCATAATAACGGCGGAAATGCTACCGAAAATATACGCAAATACGATTGCGGGGCGCTTTACCTTAGCATCAAGTCTGCGAAGCGCATCAAGCTCGGTCGACTCTTTTTCCATATACTGCGCGCGAATTTTCTGTGCCATAAACTGTTGATCGTTCTTATTCATAATAAATTACCTCTTTTTCTGTTTTTGATTTTGTGACTGTATTATAACAAGCGTTTGTTTTCGATTTTTTTGCGAAATGTTTGCGTTTTGTTAATCATAAAAATAAAAAACCGCCTTTTTTTCGAAAGCGGTTCTTAAATTAAATAAGGTTTATAAAAAGCTATTCTTTTATAGCATAAAATTGTGGAGATTTTACGACAGATCACGGCTATCCACCTTATGTGGATTTATTCCGACGAAGACGAATTTAATAAAAAAAGACCAACTCGCAATCGAGTTGATCTTTATCTGGGGTGAGATATGGGATTCGAACCCACGGCCTTCAGGGCCACAACCTGACGCGCTAACCAACTGCGCCAATCCCACCATAGAGTGGCGTGCCTTGAGGGACTCGAACCCCCGACCTACTGCTTAGAAGGCAGTTGCTCTATCCAGCTGAGCTAAAGGCACATTTGCCGTACTCATAGTACCATAATATTCTTCATACCACAGCACTCTTCATACTCACAAATTGCCGCATAAATGCGGCAATCTGTGTGGAGCGAGTGATGGGAATCGAACCCACGCGGCCAGCTTGGAAGGCTGGAATTCTACCATTGAACTACACTCGCATATTCATTTCTTTTGAATGCCTTAATATAATATCATATCTTTTTGTATTTGTCAATACTTTTTTGAAACTTTTTTCAAAAAATAATCAAAAATCTTTTAGAAAGCCTTTTCCTATTGACAAAATCGCTCTATTATATTAAAATTATATTAAATATTACATTTTATTAAGGTATTACTATGAAGAAAAATAAGCACACTCTTAACTATCTGCTAACTCCCGACTATATTTTTCCGACCTTTGCGGACATAACCCCCGATTTTCTGATTTCTCACGGAATTAAGGCACTCGTTATAGACGTTGACAACACGCTTGCGCCCTACGAGCAGGAGCTTCCCGACCAAAAAACGGTTGATTGGTTTAAAAATCTCTCAGAAAACGGAATAAAAGCCGCTCTTATTTCAAATAACAAGCCGGAAAGAATAGAAAAATACAACGCTCTGCTTTCCTTACCCGCCTACCCCGACTCAAAAAAGCCTTCAACAAAAGCAATACTTAGGGCTATCGAAGAAATGGGCGCGACTCTTGACTCGACCGCAGGGCTTGGAGATCAGCTTCTCACAGACACTCTTGCGGTGCATAGGCTTGATATGATATCAATTATCGTTCCACCTATAAAAGATAAAAAAACGCTTTTCTTCCGCTTTAAGCGTCTGCTTGAAAAGCCGTTTATCGCAAGATACTATAAAAAATCAAAAGCAAACGAGGTTATTTCAAAATGAAAAAAATAAATTACGCAACCTTTGGCACAGGCGGTAACTCCGATTCCTTCTATGCAGAGGGTAAAAAATCCACCGTTCAAGCGCCCGAATGGATAAGGCTCAAGGGCCTTGACGCATACGAATTTGAGGCAGGAAACGGTCTTAACGCAGGTGATGCAACTCTTAAGAAAATAGGCGATGCCGCACGAGAGAACGGAATACTTATGTCTTTTCACACCCCATATTTTATTTCCCTCTCGGGAACTGACCCCGAAAAGCGTTTAAAAAGTATAGACTATATAAGTCGCTCGCTTCACGCCTCGGAGCTACTCGGTGCAGATACGATAGTTATTCACGCAGGCAGCGCGGCAAAAATAAGCCGTGAGCAGGCTATGCTTCTTGCCTCCGATACTCTTTATAAAAATTTAGAGGTAAACGGTGACACCGATATCCGTATGGGTATTGAAACTATGGGAAAGATTAATCAGCTTGGAACGCTTGACGAGGTTATCAAGCTTTGCAAAATATCGCCAAAATATCACCCCGTAGTCGATTTCGGTCATCTTAACGCAAGAAATATAGGAAACGCCTTTCCCGACGTTGACAGCTACCGAACGGTATTTGACAAAATCGCAAATGCGCTCGGCGATGACTAC
Organism: Eubacteriales bacterium; assembly: GCA_045643945.1. Lineage (GTDB taxonomy): Bacteria > Bacillota > Clostridia > Oscillospirales > CAG-272 > HGM12713. Next base: position 2,636 of record JAZRGA010000028.1, on the reverse strand, counting down.
GCTTATAATCTTCACTGCCATTTTTCAAAGATAGAATACACAAATGCGGGAGAAAAGCGACACCTCACCTTTGCGGACACGGTTTACGGCCCTGATTTCGAGCCGCTTGCCGAGGCAATAATAAAAGAGGGCGTTTGTCCGAGAATTATCTCGGAGTCGGACGGAACTCAAGCAGAGGACGCCTTAGCTATGAAAAATATCTGGAAAGAGGCTACGGAGAAATATTTAAAATGACACAGCTTAACAGATTTAAAACGGCGCTCGAAAAAGCAAACTTTGATGCCGCTATAATTTCAAGCGAGCTAAATCAACGCTATCTTTGCGATTTTCCCTTTACCGACGGATATATCCTTGTAACGCAGGATAAAAGCTATCTGCTTACCGATTTTAGATACGTTGAGGCGGCAAAAAACGCCGTAGAGGGCTTTGAGATACTCTGCCCCGAAAAGAATATGTCCGACACGTTGACAGAGCTTATAAAGAGCGCAGGCGCAAAAATCGTAGCAGTTGAGGAAAGCTCTATAAATTTAAAGGAATTTAATATTTTCGCAAAAAAGCTTGACGGTATAGCGATTTTGAAGGAGGGCGCATCGGATATATTGTTATCTCAAAGAGCGATAAAGCTTGATTATGAGGTAGAAAGAATAAAAAAAGCGCAAAGCATTACCGACGCCGCATTTTCCTATATTATTGAATTTATTTCACAAAACAAAAATAACGCCACAGAGCGTGACGTTGCGCTTGAGCTTGACTATTTTATGCAAAAAAACGGAGCGGAATGTCCTGCGTTCGAAACGATTGCCGTATCGGGCGATGCCTCCTCCCTCCCCCACGGTGTACCGAGAAACGAAAAATTAAGAAACGGACTTCTCACGATGGATTTCGGTGCAAAATATAACGGCTATTGCTCGGATATGACAAGAACAATAATTATAGGAAAGGCAGATGACGAGCAAAAAAGAATATACGATACCGTGCTTTTAGCTCAGAAAACTGCGCTTGAACAAATCTGCGGCTCTATGCCCTGCCGAAATGCAGATGCTCTTGCGAGAGATGTTATTAAGGCGGCGGGATACGGAAAGGCGTTCGGTCATTCCTTGGGTCACGGAGTTGGAATGTTTATTCACGAAAAGCCAAATCTATCGCCACGCGCAGACGAGAGTGTTCTGCTTCAAGCAGGTAACGTCGTTACGGTTGAGCCGGGTATATACCTCGAGGGTAAATTCGGTTGCAGAATTGAAGATATGATTCTTATAAATCCCGACGGCTCTGTGTATAATTTTACGCATAGCGCTAAGGATATGATTATAATATAAATATAATTTTCCCAAAGAACTCTCCCTGCGGAGGGTTCTTTTTATATAATTGATGTTTGCACAAATTTAACCGTAGAGGAGTGCCTTGGCACTGCCGTTGACGGATGAGGTGTCTTCTATCAAATGTACACGATTTTTAATATAGCTATCATATTTTATCTTTTGAAAAAAGCAAATTCAAAGCCTTCCCCTTGAGGGGAAGGTGTCAACCCGAGGGAGCGAAGCGAGTGATGCGGTTGACGGATGAGGTGGAAAAAGATTGAAATTTTGCCTTTCTCCATTCATAACGCCTTCGGCTACACCTCACCACCTGCTACGCAGGAGCCGTCTCGCTGCGGCTCGGTCACGCTACGGCTCTAACAGTCCACTGGACTGTTATTCACTACCGTAGCGCCACTTCGCTACCTCAAGGAGAAGCCTTTCAAGCGCAGTGCGAACAAAGATATTCAAATTATATGCTTTTTCAACTACTCATTCAGTTCTAAAAAGCAGGTCGCAAAGCTCGGTAAGCGAGGAAACCACCGTCGCATCGCATCCGTCAAATCGCTCTCTGCTTTGATGTCCCGCGCAAACTATATAGCAATCTGCGCAAAGTGCTTTTGCCGTTTCTATATCGTGAGTGGTATCGCCGATAAACATTACCCTCTCGTCAGGGTGCGATTCTCTCCATTTTTTAGCAAGCATAAGCTTTGATGCGGCGTAAATATTATCTATTCCCATTATTTCTTCAAAATAATGCTTTATTCCAAAATCCTCTATCTGCTTCTTTAATGAATTTATCTCGGATGCCGACAACACACACTGACGCATTCCTTTACTTGAAAAAAGCTCCAGCGTATCAAAAACGTCGCCGTAAATTTTTGCCTTATCAAAATTCGAAAAATAAATATCGACCCACTCGGGCGCAAGCACTTCGTAAGGAGTTACCTCAAAATCAAATCCCACACGCTGATAATAATCCTTTATCGGAAAATCAAATTTTGCGCAATACTCCTCTCTCTCAAGCCGCTTGTCCATTTTATGAGCCTTAAATAACTCGTTTATCGCATATATACCTAAGTCGACGTCATCGAGTATCGTTCCGTTATAATCCCAAATACAATAAGTATATTTCATAAAAATCTCCAAAATCTTCTAAAAAAAAGGGGCTGCGTCATTCAGATGCAGAAGTCGTGATTGGGTTCTCGTCGGCGTACAAAGGTACGCCAGAGAGCCAAAGCGCGGCTAAAAAACATATATAAAAATGGAATTTGAGAGTTTATCTCGAAAATTCCTACACAAAAAACAGCTTTAACCGCGATTTTTATTCACAGTTAAAGC
>JAZRGA010000027.1:0-12230 GCA_045643945.1 Eubacteriales bacterium | reverse complement strand
ATGGGCTCTGCCCAAACCCGCAAGCTTTTGAAAAAGCTTGACCAAAACTTTCACGCGTGGGTGCGGTGCGAACATTTATTGTTCATTCGTCGAGCGCAATAATTACGGCAAAAAAATAAGCCCCACGTTTTAAAGTTTTTGAAAGATGGGGGTTTGGGGGAAGAAAAGCTTTTTTTGAAAAGTTTTCTTCCCCCATATATTATATTATACAATTACTCAATCAATACATACCGCCCATACCGCCGGCGCCAGCCATAGCGGCGTTAGCAGCAGCCTCTGCCGCAGGGTCCTTCTTGTCTGCAACGACCGATTCGGTGGTAAGAATTACAGATGCAATAGAGGATGCATTCTGGAGAGCAGAGCGAGTAACCTTAGTGGGGTCAACTATTCCTGCGCTCATCATATCGCAGTAAACCTCGTTGTAAGCGTCAAAGCCGTAACCAATCTTACCGCTTCTCATAATCTCGTTTACGATAACCGCACCGTCAAAGCCTGCGTTAGCGGCAATCTGACGAACGGGCTCCTCGAGAGCCTTGAGAACTATGCGAACACCCGTCTTTTCATCACCCTCAACTGTATCAACAAGCTTTGCAACCTCGGGAATGACGTTGAGATAAGCAGTTCCGCCTCCTGCAACGATACCCTCCTCAACGGCTGCGCGAGTTGCGTTGAGTGCGTCCTCGATGCGAAGCTTCTTTTCCTTCATTTCTGCCTCGGTAGCAGCGCCAACCTTGATAACGGCAACACCGCCCGAAAGCTTTGCAAGTCTTTCCTGAAGCTTTTCACGGTCGAAGTCGGAGGTGGTGCTTTCAATAGCCATCTTTATTTGAGCTATACGAGCCTTGATTTCGTCTGCATTACCTGCGCCGCCAACGATGATGGTGTTTTCCTTATTTATCTTTATCTGACGTGCGCGGCCGAGCATTTCAAGGCTTGCGTCCTTAAGCTCAAGACCGATTTCGGAGGAGATTACCTCACCGCCTGTAAGAATTGCGATATCACGGAGCATTTCCTTTCTGCGGTCGCCAAAGCCGGGAGCTTTAACCGCAACGCAAACGAATGTTCCACGGAGCTTGTTGAGAACGAGAGTTGTAAGAGCCTCGCCCTCTACGTCCTCAGCGATTATCATAAGCTTTCTGCCCGCCTGAACTACCTGCTCGAGAACGGGGAGAACCTCTTGAATGTTAGATATCTTTTTATCAGTGATAAGAATGAGAGCGTCATCAAGAACTGCCTCCATTTTATCCATATCGGTTGCCATATAGGGAGAGAGGTATCCGCGGTCGAACTGCATACCCTCAACTACCTCGGAGTAGGTGTCTGCCGACTTTGATTCCTCAACAGTGATAACGCCGTCTGCCGTTACCTTTTCCATAGCGTCTGCGATAAGCTGACCGATAACCTCGTCACCTGCCGAAATAGTGCCGACTCTTGCGATGTCCTCGCTTCCGCTTACCTTCTTGGAGCAGGAAACAAGCGCTTCAACTGCCTTATCAACTGCTTTCTTTATACCCTTGCGGAGAACCATGGGATTTGCTCCTGCGGTTACGTTCTTCATACCCTCGCGAACGAATGCCTGAGCGAGAAGGGTAGCCGTAGTAGTACCGTCGCCCGCTGCATCGTTGGTCTTGGTAGCAACCTCCTTAATAAGCTGAGCGCCCATATTTTCGGCTTCGTTTTCAAGCTCGATTTCCTTTGCTATCGTAACGCCGTCGTTTGTTATAAGGGGAGAGCCGTACTTCTTGTCGAGAACGACGTTTCTGCCCTTAGGTCCGAGAGTGATTTTTACTGTATCCGCAAGCTTGTCAACGCCGCGAGAAAGTGCGCTGCGAGCTTCTATTCCGTAAAGAATTTCCTTTGCCATTGTGTTTTTTTCCTTTCAAATTTAATTAAAATAAAAAATAGAAATATATAAAGCTTTAGTCCTCAACGATAGCGAGAATGTCGCCTTGACGTACGATAGTGTATTCAACACCGTCCGCCTTAACCTCTGTTCCCGAATATTTGGACGTAATAACCTTGTCGCCAACCTTAACGGTCATAGCGATTTCCTTGCCGTCAACTATTCCGCCCGGTCCTACTGCAACTACCTCTGCAATCTGTGGCTTTTCCTGTGCCGATGCGGTAAGTATAAGTCCGCTCTTTGTTTTTTCCTCTGCCTCAACGAGCTTAACAACAACTCTGTCTGCAAGTGGCTTAATTGTCATTTTTTCTTCCTCCTAACAATAAATATGAGAATAAGAATGATTTTTATTTTTTAGCACTCTAAAACTGTGAGTGCTAACTATAAGATATTTTACACGATTTTTCCGAAAAATCAATACCTTTTTGAATATATTAACATTTAGTTAACAATTTATAAGGGCTTAAAATAAAATATTACTAAAAAAATGACGAAAATCAATAAAAAAGGGAACAATAAGCATTAAAGAATGATTGGGGGAACAGACATTGAACACTGTAATTGATTTTTTTAACGAGTATGTTTTTGGTGTGGGAGTGCCGTTGATACTTATTTTTGCGGGACTGTTTTTTTGCTTTAAGCTAAAGTTTTTCCATTTTTTGCATCCTATAAAAATAATTAAAGCATTAAAGCCCGAGGGCGGTAAGGGTGGCGTTTCCTCCTTTGGGGCGATGTCCTTAGCACTTGCGGGAACTCTTGGAGTAGGAAATATGGTAGGCGTTGCCTCTGCGATAGCGCTTGGTGGCTTCGGCTCGATTTTTTGGATGTGGGTGAGCGCCATTGTTGCGATGATATTAAAATATGCGGAGATAGTGCTTGCTATGAGGCACCGTCGCTTTGACGCTGAGGGAAGACCCTACGGCGCGGCTATGTATTATATAAGCGATGCGCTTGGTAAGGGCAGACTCGGAAAAGTAGTGGCCTCGGCTTTTGCTTGCCTTTGCATATTTAACGCCATATCTATGGGAGGAATGATTCAGGTAAATTCAGCGGCAAATGCTATTAACGGAGTTTTTGGAGTACCGCCTATTATAGTCGGGATAGTATTTGGCGTTATAACCGTTTGGACGTCGGTTAGAGGGCGTGACGGCATTTTAGCGGTTACAGAAAAGCTCGTTCCTTTTATGACGGTTGGATTTCTTTTGCTTTCGGTTGCCGTTATCTGTATTTATCCACAGAGGACATTAAATGCTTTTTCTCTTATTTTTGAAAACGCATTTTCGGTAAAAAGCGGTGCCGCGGGAGTTTTAGGCTTTTTGCTTTCCTCATCTATTCGTTACGGAACTATGCGCGGAATACTCTCCAACGAGGCGGGATGCGGAACTGCTCCTGCGGCTCATGCGGTTTCAAGCTGTAAAATTCCCGCAAAGCAAGGCGCATGGGGGATTTTTGAGGTTTTTGTCGATACTATTCTTCTTTGCACGCTGACTGCAATAGTTATAATAGTTGGATTTGACGGTGTTGATGCGAGCGGAGATTTTATGATGATGACGGTAAACGCCTATACCACGCTTTTGGGTGATTTTTCGGGATATTTTATAGCTATATCGGTGCTATTGTTCGGTCTTGCTACGGTGCTTTGTTGGGCGCATTACGGAATAGTAAGCGTAAAATATTTATCGGCTCGACGCTTTGCAATTCCGATATTTATTGCAATATACTCTACGGCAATCTGTCTTGGCTCGGTTATTTCTTCAAGCGTTATATGGGACGGAGCAGACCTTTCAATCGGTGCTATGACGGTTATAAACGTAGCGATACTGATTAAGCTTAGCGGTGAGGTTAAGAGCGAAACCGAGAGCTATTTTGGAAATAAAAAATAACTATATATTGCAAAGCATTATTTCGATTATTTTGTCAAAGCAATCGGAAAGCTCCTCACGAAGCAGACTCATACAGAGCAGTGAGGGGCTTTGCTTTTTTTGCGTGACTCTTGATTTTTTGCGTTCCGCGAGCAATATTTCACGAAACTCCTTTGCTTTCGGGTAGTGATTGGGCTTTTTGATTTTTTTAAGCATTTTAACGCTTTCCTCGAGAATTTCGGCAAGCTTCAGGCAGACGTCGGACTCCTTTGCTCGCTTATCGTACCCTGAGCGTTGAAGTCTTTGAAATACCGCTCGGTAGGAGTAATCTATTATTTTCGCCATTCCGTGTGCCGCCTCTGCTATCGAGCGTCTTTCAAGTGGGGGGAGAAAGTCGGTGAATAGACATTCTTCAAGCGATAATACCTTTTCTATGCATTGATTTTGAAGCTCTTGACATTCGGTGAGCGCTCGTTGGAGGGATTGCCGAGTGCCGCTCGAGGTTAAAAATACCGCTCTTGTAGAGAGCAGAGCTATCTCCTCCAAAAGCTCGAAGTAATTTATCTTTTGCATGGTTACCTTCTGTTTATAAAATATAAAGTATTAGGTTATAGAAAAATCATATTTGCCAAAAGTGAGAGAAAAAAGCTTATAATGCCGCAAATAGGAAAGGTTAAAATCCACGCCGTAAATATTTCGGCGGCGATTTTAGGATTTGTTCCTCCTTTTTTGCAAAGACCTATACCCATTATGGCGCAGGTTTTGGCGTGAGTCGTTGCGGTAGGAATTCCCAAAAACGAGCAAACACCGAGAAAAGATGACGATGCCGTATCGGCGGCGCTACTGCTTAAGGGGTCAAGCTCGGTCATATCGCACCCCACCTTTTTGATTATGCGTGAGCCTCCGATAAGCGTTCCGAGGGTCATTGAGGCGGCGCAGGCAAGAGTAATCCAAATTGGAATAGAAAAGCCTTGCGAGCCGTAATCGACAGAGCCGCTAAGAAAGGTAAGTCCGAGCATATATACGCCTATAAATTTCTGCGAGTCCTGCGCTCCGTGTAAAAAGGAGCTTATGCCCGCGCTTATGCGTTGAACGCGCATAAAGTAACGCATAGTGCTTCGTCGGTCCTGCTCCTTAAAAATTTTTGTTGAAAGCTTATAGATAAAAAGCGAAAAAAGCATAACGGGAAGGGTTGATATCGCTATACCGAGCAGAATGCTTTTCCATTCGGATATCTGTATAGAGCTTAGCGAGGTGTTAGAGGCGAGCGCACTGCCGCATACGCTTGATATAAGGGCGTGACTCTCGCTTGTAGGAAGTCCCTTGATTGCGGCAAGGCTTGCCCAGAATATTACAGTTATAAGTGCTACCGAAAGCGAAATTATAGCCGAGCGTCTGTCACTTCCGAAATCCGCAATTCCGTAAAGCGTTTTTGCAACGGTTGGGCAGACGGTAGCCATAATTATCGCTCCCGCAAAATTGCAAAGAGCGGCAAGAATAAGCGCAGACCTTGGAGGGAGCGCACGGGTTGAAACGCACCCGGCTATTGCGCTTGGCGCATCGGTCCATCCGTTCACAAGAGCCACACCGAGAACAAGGATAGAGAAAAATATTATCATATCTTGCGCACCTCCAAAGCCTACTGTCTAAAATTTATGATTTTAGAGGCTTGTTTAATAACTTTAGATTGAAAAAATATATTTCTTTGATTGACATAAACGAATAAAATTGGTATAATATAATATGATGTTGAAAAAATCACCGTTACGGAGGAATTTATGGCTTCGCAGGAAATAATTAAAAGAGTAGAGGAGCTTAGAAAAAGCTTAACCTATCACTCTCAAAGATATTACGTTTACGATTCGCCCGAGATATCCGATTATGAATACGATATGATGTTCGACGAGCTTAAAAAGCTTGAGGAGCAGTATCCCGAGCTTTATGACGAGGCATCTCCCACTCAACGTGTTGGAGGTAAGGCGCTCGATAAATTTGAAAAGGTTACGCATAACGTAAAGATGGATTCGCTTTCCGACGTTTTCTCCTTTGAGGAGGCGGAGGAATTTTGCAATAAAATGAGCGCCGAGCTTGAAGCACCAACCTATTCGGTAGAGCCGAAGATTGACGGTCTTTCGGTGTCGCTCATATATGAGAACGGAGAATTTGTCAAGGGCGCAACACGCGGTGACGGAGCTGTCGGAGAGGACGTAACTCTTAATCTGCGCACTATACAGTCGATACCGCTTAGACTTCCCGAGCCGCTTACTCTTACCGTCAGGGGCGAGGTATATATGCCGAGGGCGGTTTTTGAGTCGATAAATCAAAAGCGCGAGGCAGAGGGAAAGGCTCTTATGGCAAATCCTCGAAATGCCGCGGCAGGCTCACTCCGTCAGCTTGATTCAAAAATAACGGCAGAGCGCAAGCTTGATATATTTATATTTAATTTTCAAGAGGGCTCGCTCTATCTTGACGGTCACGCTCCAAAAACGCATACCGAAACGCTTGACAGACTTTCTGAGCTTGGATTTAAGACTCTTGCTATGAGAACGGTTGCAAATTCCTATTCTGAAATAGAGGAGCATATTAAAAAAATAGGCTCGGCGCGTGATAGCCTTGCCTATGATATAGACGGAGTTGTTATTAAGATAGACGGTCTTGACGAGCGCAGAATAGTCGGAGAGGGAACAAGCACGCCTAAGTGGGCGGTTGCTTATAAATTTCCTCCCGAGGAAAAGGAAACAAAGCTTATTGATATAACGATAGCCGTTGGACGAACGGGAGTGCTTACTCCAACGGCAGTTTTAGCTCCCGTAAGACTTGCGGGTACTACCGTTAGCCGCGCAACGCTTCATAATATTGATTTTATCCGTGAGCGCAATATAATGCTCGGAGATACCGTTTGCGTTCGTAAGGCGGGAGATATAATTCCTGAGGTGGTAAGAGCAAACACCTCCTTGCGTGACGGAAGTGAGGTTGAGTTTTTTATGCCAACGCACTGTCCCTCCTGCAACGAGCCCGTAGTATATGATAAAAACGACGGAGCGGCGCTGCGATGCACTAACAGCGCTTGCCCCGCACAGCTTTCGAGAAGTATAGAGCATTTTGCTTCAAAGGGCGCTATGAATATAGACGGACTCGGTCCGCAGATAGTCGAGCTTTTGCTTGCAAATTCCAAAATTAAGGATGCGGCAGATCTTTACTCGCTTACCGTAGAGGACGTCGAGCCTCTTGAGAGAATGGGTAAAAAATCCGCGCAAAAGCTTGTTTTAGCAATCGAGGCTTCAAAGTCGGTGGGACTTGCAAGGCTTATCTATGCTCTCGGAATACGAGAGGTCGGTGAGGTTGCGGCGGCGGCACTCGCATCAAAATTCGGAACGCTTGAAGCCCTTTCAAATGCAAGCAGTGAGGATATTTCGGCAATAGAGAACTTTGGAGAGGTAACCGCAGAGTATGTGGTTAACTTCTTCTCACATCAGCAAAACAGAGAGCTTTGCGACCGTCTTGCGGCTGCGGGAGTTTTAACCGTTGATATCTCTGCCCCCGTGGGCGATTTGTTTGCTTCAAAAAGCTTTGTGCTTACGGGAACGCTACCCACTATGTCACGAGATGAGGCGAGCGCTCTTATAAAGAAAAACGGCGGCAAAACGGTTGGAAGCGTTTCTAAAAAGACCGATTACGTCGTTGCGGGCGAAGCGGCGGGAAGTAAGCTTACTAAGGCTCAGGAGCTTGGAATAAAAATTATTTCCGAGAGCGAGCTTCTTCAAATGATAGAAAGCGGCTCTTTGCTTTAATCGTTTAAATTGAAATATTTTATAGCTCCGTTATATATGCCTTGAGCAAAAAGCTCGGGCTCATCGACCATAAGGCGAGCATCGTTTGGGTTTGTTATAAAGCCAAGCTCAACGAGAACGGCAGGCATTTGAGTTTTTCTCAAAACGTAAAGTCCACTGCGCACCTTCATTCCACGGTTGTTAAGACCTGTGAGCGCGCTTATTTCTTCAACGATATCCTCTCCCAACGAAAAGGCGGGGGAGGGCTTTGAAAAGGCAAACGCTTCAACGCCCGTAGCGCTCGGAAGACTCGAGGCGTTCGTATGTAGGCTTATAAAATAATCTGCGCCCCATTCGTTTGCAAGGCGTACTCGCTCACGAAGGCTTGTGGTATTTGACGTACCAAGCTGAACGTCAAGCGTGGGACGTGAGAGCTTTACCTCAAAATCGGGATTTTCACGGAATAGCTCGGCAAGCAGTATGCCTATTCTGAAAACTATGTCCTGCTCACGGAGTCCGTTTCCCTCTGCACCTGCATTCGGGTTGTTTGGATTGTGTCCTTGGTCGATAAAAATTTTGATTGCCATATTTGTTCCTCCGTATTTTATGCTTTTATAAAATAATATGTAATAATATAAAAAACAGTTACAGTTGAAATAGGAGAAAATGAAAATAAAAATGAAAATGAAGCTTCGGTACAAGATATTACTGTTTTTCGTTATTGATATAGCCGTAACGCTTTTGATTCCCTTTCTTTCGGTAAAGCTTATACCGTCCGATGCGGGAATGGCGGTGTGTATGCTGCTATTCTTTTTGGTATATCCGATTCTTTCGGTCTTACTTGGAATATTTACCTCAAGAGATATGAAGCATCTTTGGTGGATGCCGCTCTTTGGCGCTCTTAGCTTTCCGTTGCTCTTTTCGCTTGCTATGGGAGGAATGGTCGAGGAGCTTTATGCGTATTCTATTATATACATATTCTTGGGATATGCGATGGCGGGGCTTTTGTTAATAATAAAAAGGATAATGCTTGAAAGGCAGAAATAAAATATAATGATAAAAGAAACAGAAAAAAACAAAATATCGCAAAGCACGCTTTATCTCGTCGCAACGCCGATAGGAAATCTTGCGGATATGAGCGAGAGAGCGATAAAAACGCTTTCCGAGGTCGATTTTATTGCGGCGGAGGATACGCGAAACAGCTTGCGATTACTTAATTATTTTGGAATTTCAAAGCCGCTTGTTTCTTATTATGAGCATAATAAGAGAGAGCGTGGCGAGGAGATAATAGCAAGACTTATATCAGGCGAGAGCTGCGCGCTTATTACCGATGCGGGAACTCCCGCAATATCGGACCCGGGCGAGGACTTGGTAAGGCTTTGCGCTGAAAACGGTGTAACGGTTACGGCAATACCGGGAGCTTGCGCTATGGTAAATGCGCTTGCACTTTCGGCACTTCCGACGGCAAGATTTGTATTTGAGGGATTTTTACCTGTTCAAAAAAAGCAAAGAAGGGAAAGGCTTAAGGAGCTTTCCGCAGAGCGTAGAACCTTTATTTTGCACGAAGCGCCTCATAAGCTTAAGACCACCCTTGCGGACCTCTCCGAGAACTTGGGGGGAGAGCGTAAAATATCACTTTGCCGTGAGCTTACTAAGCTTAACGAGGAGATAATTCGCACTACGCTTTCGGGCGCTTGCTCACTTTATGAGGAGCGTGAGCCGAGGGGCGAGTACGTTCTTGTCGTTGAGGGCAAGAGCGATACCGATGCCGAGAGTGGCTCTGACGTAGGAGAGGTATCGACCGACATTCTCCGCGCCGAGGTCGATAAGCTTATATCGGGCGGTATGAGTAAAAATGCCGCTATAAAGTCGGTTGCCACGGCTCACGGAATGACACGCAACGTTTTGTATGAGCTTTTGTTAGAAAAATAAATATAAAACGGTATAAAAAAGTATAAAATATTATAAATTTTATAAAAAATGCTATAATATGTCAATAAAAATCAAAAATGCGTTGATTTTTTTTGATTTTTATGTTATATTAAAATGTATTGAAAAAAATAATAATATATAAATTTTCGAAAGGATTTTATTATGGAAAAAATGAAGGTTGGCGTCGTAGGCGCTACGGGTATGGTAGGTCAGCGTTTCTTAACGCTTCTTGAAAACCATCCCTACTTTGAGGTTTCCGCTCTTGCGGCATCTGCTCGCTCGGCGGGAAAGACTTATGCGGAGGCAGTTGGTAACCGTTGGAAGATGAAGACTCCTATGCCTGAGAAGTATAAGGATATGATAGTTCACGATGCGGCTAATATCGATGAAATGAAGGAGCTTGTAAGCTTTGTTTTCTGTGCCGTTGATATGAAGAAGGATGAGATAAAGGCTCTTGAGGAGGCATACGCAAAGAAGGAAATTCCCGTTGTTTCCAATAACTCGGCAAACCGTTGGACTCCCGACGTTCCTATGGTAATTCCGGAAATCAACGATGCGCACCTTGAGGTTATCGAGGCTCAGAGAAAGCGTCTTGGTACAAAGAGAGGCTTTATTGCGGTTAAGCCTAACTGCTCTATCCAGTCTTACGTTCCCGCACTTACTCCTCTCCTTAAGTACGGTATTAAGGAGGTAGTTGCAACAACGTATCAGGCAATTTCGGGAGCAGGTAAGACCTTTAACGAGTGGCCCGAAATGATAGATAATATTATTCCTTACATCGGCGGTGAGGAGGAAAAGAGCGAGCAAGAGCCTCTCCGTGTATGGGGTAAGGTTGAAAACGGTGAGATAGTTAAGGCGAGCGCACCCGTTATTACAACGCAGTGCATTCGTGTTCCCGTTTCCGACGGTCATACCGCAGCGGTATTTGTAAAGTTCGAGAATAAGCCCTCTAAGGAGGAAATTCTTAACGCATGGAAGGAATTTAAGGGTAAGCCTCAGGAGCTTGGTCTTCCCAATGCGCCCGAGCAGTTTATTACTTACTTTGAGGAGGATAACCGTCCTCAGGCGGCTCTCGACCGTGATATTTACGGTGGTATGGGCGTTACCGTAGGCAGACTTCGTGAGGATATAATCTACGATTATAAGTTCGTAGGTCTTTCACACAATACCTTAAGAGGCGCTGCTGGCGGAGCAGTTCTTATAGCCGAGCTTCTTTACAGAGAGGGCTATTTTAACTGATATCGGTCGATAACAGATAATTGAATAATTAAAAATAAAAAATACCGCTTTATTTTGTACAGTAAGATAAGGCGGTAATTTTGTAAAAAAGGAAAATAAAAATTATGGTAATAAACGTTATACTTTTTGCCGTTGGACTTTTTATGCTCATTAAGGGCGGAGATTGGTTTGTTGACGGTGCGGCAGGCGTTGCGAGAAGATTTCATCTTCCCGAGCTTTTAATAGGAGCAACCGTTGTATCGATAGGAACAACGCTTCCCGAGGTAATGGTTTCGGCTCAGGGAGCAATTGCAGGCTCGGGCGCTATGGCTTACGGAAATGCAATCGGCTCTATAATTTGTAACACTTCACTTATTGCGGCGCTTACGATTGCTATAAAGCCTGCAAAGACCGAGAGAAAGGCGCTTGTGCTTCCAATATCGTTCTTCTTTGGTTCGGCGGCGTTTTACGTATTTGTGTCTTACTTCTTCGGTGAATTTGCCCGTTGGGTAGGAATTACGCTTTTGTGTATCTTCATTATATATATGATAAGCACTGTTCTTCAAATGAAGAAAACTCCCTCAAACGAAATAGACGGAATTGTAGAAGACACGGATAATGCTCACGAGATAAGTGAGGAGATAAAGCATATTTCATATCCCGCGCTCGCAATAGAAGCGCTCGTTGTGCTTGTGGGCGGTGGAATAATGATATACCGCGGAGGTGTTTTCAGATGGATAGCCATAGCTATGATAGCGGTTTTTGCCGTGTATGCTATTTTGTCGGTTGTTCGTAAGGTAACAAAGAAAAAGCCATTTGAGATGCTTAACGAGATATTTTATATGATAATCGGAGCGGCAGTTATTGCGGGCGGCGCAAATTTGTTGGTGGATAGCGGAACAGAGATAGCAAGCGCACTCGGAGTACCTCAAACGGTTATAGCGCTCACATTCGTCGCTTTGGGAACGTCACTTCCCGAGCTTGTAACGGCAATTACCTCGCTTGCAAAGGGACACGGCGCATTATCGCTTGGAAATATTATCGGAGCAAATCTTTTCAATCTTGTATTGGTAAGCGGTGTTTCAACTGCAATATCACCCTTCGCTGTGCCTGCGGAGTCGCAGATAATGGGTCTTCCCGCATCCTTGGTGCTTGATATTCCCGTTATGCTCGGAGTAATGCTTATTTTAACCGTTCCCACGCTTATAGGTAAAAGGCTTTACAGAGCGCAGGGAATAATTTTGCTTTGTATTTATGCGGCATTCTGCACGCTTCAGTTCGTTATGTAGGCGATTTTAAAACAAAAAATAATAAAAAAGAGTCGTTTTTCGGCTCTTTTTTTGTGCTTTTGACGGTTTTTTGGGGGCTTTTTTGTTAATTTTTTTTGCCTGTTTTTAACTTTTTTGGGGAGAAAAAATATCGAATTTTGTGCGTTTTTTTGATATTTTTTGTGGGTTTGATAAAGCGAAAAATGATATAAAATTTCCGCACACTTTTGTGTAAAATTGATTGCTCGCTTTTTTGACTTTAAAATAAAAATACGCC
>JAZRGA010000026.1:0-3818 GCA_045643945.1 Eubacteriales bacterium | reverse complement strand
CTTTGCGCCTTGTGTGTCAAAGAAAAAGCGGATAAGGGAGTTAGCTTGTGTTAGGTTTTTTGCTACCTTTTTGAAAAAAGGTAGCGCCAAAAACTTTCAATCGGGGAAATTTTAAATAACATTCTGCGCTCGACCGACAAGCAATAGATGTTCGCACTGTACCCACGCAGGAAAGTTTTGGTCAAGCTTTTTCAAAAGCTTGCGGGTTTGGGCAGAGCCCATAAAACGGCGTATCTTTTTGCTAAGCCTTTTTCTTTGCGCCTTGTGTGTCAAAGAAAAAGCGGAGTAGGGAGTTAGCTTGTGTTAAGGATTTTTGCTACCTTTTTGAAAAAAGGTAATAAAACGCGAGCACCCATGAACTCCCCCACGCTCGAACTTATGAGAACATCGCTTTTTAACCGTTAGCGTAGTTATCTTCCGATTTTTAAATTTATTTTATTTATTATTTATTATTCTAAAAAAAGGTGGTGCTTAAAAATGAGAACAGTAATAGACGGACTCGTTCTTCGAGAAATGAATAGCGGCGAGAACGATAAGCGTCTTCTCATACTGAACGCCGAGCATGGCAAAATGTGGCTATGCGCAAAGGGCGGTCGAAGCATAAAAAGCGCAAAAAGCGCAATTTGTCGAGCATTTACCTTTGCTGAATTTGAAATATATGAGAAAAACAATATAAAATATATTTCGGGCGGCTCACCGCATAAATCCTTTTTTGCTTACAGAACCGACCTCGACGGCTATGCGCTTGCTTGCTATATAACCACTATATGCGAGGATATTACCGTAGAGGAGCTTGAAGCCGAGGAGATACTTCGCGCAACGCTGAATACCTTTTACGCAATTGAAAATCAGCTTTATTCAATAAATCAAATAAAAGCGGCGTACGAGATATTTGCCGTAACCGTTTCGGGCTTTACTCCCGACCTGTCGGTTTGCAGAAAATGCGCAAAGGAGTTTAACGGCGAGGGAAATCTTTGGCTTGACGTAATGAACGGTAATCTTTTATGCTCTGAATGTAAGTCAAAATCGCCAACTGTTAGCGAGAATATCAAGAAAAGCACCGACGAATTTCAAAGTAAGACTCTGCTTTATCCGCTTGATGCTCCGTCGCTTATGGCTATGCGTTATTGCGCAAGCGCTCCGATAAAGAGGCTTTTCAGCTTTTCGATTAAAAATGAGGATAGCGCAGAGCTGTTTTACCGAGCCGCCGAGGGATATATGCTAAATCACCTTGAAAGAGGCTTCCAAACGTTAGATTTTTACTATAAAATTAAGGATTAAATAGATATGAGTATAAATGAAAAGGCGATAACCGCTCTTGAATTTGATAAAATACGCACAATTCTTGCGTCGCACTGTCCAACCGCAGGCGCGCGTGAGTTAGCGTTTAAGCTTCTTCCGCTTACACACGTCGAGCAGATAGCAAGACAACAAAAAAAGACAACCGATGCTCGCAAATTGCTTGAAGCAAAGGGAATGCCCCCTTTTGGAACGGTCGTAGACATAAATGAAATCTGCGAGCGTGCGGTAAGAGGCGCAACACTTACTCCGCGAGAGCTTTTAGACTCGGCATTACTTTTGCGCTCGGCTCGCTCATTACTTGAATATATCCGTTCAAACAAGACCTTTGATACATCTCTTGACGAGATATTCGAGCGCCTTATAGCAAACCGTGCCGTTGAGGACAGAATAACTCGCTCGATAGTTTCCGAGGATATGATAGCAGACGAGGCAAGCTCGGCGCTTGCGGATATCCGTCGAAAAATTCGCGTAGGAAATCAAAAAATCAAGGAAACACTTGCAAAGTACATTAGCGGCTCTTATTCTAAATATCTTCAGGAAAATATAGTTACCCAACGTGGCGGCCGTTACGTTGTTCCTGTAAAAATAGAATACAGAAATGAAGTAAAGGGACTCGTTCACGATTCCTCGTCATCTGGCGCTACGGTCTTTATCGAGCCTATGGCGGTAGTTGAGGCAAATAACGAGCTTCGTATGCTTGAAAATAAGGAGCAGCTTGAGATAGAGCGCGTGCTCTCGGAGCTTTCGGCATCTGTGGCGGGGGCATCTGATGCGCTTTGTCTTAATTATATGAATATAACAGAAATCGCCTTTTGCTTTGGCGCGGCAAGCTATTCTATGCGCCTTTCTGCGGTAGAGCCTATAATCAATAGCCGCCGCGCTTGCAATCTTGTTAACGCAAGGCATCCTCTTATTGATAAAAATACCGTTGTGCCGATAAGTCTATCGCTTGGCTACGATTACGATACCGTGGTTATTACAGGACCTAATACGGGAGGAAAAACGGTAAGCATTAAAACGCTCGGACTTCTTTCGCTTATGGCGCAGGCGGGACTCCATATACCTGCCGACGAGGGTAGCTCGGTATGCGTTTTCGAGAGCGTTCTCGTTTCTCTTGGCGACGAGCAGAGCATAGAGCAATCGCTGTCGACCTTCTCGGCTCAAATGGTTAATATAGTTTCGATAATAAAACAAAAAAGCGACCGCTCGCTCGTTCTTTTTGATGAGCTTGGAGCAGGTACAGACCCGATAGAGGGAGCGGCGCTTGCGGTGGCTATAATAGAGGACGTGCGTTCCTCAGGCGCTCTTTGCGCAGCTACAACGCATTACACCGAGCTTAAGACCTATGCGATGAATACCGAGGGCGTGACTAATGCATCCTGCGAATTTGACGTAGAAACTCTGCGCCCGACCTTTAAGCTTATCGTCGGCGCACCCGGTAAGTCAAACGCTTTTGCTATTTCACAAAAGTTAGGGCTTCCCGAGTCTATTTTAAAACGTGCCGAAAATTACGTTGCAAGTGATAATAAGCAAATGGAAAAGGTGCTTGGCGAGCTTGAAATTGAGCGGCAAAACGCAGAAAAGGAAAGAGAACGCGCAGAAAAAATGCGCAAGGAATATGAAAAATTTAAGTCGGAAAGCGAAGCACAAATAAGAAAATCGCAGATTGCCGCAGAAAAGGCGTTAAAGGCGGCTCAAAGCAAGGCGGAGGCGATGGTTGAAAGCGCAAAGCGTTCTGCGGATTATATTATGGAGGAAATGGATAAGCTCCGTAAGCAAAAGGAGAGCGAGCGCATAGCAGAGGAGCTTGCGGCGGCTCGAAGAAACATTCGTGAGCATCTTCGTGATAACGCAGACGTATTTACTCCTACCACGCAAGAGGAGCAGGAGGCGTACGTTTTGCCAAGACCTCTAAAAAAGGGCGACGAGGTTATTATAATGAGTCTTGGAAAAAAGGCTTTGGTGCTTGATTTGCCGAACAAGCAGGATCTTGTTCTCGTTCAAGCAGGCGTTATCAGAACGAAAATACGCCTTTCTGACCTTAGGCTTATAACCGATGCCGAAAAGAAAAAGGAAAATGCAAAATCAAATTCTTATCGCGCGACGGTTAGCCGTGACTTCAAGCCTGAGATAGACCTGCGAGGCAAGACGGGCGAGGAGGCTTGGAATGCTATCGATAAATATTTTGACGAGGCTTTGATTGCAGGATTTCATTCGCTCAGACTCATTCACGGAAAGGGTACGGGCGCGCTGAAAAAGTATCTTTGGGTAGAGCTTAAGCGTGATTCGCGTGTTCAGTCCTTCCGTATCGGTCAGTTTGGCGAGGGCGACGGCGGTGTTACTGTTGTTGAATTGAAGTAGATTTAATTTGAATATGTTTAACTGGGGCTGCGTCATTTAGCGCAGAACAAAAACGCACGGAATAAAATTAAATAAAAATTAGCTTTAACAGTGAAAACAAGCATGGTTTAAGCTGTTTTTTGTAGGAATTTTCGAGAAAAATCTCTCAAATTCCA
>JAZRGA010000025.1:0-18021 GCA_045643945.1 Eubacteriales bacterium | reverse complement strand
TGTGTTAAGGATTTTTGATACCTTTTTGAAAAAAGGTAGCGCCAAAAACTTTCAAACGGGGGACTTCTAATAACATAGTACGCTCGACCGATGAGCCGCCAATGTTCGCACTGCACCCACGGAGAAAAGTTTTGGTCAAGCTTTTTTAAAAGCTTGCGGGTTTGGGCAGAGCCCATAAAACGGCGTTTCTTTTTGCTAAGCCTTTTTCTTTGCGCCTTGTGTGTCAAAGAAAAAGCGGAGTAGGGAGTTAGCTTGTGTTAGAAATTTTTGCTACCTTTTTGAAAAAAGTAGTAAGAAAACTTTCAATCGGGGAAAACTTTCTTGGTAAGAAAGCTTTTCCCCACATAAAAAAATACCAATTAAAAATAAAATTCCTTATTCTTCCTCTGCGAGTCGCTTATTTACCTCGTCGGCAATATAAGGGAATTTACTGCTAAGGTAAGGACCTGGGCATTGAGTATCGGAAAACCACTTATGCATTGTGAGATTCCCCGTTGTGTCGCCCGTAAAGTTAAGGCGCTCGATGCCGTTTCGCTTACAGATATCAACGCAGAGGTCGATAAGACGAGCCATAGCGACCTCGCCAACGTGCCACTCTCCGCCTTTTTCGTCGTTTGCAACCTCGATAGTTATAGCGCGGTGGTCGTTATCGCGATTAGATGAGCACCACGAGCAATCCTTTTCCTCAACGTACATACCGACTCTGCCCTCGGAGTCTATTCCGTAGTTTGAGGATGCATTTCGATTAGGACGAACGAAGATGCTGCCGCAGGTTTCAACCGAGAGATTTCCTGCCATATGGTGTATTGTTATCGTGTCGATTTTACTACGTCTTGGACTTGTGCAAAAGGGGGACAAGCAGACGTATTCAACGTATGGACTGTTACTCATTTCTTTTTCTCCTTTAGATTTTTAATTATAATATCAGTTATTATTCAGCAAGCAATCAAGCGCATCTTGAATATGGAGATCCCACCACTTCCAGGTGTGGTCGCCCTCGGATTCCTTATAGGTGTATTCTACCGAAAGCGAGTCGAGAAGCGCTTTATATTTTTGATTTATATTTAACAAAAAGTCCTCTGTTCCGCACCAAAAATAGAGCTTTGGAGGTGTCGCTCCGCTCTTTGCGGTTTTCTCTGTG
Source organism: Eubacteriales bacterium (assembly GCA_045643945.1). Classification (GTDB taxonomy): domain Bacteria; phylum Bacillota; class Clostridia; order Oscillospirales; family CAG-272; genus HGM12713. The sequence goes on along the minus strand of JAZRGA010000025.1, from coordinate 16,880 downwards.
AGCGCAAACAAGTCGCTCGATGAGCCTGCGAGGTCCTCGGGCTCACGAAGCTCAAAGCCCCAGTTTCCGCGCCACTCCTCGGGGTGATATTTTCCAAGATGAAGAACGTCGAACGCACCCGAAAGGGAAGCGCAGCCGAAAAATCTGTCGGGGTAGGTTATACCTATCTTAAAAGCGCCATAGCCACCCATCGAAAGACCTGCAACCATATTATCCTCGCGTTTATCCGACATGCCCTTAAAATAGCTTCTGCAAATTTCGGGAAGCTCCTCGGCAACGAACGTAAAGTATTTTGCGCCGTAAGCGGTATCCGAGTACCAACTACGGTTTCCCGCAGGCATAACGACTGCTATACCGCGTTCAATTGCGTAGCGCTCGATAGACGTTCTACGCATCCAGATAGTGTGGTCGTCGGAAAGACCGTGTAAAAGATAGAGCGTTTTGTAGGAATCAAATCTCGGTCCGCTTTTCTTTTCGGACTTAGGCTTATCGGGAATTATTACGTTAACCGCTACCTCGACGTTAAGCGCGTGAGAAAAGCAGTGCATTTCAAAAAAAGCCATATTAAATACCACCTTTATTTTTATTGTAAATTAATTATATCACAAAATAAAATCAACCGCAACCCCTTTTTTGGGGGAATTACGGGTAGTTTATTGCAACATTACATATTTTTCAACAAGGACTGAGCTTTCACCGTTGACTTTTTTTAAAAATATGCTATAATAAAAAAGGCGGTAGAGCAATCTATCGCTAAGGGTACACTAATACGGTGGCGGTTGCTCCTTTTGATTTGACGAAAGGAGATAATATCTTTTTTTGCTCCTTTCGAAATTAAAATGAAAGGAGTGGTGCTTATGATTTATTCTTCGCACCTATACGTTACATATGATAACGACGGACGCTATTTTAGCGGTCGCAATTGTTATAGTAATTATTGCGTTTTTAAAAAATCGCAAGTAAAAGAAAAAGATAACCGCCCAAGTTCCAAAAGTTCGGTTATCTTTTAACTGTTAACAAGGAGCAACCGTCATCGGTGTACCCTTTCTTTATATTTATATTATCATATAATTGATGATTTGTCAATAACTTTTATAAAAATCAACCGCAACTCTTTTTGAATTGCGGTTTTTTGTTAAATAAAATAGCTTATAAATTTTGAGGCAGCTTATATTTCAAAATATGCAGATTGCAAAGCATCATCCTTTATAACTCTTTCCGACTTCGGTGCATTAACTATATCATTGGATTTAGCGGCATCAACTGAAATCTGCTCCTTTTGGTTTTCGATAATTTCGACCTCTTTATTTTCGGAATTCTCGGAAATTTCAGGCGGAACGTATCCTAAGTTATGTGCTGCTAAATTTATATCTATCTTAAGGTAGATATCCTTCGTAGAATTGATATGCTCGGTAGCCCTCTGTATGCCGTTTTCTTGCGATGCTATATTTTTAACCTCTACCAAGCGTGAATAGTTTGTGTTAAGTACCTCTATTGCGGTGACATTCTTAATGTTTCTTTCGGTTAAAAGCTTGCCATTATTTACCGCATCGTATAAGGGCTTTATAAGCTCCCATTCGTGGTCTATATTATTTACGTCGGGAATGTAACCGATTTTTAGGAAGTCCTCGCTTTTTGTAGGGTGGGTATCGTAGTTTAATTTGATTTTATCCTCTTGCATTGGCAGATTTCCTTCTCCGATTCGGCTTCTTATATCGTTTAAAAGCGCTGTAAAGTAATGGTAAGCATCATCGTAATAGCTTGAGCCCGGAGCGTCATCGATAATATTCTCGGGAGTAATATTTTTTAAATAATATTTATCCTTGTAGCTTGCATATTCCTCGTTTGTAGCGATAGGAGAGAAGCTTCCGAGAAGACTATCGGTTATTTTCTGAGCATCAATATATTTGTCTGTTTCCTCCATTTGAAGAAAGCCCAAGTGCGATTGAACGGTCACAAAAAGCTTTTTCGCTCCGTTTGCTATGGCTGCTTCCTTATCATCGGAGTCGAAGCTTGCGTCAAAGTCTTCCCACATCGATTGGAGCTCTGCCGTAACCTTATTGTAGAATTGGTCGACCCAACCGCTTCTGAACTTTGGGTCGTTTTTCATAGGGGATTTAACCTTAGGGTCGTCAATCAAGTTAAAAATATTTCTCTTGAGCTTATCGGCAAAATCCTTTTCAGCAAAAAGCTTTTTAGCATTTTCTGCATTGGTGGGAGCGCTTTTAATAAAGTTCTCATGCTCTATCCGCCATTGTATTTCAAGAGCTCGCTCGTTAGCGATAGCAGTGTTGATTTTCTCGTTTGCTTTACTTATAACATTTTCCGATGCTATTCTTCTCGCTCGGTCAAGGGCGGCTCTTGCGTTTTGATTACTATTTATTCCTTGAAGAAATTGATTTATCGTCTGCAAATCTCTCTTTTCTGCGCGCTTTCGTACCCAGTTAAGAGGGTTTGCTCTCCATCCGCGAGAACGGTTGCTTATCGTATTCTCAAGAGCATTCACATAAACTATTAATCGTGAAATGTCATTGGCTGTTATACGCTCGCTGCTTTGAATAGCTTCGAGGTCGGCTCTCATTCTGCGGAGTGGATACTTTCCGTCAAGATAGAGATTTTTGATATAATCGGATTTTGACTGCGGAATATCGCTGATTTTGCTTTGCATAGACTCAAAGGCTTCACTTTTTTCAGTCCAACCGCCGTTTTTGGAGGGGGCTTTCATTTTTTTGCCCTTGCAATATTCGCGGTAATTTTCCATTAAGGCATCAAACGCAGCGAAAAGCTCGTCGGGCTTAGCCGCCTTTGAGAATCCTTCCATATTGTTTTCTACCGTTTCTCGGTAAAGATTTAAAAGCGTGCCTCTGTAAAGATTATCCACAAGGCTAAGGTTGTTAGTGCTTTTAAAAAATCTGGCAAGCTTGATATGCGACGATTCAAATTCCTCAAAACTAAAGTTTAAGCCGAAAGTGTCGTTAAAAGAATCTACCGATGCTTGGTATTTTTCAAGGCCTTCTGCCATAATAAAATCTCCTTATATTATTTTGTAATTAAAAATTGTTATTTTTGTAATTCGTTTGATACTGAAGGCACTTCCTGAACCTTTTCCGAGCTCTTACCGTTTTCCTTATGTACAAATACAGATGAAAGGTCTACCTGAATCTTAGGCTCTTCAAGATTTTCGGGAATCTCGGGCGCTACGTAATCGGGGTGCTTTTCCATCCAATCCGCGTCCTGCATCTTGTAAATCTCACCATAGAAATTCATATGCTCGGCGCGCTTCTCCTCCTTAATAGCGGTAACCTCTTTCAAACGTTTGTAGTTGTTTTTAAAGACCTCACGCGCTATTATAAAGGATTTATCGCGCTTGACCGCTTCTGCATTTTCGCGTTTGATTGCTTCTGCATCTCCTTTATTCTTTGCTTCAATAGCATCATTTAAGCTCTTTTCCGTATTTTTTGCAATAGCATTACTTAAGCTTATTTCTGCTTTTTTTGCAATCTCGTTTTCCTTTTTGAGATTATTTATATTAGGAATATAACCCGGCTTGAAGAAGGCTTGAATGTCTATTTCCTCATTTACCGGTTGATTATTGTCTGCATAGTCTTCTTTAATCCAAGGCTTATCGTTTTCACCTCGCTTATTATATGCTGCAATATCGTCTTCGGTTTCCTCTTGTACGCCGCTAAGTATCATTCGATTATCATTTCCCATAATGCTTTCGAGAAGATCGTCGGAAAGTCCGTTGCGCTTGTATAATTTAAGAGTATCGGTAAGCTTATTCAAAAAAGCCTTTTCCTCTGAGTTGCGTGACCAGTTCCAAGGCAGAATTGGCCAGAAGAAGCCTCGCTTGGCTCTAACATTCTCCATAGCCTTCTTTGCCGTAACGATATTCTTGATATTATCGCAATCGGTAGAGTCGAGATTTTTTACATTGGCGTTTCTGAGGTTTTCCATAGACGTATTCGAAAGATTTATTAAATCGTACATAACGTTTACGTTGTCGATAATGTTGTCTGCCCATACGCTTGAAAGTGATTTACCAAATCGCTCGTTTATACGTCCTAATGCGCCTCTTGCGACGTTCTCAAATGCCATTCCCTCAAAGGGCTTGCGGTCGCGAAGCTCTTTTCCGTCCGAAAAATCTGATTTAAATTTATCCTGCATCATAAGCTCAAATGCTATGATAAAATCGGAAAGATAAATGCTTTTGTGATTATCACCGGAAAATATGTCGTAGGCGTGTAGATTACCGACTTCTATCCTCTTTTGTACGTAGAGGGTTAAAGCGGTTGAAAGAGCGTCAAAATAACTGTTTGCCGCAGGATTGTTGCTTATTGGCGCAAGATTGTTCTTGCCGAGAGTTTTTAGAATTTTTCTATTCGTCTTTAAATCGTTGGGATTATAATCTATATTGTAATAACCGCAAAAATTTGAAAGTGAATCTGTATATTCTTTGGTTGGCATAGCTTAAATCTCCTTTTATTTTTAAAAATTAGATTTTTCCTTTGTACGCTTATTTTAACATACCCTGCGTTACAAAAGCGTTACAAGAAATAAAAAAATGAAAAAAATTTTAAAAATAAATTTGCAAGGATTATTTAGGGGGGTTATAAGCGGTTGACGGATGAGGTGGAAAAGGCTTGAAATTTCATCTTTCTCCATTCATAACGCCTTCGGCTACACCTCATCCGCCTCGCAGGCTCGGCACCTTCCCCTCAAGGGGAAGGCTATGATGTGCAGTGCTAACAAAGATGTTCAAATTATGTGCTTTTTTTAACTACTCATCCACCGCAAGCGGTCCCCATTCTCTCGCAAGAGAAGGCTAAATTATGCCGTTCTTTTGGCAGTTGATTGGTGAAAAGTTAGGACTTTTGCTTTGCTTAAAACTATTGTTGAAAGCATCGTATTTTCCAAGCCTTCTCCAGTGGGAGAAGGTGTCACGACGAAGGAGTGACGGATGAGGTGTCCTTGTGCTTTAAACAATCCCTCCGTCACGGCAAGCCGTGCCACCTCCCTTTGCACAAAGGAGGCTAATTTATGCCATTCTTTTGGCAGTTGATTGGTGAAAAGTTAGGACTTTTGCTTTGCTTGAAACTATTGTTGAAAGCAACACATCTCCCAAGCCTTCCCCTTGAGGGGAAGGTGTCAACCCGAGGGAGCGAAGCGAGTGATGCGGTTGACGGATGAGGTGGAAAAGGCTTGAAATTTCATCTTTCACCATTCATACCGCCTTCGGCTACACCTCATCCGCCTCGCAGGCCCGGCACCTTCCCCTCAAGGGGAAGGCTATGAGGTGGAATGCTAACAAAGTTACACCGCCGAGGTTTGCTCGGCGGTGTGGTTTAATTTTGTATTAAATTAGGAATTGATAATTATATCCTTACTTGGAGCTTTGTGTTGTTCAATCTTTTCGGATACCTGACTTACGTCACTATCAATCGAGTTATCGAATTTTACATGCTCCTTTGCTATTCCAAGGTCAACCTTTGCATCTTCGATAATTTCGCCGCCGCTTATGATGTCATATCCGGTAAGGCGTTGAATTTCGTTATCGGAAGCGTTCTTCATATAGTAGTTATCAGTATATTTTGCGTACTCACGGTTGAACGCCGCGGGAGAATAGTTCTTCATCATCAAGTCGGTAATTTTCTGAGCCGCAACAAGTCTATCCTTTGTTGATTCTATACTGCACATATTAATAATGTCATATGTGGTTTTAAAGGTATCCTTTGCGCCTTGCTCCATAATTGCGTTCTTATCGGCATCGGGGTTAGCATTAATGTTATCCCATATATTTCTGATGCTTTCAATGATTTGCGATTGAATACCGGAAATCTGAAGTCTGCGTATGTTAGACGAAAGAGTGGACTTGTTTAACATCTCGTTGATTTGAGGCTTAAGCTCGTCGGCAAGTGATGTATCATCTAAGCGTGCCTCTACATCTTCTGCGCTTATGGCGTTGCTTGATTTTTCGATGCTCTTTGCATTATCTTTGATTTCCTGATTTTTATTTGGCGCTTGCTTATCCTTAGGAATTTCAATGAGGGGCGCTCTTTCCATCTCGTTCTTTACGTCCTCGATAAGATTTTCGATATCTTCCTCGTAATTCGTTAAATCCTGTATCTGCGTAGGCGTTGCGTTGTTTACGAAATATCCGTTGCCGTATTCCTTATAATCGCCGTTAAATGCTATGGGCGAATACTTGTTAAGCATTAAATCGGCAATCTTTTGAGCCGCAACAAGTCTATCCTTTGTGTCCATCTCATGTGGGTTTAAAGCATTGTATATGGTTCCAACAAGGTCAATTGCTCCGTGCTTTACCTGATACTCTTTTTCCTCTGCAGATGTTCCTCTGATAGATGACCAGATGCCTTTGATTTGGTCAATAGCCACACCATAAATAGCGGGCAGGTGATGCTTAAAAATTCCTGCGGGCATTTTAGAGGCGTGTAAAAGCTGATGTATATCATTTTGCATCGCTTTAGTGGTGCTATCATCAATAAGAAGCTTTTCAAACTTATCTAAGCTTGCATCATAGCTTTCGACCTTTTGCTTTGAATTTTTGGGTTGAGTCTTAGCTTTTAGCGTCTGGTCTTTTTCTACCGCCAATTTTCTTTCTTTCTTTTTTTGCTTATGCTCGGCAATAATGGTGTCCCTATGCTCTAAGAGCCCTTGATGGGCAGATATTGTAGGCTCTGTATATTTTATGCGAGTATTTGCGATAATTTCTCTATCCCATCTATTGTAATCCTGAAGCTGAGCCTGAAGCTTTTCCATACACGCATTTTCCTGGGAGATACGTCTCCAGTTTCCTGCCCAAAGGTAGGTAAAGATTGTTCTCTTTCCGATAGCCTTTTCAAGTGCGTCGTGTATTATAATTGCGGTTTCAACCGAGGGCTTAGAGGCTTTGTCTAAGAAATTTACCATTTTATTTTCATGGTTTTCTTCGCTTCTAAGCGAGCGATAAGCGCTATTATATATATTGGTGGTTATACGGTCCAAATCCTCGATATCGAATTTTTTATTTCTGATTTGCTTTGCCCAAAGCTCGGGGAGGGGTTGGTTATAAGCGCGGATATTCTCTGCGACACGGTTTAAAACCTCAACGGCAAGACCTTCGTAAGGATTACGGTGCTTACCCGAGTGTGCTTCTGCGTGCTTAGCCGCCATAATTTCTTCGTAGTCACGGAGAAAATGAATGATATCAAAAGAGGAGAAGGAATAGGTCGAGCCGTTTTGCTCGGGAGCGATTTTCTTTTCGGTTACCTTTTCGAATATATGCAATAAGCCCGTTAAATACTGCTGCGCTTGGGGGCTTTTTGACGAGCCCTCGGCAAGTAATTCCTCGGAAACTCTTATTTTTGCGGCTCTGCCCGAAACCGAAGCCTGCAGCTCATCAAAGGTCTGCTCCAATCCGTATTTGTTTTTAAAGTTTGACATTAAGATTTCGCTATTTAGCATAATTAAATCTCCTATATTATATTGAAATATTGAAAAATAAATATTTTTTTCCTTTTGTACATTTATTTTAGCATATGCCGCGTTACAAAAGCGTTACAAAAAAAGAAATACCGAAAAAAATTCGATATTTCTTTTGTTTTTTATTATTTATTTAAGTTATTTGATATAACTAAATCGTCTTTTGAGTCGACTCTGGCGGAAAGGTTGGTATTGTTTATCTTTTCACCAAGGCTTTTGTCGAGATTTAAATTCTCTCTTTGTGAAGCGTTACCGTTGATTTTAGCGGACTCTTTAGCGGCATGCTTGTTTCTTGTATGCTCTGCAATTATGTTATCCTTATGCTCTAAGATTTTACCCGATGCGTCGGGAATAGGATTTTTATATTTTTCGAGAGTTTGCGAAACGATGCCCTTTTCCCATTTTTCATAATCGGAAATCTGCTTATCAAGCGCCTTCATATAATTTTTTTCAAGCCTTAAGCGCTTCCAGTTTCCCGCCCAGAGATATGTGCGGACTGTTCTTTTTTCCTTAGATACCTTGATAGCCTCGCGAATCATTATAGCGGTTTCAACGGATTTTCTGCTATCGGATACATCTGAGTCCATATCATCATCGTCAATCAAGGGAGCAATATCTACCGAGTTTTCAGCCGATGCATGTATGCGGTCGGTCATTTCCATCATTTTTTCAAGGTCGAATTGATTGTTAAAAATTCGCTCTCCCCAAATCTCCGCTAAGGGCTTGTTATATCCCCTTATATGATCTGCGGTGCGGTTTAAAATATCAAGGGCGAGTCCCTCGTGAGGCTTGCGAGGCGTATCGGGATTAGCTTCTGCGTGCTTAGTCGCCATAATTTCCTCGTAATCGCGGATGAATTGAATAGCGTTAAAGTCGTTTAAATTGTAGTTGCTTTTTTTGCTCGCGGGCTTTATTTGGTTCTCGGTGGCACTTCTTAACATATAGAATAAGCCTGCCAAATACTCTCTTTTTGCGGGATTTTTTTCCGATGCCTTGTTAAGAAATTCATCTAAGCCCTTAAATTTATCCTTAACCTGCTTACCCTTGAGTAGCATTTCGTCAAAGGGCATATCTAAGCCGTATCTTTTTTGAAAATTTGTTTTTAATTGCTCTAAGCTTGGCATAATTTATTCTCCTTTGGGGTTATTCTATTGATTTGCTTTTTTCGATAGGCTCGTGTTCTTCGATTTTTTCAATCTTTCCAACAGAGCTTTCGTTGAATATATTGTCATTAAAATGTACGTTTTCCTTGGATATACCAAGCTCGGTTTTAACCTCATTCATAAGGCTTTCTACGTCTCCGCTATATTTCGTAATCTTTTGAATATCGTCGTCATCCATACTTTTAATAGCGAAGTTATCTCCGTATCTTGCAAGCTTTGGGTCGGCGGCTACGGGGGAGAAGGTATTAAGCGTAAGGTCTGTCATTCTTTGAGCCGCAACAAGCTTATCGCCCACGTTCATTTCGCGTATATTGTTATTTAAATGGTTATATATAACTTTAAACATGTTCTTTGCGTTGAATTGCATGTCAGGATTTGTCCAAGTATTATGGATGTCTATTAACAAATTTTGGTATAGCGATGACGCTATTCTAATGTTATTTCCTTTATCAAAGCCGGATTTTACAAGCATATTAACGAATTTTGCCGTAATTTCGCTTTTGTTCGTCAAATGTAAATTTTTTACATCCGTTTTTTTAGTGGCTTTTTTTATCGTTTCTTTCTTTTCCTCGACTTTGTTAGACTCGTTCTTTTTAGACTTGTTAACCTTGCTTTCTTTTTTCGGCTGACGCTGTTTCTTTCCATTGAGGTTTAACTTGTCATTATTGGAAAGGTTATTTATGAGGTCTAAGTCATCGTTATCAAGCTCAAAGAAGTTCTCGCTCTTAATTTCCTCCGAATTGAAATTTAATACGTCAACTAAGTCCGGGTGGTCGACATACTCGTCAAAGTAATAGATTTTTCCCACATCAACTGCATTCATCTTACATTGATCGTAGAGTGAGTCCTTCTCAATCTTACCGATACTCTTTACTCTTGCTTCAAGCTCCTTCATAAGTGCCTTTTCCTCGGAGTTACGGTCCCAGTTGGGGTACCAAATTTTCCACCAAAAGCTGCGGCTCTCTCTAACCTGCTTCATAGCCTCGTACACTGCGTAGGTAAGCATATCTGTTCGCTGGGATTCTCGGACTGTGTCTACCACCAATTCGTCGAAGGCTCTGGAGCCGTTGTTGTTAAAGCGCTTAACACCTGCCTCCTTAAGATCGTTATCCGTTACCTTAATTTTCACATTGCGAGTTTTTTTATTGGGGTTAACGTATTTTGCTCCATCAACTATGGTTGCTTCGCGAAAGCTATCAAGGTGAGCGCCGTTTTTAATAGCCTCTGCCCAAACGTTTATGGTGGGCTTGCGAAATGCACGCAAGCATCTTTTCATAGTATTCAAGGCTTCATCTCTTGCTCCCTCAAAGGGCTCGCGCTCTCTTGTTGAACCTGATTTTTCAAATTCATCTCTTTTTGCATCCTCGTAATCACGGAAAAACTCGATAAAATTATAATCCTGATCGACGCCGATTTCAATGTTCTTTGGGTTGATTTTGTTTGCAATATATGCCGAAAGCATATAGCGTAAGCCCTCGAGATATGTGTTTTTGTCGGATACGAAATATTCATCCTTGAAGGTAAAATTCTTCATTTTATTGGATTTATATTGCGCTTCGTACATTTTCTCAAAGGTTGTTCCGATATTGTATTTTTCTACAAATTCTTGTGTGGTCATCGATAAAAGCTCCTTTAAATCTTATTTTTCAATAAATGTTACATTCTTTTCCTTTTGTAATATAAGTTTATCATATAGAGCGTTACAAAAGCGTTACAAAAAAATAAAAAAATAAAAAGCCTAAACCGAAAATTGCTCGATTTAGGCTTGTAAAAAATAATATATTACTTTGCGTTATGCAAATTGGGTGCGTTAATTTCTTCTTCCTCGATAATGGGAGCGGACACGGCCTTGCTTGCGCCCTTATCACGCAAATCTACTATAATTTGCTCGGGCTTGCTTTGAAGCGCCTGCATCTGCTTATCATACAAGGGCTTTGCTTCCTCAAATATCCTATATTGCGCTTCGCTGATTATTTTAGCTTCTAATAGCTCTTGCGCATTGTTTAACAAATAACCGTTTGCATATTTACCGTATTTCTCGGGGTTGTTGGTAACAAACGGGAGCTTTTGCATAAGAGCGTCTATAAATATCTGAGCCGCTACATATTTTTCGGAGATGTTGTAGTATCCCATATTTGTCACAGGTGATAATATATTATTAAAAAGAATATTCATAGCGTTTTTTAACTGATGATCAGCATTTTTTCCATTATCTGCTTCGTTCTCTAAAGTAAGACTGATAATATTTATATCAGCGGTGAACATAATTCCTTTTAGATAGTTAGCGATGATTTCGGTTTTGTTTACACCGTTTTCGGGAAGCTTGCTTGCGATTTCCTTAGCAAAAGCGTCAGCTTTTTCGTAATTGCGGTGAATATCATTCCAAGCATCAATGCCGAATGCGCGTAACATTCTTTTTGGCCCCTCTTGCTCTTTTCTCTTAGCCTTTTCAAGCTGACGGGTCTTGTAGGTTCTGATGCTCTCGTCAAGCCTTTCTCTTACACCGTTAAGCGCAGAGGATCTCGATTCAACCTCAGCAACAGGAAATCCTGCGGTCCGATATTCTGCTATTTTTTCGGTAAGCTCTCTTAAATATGCCTTTTCCTCGGAGTTGCGGTCCCAGTTACGAAACCAAATTCTCCAGAAAAATCCGCGGTTTTGTCTAACCTTTTCCATAGCTTGCTTTGCCATAACGAGATTTGCAAGGTCTTTTCTGTTTTCGTCAAGCTCATTAGGCTGAATATTATCAAGCTTTGACGTTGCGTCACTTGTAACCTCCTTTATTTGAGTCATAGTGTAGCGGTTTTTAATAAGATTGTCCGCCCATATTTCGGGGAGAGGACGGTTGAAGCGACCTACCTCGTTCCACATAAAATTAAATACTCTTTCGTGGTCCATACCTAAAAGAGGCTTGTAGGTCGACGCTTTTTCGGGTGGTAACTCGGATTCGTGCTTGATTTCCATTAGCTCGTCAAATTCTTCGATAAATTTACCAATGGAAATGTTGGACAAATTGTAGGCTTTGCCCTTTTTCATATCGGTTTTGCTTCTAAGATAAAGCTGTAAAGCCGTCGAAAGGGTGTCTAAGTATTCGGTAATAGGCTCTCTCGCGCGGTCCTCGTCGGTGCTTAGAATGTCAAGACGGGTGCTGGTTCTGTGATTTTTTTGATGATCCTTGATTGAAAAGTTAATTCCGTATGTGGCGTTAAATTTCGCCTGCGCATCAAGAAAATCTTTTTCGGTTGACATAGGTATATCTCCTTTAAATCTTATTTTTCAATAAATGTTACATTCTGTTCCTTTTGTAATATAAGTTTATCATATAGAGCGTTACAAATCCGTTACAAATAGAAAATGATTTAGTGAAAAGGTGATAAGTAAAAATCGACAAGCTTCTGACAAAACTTGTCGATTTTTGGCTAATGACTGTAATTTTGATACAACATTATTTTAATTTTCGGATTATGATTTTTAAGATTAGATATATTGCCGCAGGGATAACAAAAACAAAAGAATCGACAACTAAAAAGCCGTTAAGAGCCAAGCCCCAGAGCAACAGATCAATGCCAAGGCACAAATCCCCAAACAGTTCGACCGTTTGCGTTCTCTTTATGGCTTTTTTTCTAAAGCAATTAACACACAATTTAGCAAGCCTGTATATCGTATATGTAAGCCATAGCACAGCCAATATGAGCATACTTGCACCTCCTTCGCGATCTACGATTAAGAATATTATATCATAGAAATGTAAAAACCGCAATCCCTTTGTATCAGAATTGCGGTTTTTGTTTGCGAAAGAACAGTAAAAAGGTGTGTAAATGCAGGTAAGAACGACTAAAAGTACACCTAAATTCAGAACAAAATCATTATATCCCTAATATTGTGAAGCATTTGTGCTTTGTAAAAACTTCGTCCCTCAGCCATCGGTCGGCTTCGTAGTATACTTCTTGAGATTTAACGTCTTTCTCTTTAATTTGTTCCCCTATTTTCTTCCATTGATCAGTGGATATTTTTGTTTCGCCAAACGGGTCGTAATACGGAACAATTTCTTTTATTGCATCGCTAAAACCTTTAAAAAGATAATCGTCGTCAAGAAATATTGAATCTGATTTCCAATACTTCCATCTATTCCATTTTCCTTTGTAAAATTCATGGTAACAGGTTCCGTCTCTTTGATTATTATAAACAAAATATTTCATAAAAAAAGAACACCTCCTATTTCAAGTTATATTATATCACACATTCGCGAATAAATCAAGGCGTAGCCTTGTATATCATCCGCAACTTGTTGCGGTATATCATCAATGCGAAGCATTGTATATCATCAAGCCGCAGGCAGATGCACGCTAGAGCGTGATGAGATACAGCCCCAAAGGGGCTGATGATATACGCCGCACTTCGTGCGTCAATGATATGCCAAGCCTGCGGCTTGCATAAAAAAATTCGACAAGTCGAAACTTGTCGAATTTTTTGGCGGAGAAGGAGAGATTTGAAGGGCTCCGCTCCCACTCGCGTCGTGTGTCGTGAGCTATCGCCTGCGCTTGCTCGGCTCTGCTCACTCGCACTTTGGCTCCTTCGCTTCACAAAAACGATACTCAATCGTTTTTGCTTGCTCGCCCTTGCCGAATAACCGTCTCGTTAGAGTTCAAACCCACACTTTTTAAGCAAAAAAACAAGACAGACACAAGGTCTGTCTTGCTTTTCTGGCGGAGAAGGAGAGATTTGAACTCTCGCGCCGGTTATATCCGACCTACACCCTTAGCAGGGGCGCCTCTTCGGCCAACTTGAGTACTTCTCCGTATCTTTATAGATTTTGTACCTGCGGATTGCCGTTTTTCAAATCCGCTATATTATTATAGCCTATTTTCTTCGTTTTGTCAATAGCTTTTTAGTCTTTTTTTGAAATTTCGGTATTTCTTTTTCGATATTCTCGCGCCGTTTCGCCCTTTTTCGCCTTAAAAGCTCTATTAAAGCTTCGAACTGTACCAAATCCCACCTCGTCGCTTATCGTTCCTATGCTCTTATTGCTCTCTATCAAAAGTCTGCACGCCTCGTTTATTCGTATCGAATTAACGTACTCGTTAAAGCCCTCGCCAAGTCTTTCATTTATTATATGAGAAATATAATATTTACTGATATGCAGGCTACGCTCAAGCTCGGCAAGCGACAGATTTTCTCTAAAATGCGAATTGCAATAGCTCACTATCTCGCTCAAGGTATCGGTTCTTTGCGTATATTCTATTTGATTTTTTCTTAAGCTTGACGCAGAAAAAAGTCTGCCGAGCAGGGCAGTGATATATCCCTTAAGCACCGTGCCTCGGTAGTCGCTTGTCTTATCGTTATATGCATTAAAAATATTTTCGGCAAGCGCGCAGATTTCGCTATCCTTTGCCGCGCCCTTTATTATACAGGTTTCGGGAGTATAAGAGGAGATAACGCCCAAAAGCTCGGAAAGGTAGGTTATATCTGCCGATATATAGATATATTCCTCGGTTTCCTGTGTTTCCAATCTGCATTTTTGATTTGGAAAAAGTATTATCGCATCTCCTGCGCTTGCAAGCTCTGCGCTTCTGTTTTCTATCCACGCCTTTGTTTTACCCTCAAAAAGCAGAATAACTCTCACGCAAGGCGAGAGGCTTGACGTAAAATCGTTAATGCCGTTTTTATTTTTGATGCACAAAAAAGCATTATTTCTGCCAACGTCGTTTTTTTGCATATCTCTCCCCCCTTTCTTGCGTAGATATAGTTTATCATATTCTTTATTCTTTTTCAAGTAGGAATAAAAATAAAATTTAGGTATCAAAATATTTATGATATGAAAAATGAAATTAAAAACCGAAAAAAACTAAAAATACTGCTTTTGACCGACCGTGTAGGTATTGGCGGAGCAGAAACGCATATTCTCTCGCTTTACCGAGCATTGAGCGACCTCGGACATTCGGTTACCGTTGTGTCGGGCGGAGGGGAGCTTTCCGAAAAAATGAGGCATATAAATATTGATTTAAGCAGGCGGTCGCCGATAAAGCTTATTTCGGGATATTTTGCGCTTCTTTCCTTAGTAAAAAGAGAAAAATTCGACTTAATTCACGCGCACGCAAGGCTTCCTGCGCTTATTGGCTCGTTTGTGGCGAAAAAAATGAAAATTCCGCTCGTTACAACTGTTCACGCGCGCTTTAAGGTCGATTTTTTACGTCGAAAGCTATCCTCTTGGGGATTTCGGAGCGTTGCGGTGAGCGAGGACCTTAAGCTTTATTTGTCGGAGCATTATTCGGTCTGCTCGGAAAATATAACGGTTATCGAAAACGGAGTGGATTTTTCGACCTACGGTAAGGCGCGCTCCTCTACACTTGATTACAAAATGCCGTTTAAGCTTGCTTTTCTCAGTCGCCTCGCTAGCGATTGCTCGCTTTGCGCAGAGCTTCTTTGTGACGTCGCTCCGAGGCTTTTTGAGCGATATCGGGATATTCAAATCGTTATCGGGGGCGGTGGAGAATGCTTTGAGGATATAAAAAGCAGAGCCGACGGTATAAATTCAAGACTTGGAAAAGAGGTAATTCGTGCGGTTGGGTATGTGAGCGACGCTTCTGCGTTTTTCTCTGACGTTGACTCTTTTGTCGGGGTGTCGAGGTGTGCAATTGAGGCGATTGCAAGTAAAATTCCCGTCATAATTGCGGGGAATGAGGGCTTTTTTGGTAGGCTGACGAGTGATAATTTTTCCTTGGCTCTTGGCACTAATTTTTGCGCAAGGAGAGAGAAAAAGAGCGATAGTACGCTGCTTTTTGAGTCTGTCTGTTCGCTTATCGACTCTTATTCGGTTGCAAAAAGTGATGCCGAAAAAATATTTATCGAGGCTCAAAAGGCTCTTGATATTTCGGTTATCGCTCCAAAATATGAGGAATTTTATTACGGTACATTGGAGGATTATGCGCATTTTAAGGAGCGAACGGTAAAAAATCTGCTTTTTGGCTACTACGGATTTTCAAACCTTGGGGACGATGCTCTGCTTCGGGTTGCGGTAAAGAGAGTCAGGGGAGAGTATGGCGGCTCGGTCGGAGCGCTCACTAATGATGCTAAAAAATGCTCGCGCGAGCTTGCAATTCCTTGCTATCCAAGGTATTCGCCATTTGCGCTTTTATATAGGATTTTTCGTTGTGAGCGATTGATTTTCGGGGGCGGAACGGTCTTTCAGGATATAACGAGCAAGCGGTCCTTTATGTATTATCTGCTTGTTTTGCGACTTGCCTTAGCATTTAAAAAGGATGTGCGGCTTTATGCAAGCGGTATAGGGGAGATAGGTAATGCCAGACTCAGGCGGTCACTTTTTAGGTCGCTTGAGCGTTGCTCATATATTGGGGTGCGTGACGAGCGCTCTTATAATTTGCTAAAGCGTTTGCTTGTTAATAATTCAATAGTTGCTCTTGAGGATGACCTTGCCGTAAGCGCTTCTGCATCGACAAGAGCGCGTGCCGAGTGCTTGATTTATTCAGCGTTTGAGAAATTAAAAAATCCAAGGGAGAGGCTTGACTCCTTTTTCGTTGTTTGTCCGCATTTTCGTGCCTCGCGATTTGATTGCTTCGAGCTTGATATTGCTATAAGAAAGCAAAAAAATAAGGGATATATTCCGCTTTTTATTGCCTGCTCGCCTCTTGATGCTTATATTTGTCGACGGCTTAAGGCAAAATACGGGGGCGGAGTGATTTTTTCGCGCGCGTCGGTTTCCTTTTCTGATTTGCTTGCGATATTTCCGTACTCAAAATTTGTTGTGTCTATGAGATACCATCCGTTACTTGCCGCTCGCCTTTGTAGTGTTGAAGTTACCGTTGTCGGCGATGACCCTAAAATTGATGAGTTTAGGTAGGTAGTTAGTTTGTGGTAGGAATTTTCGATTTTTCACGGGGAAAACTTTCTTGGGAAGAAAGCTTTTCCCCGCACCCCTTTCAAAGAACTCTCGACGTGGAATTTTATTTTTTTGCTATAATAATTGCGTTCGACCGATGAGCCGCTAATGTTCGCACCGCACCCACGCAGGAAAGTTTTGGTCAAGCTTTTTCAAAAGCTTGCGGGTTTGGGCAGAGCCCATAAAACGGCGTTTCTTTTTGCTAAGCCTTTTTCTTTGCGCCTTGTGTGTCAAAGAAAAAGCGGAGTAGGAAGTTAGCTTGTTTTAAGAATTTTTGCTACCTTTTTGAAAAAAGGTAGCTCCAAAAACTTTCAATCGGGGAACTTCGAATAACATAG
>JAZRGA010000024.1:0-11224 GCA_045643945.1 Eubacteriales bacterium | reverse complement strand
GTGATTTGGTTCTCGTCGGCGTACAAAGGTACGCCAGAGGGCCAAAGCGCGGCTAAAAAACACACATAAAAATGGAATTTGAGAGATTTTTCTCGAAAATTCCTACAAAAAACAGCTTAAACCATGCTTGTTTTCACTGTTAAAGCTGATTTTTGTTTAATTTTATTTCGTGTGTTTTTGTTCTGCGCTAAATGACGCAGCCCCTTTTTTACAAAAAAGAGCAAGGGTAAAGAAATTCAATTCTTAAACTCTTGCTCGTTTTATTGTATTAATATTTTAAACGGTTTGATAGCTCTCGCAATATTCTTTTATTATATCGACCTCTGAGAAAGGCTCACGGATACCGTTTATAAGCTGATATTTTTCGTGCCCCTTTCCTGCAAGAAGAATTATATCGTCCTTTGCGGAAATTGAAAGCGCATATTTTATTGCCTCGGCTCTGTCGGTTATAGCAATATAAGGGCAGGAATCCGATGCAAAGTAGGATGCGATTTCGGCAATTATAGACTCGGGAGATTCGTTGTCGGGATTATCAGCGGTTAGAATACAAAGGTCGGCATCGCGTGACGCAACAAGACCAAGCTCGGCTCTGCGCATTTTCGTTCTTCCGCCTACCGAGCCGAAAAGACAGATAAGCCTTTTATCGGTGTATTTGCGCAATGCCGTTAAAGCCGCCTTAAGGCTTACTCCGTTGTGCGCATAGTCGATAACCACAGTTGCCTCGTTGGGGAGCGCATAGGTTTCAAATCTGCCGCCTATTCTTATGTCCTTCATTGAGTCAACTATTTGTTGAGTGTTAAGACCTAAATGCTTGCATATTGCTATTGCGGTCAATGCGTTATAAACACTGAAATAACCGGGGAAGGCAAGCTCAACCTTGTAAGCTTCCTCTGCCTCGTTGCACTGAAAGGCTACCGATATTTTATGACCGTCCTTGTCGTAGCTAATCTGCTCCGCATTATAATCGGTATTTTTCTTTCCCTCTGCGGAAATGCTAACCTTTTTAGCGCGTGTTCCGCTTATCATATCGGTAGAATACTTATCGTCTGCGTTATATACGATGAAATCGACGCCATAGTCGGTAAATAGCGAATGCTTGCACTCCTTGTAATCGTTGAAGTCGGGATGCTCAAATTCTCCGATGTGGTCGGGGGAGAGGTTTGTGAATACACCGATATCGAACTTCATTCCGTGAACTCGAGCCATTTTGAGGGCTTGCGAGGATACCTCCATCACTACGGTACGAACTCCGCTATCGTACATTGTTTTGAGATGTCTGTGAAGCGAATAGCTTTCGGGCGTGGTATTAAGCGTTTCCTCCCATACGTCGTTGTAGGAAACACCGTTAGAGCCGATATATCCCGCGGGGATACCGTTATCCTTTAAAATGTTGTAAACGAGCAGGGATGACGTTGTTTTGCCCTTAGTGCCCGTTATACCGACGAGCGTCATTTTACTTGCGGGGAAATCAAAGAAAGCAGCAGAAAGCTTTGCTAAAGCAATTCTTGAATCGTTAACCAATACCGTCAACGCATCGTCAGCAAGGTTGGTAAGCTCATGCTGAGCAACGAATACTCTACAGCCTCGATTGTATGCGTCGAGCGCGTATTTGTGACCGTCAACCAAAGCGCCTACCATGCAAACGAAAACGCAATTTTGGTCGGCATCTCTTGAGTGTGAGGATAGCTTTTTGATTTCCGTTGAATTTATATCTATTCCCAATGGATTTATTATTTCGGTATAATTAATATTTTTTAAAAGCTCTTTTAATTGCATTTTTAAATTCCTTTCTTGCATTATAAAGCGTTATAAAGCTTTATCAAGCTCTCGTCAAAGCCTATTGGCGTTTTGTTGCATATTTTTAACGCAGAGATGCAAAGCACCTCAAGCGAATCTATCACATAGCTTGGCAGAGTATGCTCCTTTTTTATAAGAGAAAGCTCTGTGCATCCAAGTATTACACGCTCGCATCCACACGCAAAAAGCTTATCGCAAAGGGCGATGAATTTTTCAACGTCGGGAGGAAGTCCGCTTTTTATTCGCTCGAATATCGTTTCTGTTATAAAATCCTGCTCGCAATCGGTAAGGCTTGCAATTTCAATGCCGTATCTGTCAAAAATATCCTTATATGCCCCCGAAGCGATAGTCCCTTTTGTGGCAAGCACGCCAACTCTTTTCGTGCCCTCGATAGCGCAGAGCCTTGCGGTTTCTTCGATTATGTTGAGTATAGGTATATCGACCGCCTCCGCCACCTTAGAGTAAAAATAATGAGCCGTGTTGCAGGGAATAACTAAAAGCTCAGCGCCCGCTCCCTCAAGCCTCTTAGCCTCGCTTCTCATTCGAGGCGTAGGGTCCTCGCTCGATTCTCCCAATATAAATGAAGAACGGTCGGGGGTATCGGCGCGTGAGGAAAGAAGAAAATTAAGATGGTCGCTATCCCTTTTCGCAAGGGTGTGACGTGTGAGCATTTCGCAAAAATATATGCCCGACATAGGTCCAAGTCCGCCCAATATTCCGAGCAGAGAGGGATATTTGTTTTCCGACATTCACCACACCGTCCTTTCGTTGACCTATAATATATAAAATCTATAAAATTACGTTAAGAGGAGAGGATGAGAGAGCGTCCTCGGCGCTTGATATTACAAAGCTTGATTCAAGTGCGCCTTTCATACCGTCGATAAGCACCTCGTATTCCCTTGAGCAGGGAATTAGGATAGAAAGCGTATAAGGACATTGTTTTGAAAGATAGATAAGCTCCTCTGCGGTAAGCGCCGAGCTTTTAGACTCTGTGATTTTTAAAAATTTACTTGAAGAACTGAAAATATCTGCCACGGTTCTTTTTGTGTCGAGTATATAGCAGGTAATTTTATATTTTCGGTATATTTTGCTTGCGAGTCTGTGTGACGTCGGATTACTGCCGAGAAGGAAGGGAAGAAAATAAGCTCTTGCCTCGGTCCTAAGCTCCTGTATTTCAGTTTTATCCATCTTGATTTATAAGGTCCTCTTTGCGTATTATTAGACATAATAATTATATCACAATAAAAACTCTTTGTCAAAGGTTTAAGGTAAGTATTTTGTGTCATTTTTTTAAAAAAGATGTTAATTTTTAAAATTTAATATGCGGAAGCGCTTGAAAAAACGCGAGATATTGTATATAATATTATCGAACGATTTTTAGGAGCGTTATATATGCTATGAAAAAGGAAACAGTTTTTAAGATTTTTACAAATATGCCGACGCTTACAACCGAGCGACTTTTGCTTCGACCGATGCATCCGATGGATGCCGAGGATATGTTTGACTATGCAAGGCGACCCGAGGTAACTAAATATCTTTTATGGCGTGAGCATGAGGATATATATTTTACTCGCGATTATCTTAATTACATAGGACGCAGATATTCCCTCGGAGATTTTTACGATTGGGCAGTGGTAGAGCGACAGAGCGGAAGAATGATAGGAACGTGCGGCTTTACAAAAATTGATGCCGCTAACAATTCTGCCGAGATAGGCTACGTTTTAAACCCCGATTTTCACAGACGGGGATACGGTCGGGAGGCGGTGAGGAAAATTCTTGAATTTGGCTTTGAGTCGCTTTCATTAAACCGAATCGAGGCTCGATTTATGCAAGGAAATGAGGCGTCGCTTGCGCTGATGAAAAGCGTGGGTATGACCTTTGAGGGGTATATGCGAGATCTTATGCTCGTTAAGGGGAACTACCGAACAGTTGGCATTTCCTCGATTTTGCGCTCCGAATACGATAAAATATACAAAACGAAAATATAACGAATATTCTTAAAAGTGAGGATAAGCTATGAGAAAAACAAAAATTGTCTGTACGATAGGCCCTGCCTGCAATAACGAGGAAACCTTGACCCAAATGTGCCTTGCGGGTATGAACGTTGCCCGTCTTAACTTTTCACACGGAAATTATGCAGAGCATAAGAAAAATATAGATTTGATAAAAAAGGTTCGTGAGAAGCTCGGTTTGCCTATCGCTATTATGCTTGATACAAAGGGCCCCGAATATCGAATTAAAACCTTTAAGGACGGCGCTGTAACGCTTCGTGACGGTGATAGCTTTATCTTTACCTCGGAGGAGGTCGAGGGTGACGAGCATCGTGTTTCGGTTAACTATAAGGACCTTCCCAAGGAAATGAACAAGGGCGACAGAATATTACTTAACAACGGTCTTGTGATTTTTGAGGTTGAGAGGGTTGAGAAAACCGAGATATATTGCCGTGTTTTGGTTGGAGGTGAGCTTTCCAACCGTAAGAGTATGTCCTTTCCGAATAAGGTCTTAAAGCAGATATATCTCAGCGATTACGATAAAAGCGATATGATTTTTGGAATAGAAAACGGTGTTGATTTTATCGCTTGCTCCTTTGTTTCGGTTCGTCAGGACCTTATTGATGTAAATAATTTTTTGCGTGCTAACGGCGGAGGCGATATAGATATAATAGCAAAGATTGAAAATCGCTCGGGCGTTGATAACATTCGTGAAATCTGCGAGGAGTGCGAGGGTATTATGATAGGCAGAGGCGATATGGGCGTTGAAATCCCATTCGAGGAGCTGCCGGGTATTCAAAAGCACCTTATTACTACCTGTCGACTTTTAGGTAAGCGAGTTATTACCGCAACCGAAATGCTTGAGTCTATGATATATAATCCAAGACCCACGAGAGCCGAGATATCCGACGTAGCGAATGCCGTTTACGATGGAACGAGCGCAATAATGCTTTCGGGAGAAACCGCTGCGGGTAAATATCCTGTTCTCACTATCGAAACCATGGCGAGAATTGCTATATGGGCGGAAAGCACTATAAATTATAAGAAGATATTCCACGATTCCGATTTTCTGATTAAAAACACCGTTGATGCAATATCTCACGCAACCTGCGGTATGGCAATCGACATAAATGCAAAGGCGATAGCGGTATGCTCGCTTTCGGGTATGACCGTTAGAATGGTATCTCGCTTCCGTTGTCCTATCGATATTTTGGGAGTAACCACCGATGAAAAGGCTTGGAGAAAGCTTGCACTGTCTTGGGGCGTAACTCCCGTTATGAGCGAGGTATTCCAATCGCTTGACGTTCTCTTTTATGCCGCGGGCAAGCTTGCTAAGTCTACCTTTGACCTTGAAAAGGGAGATCCTATCGTAATTACGGGAGGAATAACAAACGGCTCGTCGGGAAATACAAATCTTATTAAGGTTGAAAGAGTATAATGAATTTAAGCGGTGAGCCTCGGCTTGCCGCTTTTAAAATTTTAAGCTATGAGGGTATGTTAATTAATTGTTCACAAAGTATATTATTTTTTGCCATTATTATATATTATAATATTACTTATATGATAAAATGGAGTAGTTTTGGAGGTATCAAAAAGGTATGTTAAAAACCTTAGCTAAAAGTATTCGTGAATACAAAAGAGCTTCGATACTCGCGCCGACAATTATTGCGTGCGAGGTAATTCTTGAATGCTGTATTCCGTTTGTCGCAACGCTTCTTATAAACGAGATAAACGTTGCGGACAGAACAATGATAGATATGAGCGTTGTCGTAAGATACGGACTCATACTTATCGGACTTGCATTTGCTTCGCTCTCCTGCGGCGCTCTTGCAGGGCATTTTGCAGCAATAGCATCGTGCGGATTTGCTAAAAATCTTCGCCACGACGTTTATGCAAAAATACAGGGATTTTCCTTTGCTAATATGGATAAATTCTCTACGGCAGGACTTGTTACAAGACTTACGACAGATATAACTCACGTTCAGATGTCTTATATGATGATAATTCGCTCGGCAGTGCGCTCGCCTCTTATGCTTGTAGTCGCAACTATAATGGCTATAAACGTAAGTCCCCGTATGTCGCTTGCGTTTGCGGTTATAATTCCTTTCCTTGCTATCGGACTTATTCTTATAACCGTTAAGGCGTTTCCCCTATTTAAGACGGTGTTCAAAAAGTATGATGCGCTTAATAATTCGGTGCAGGAAAACGTCGCGGGAATGAGAGTTGTAAAATCATTCGTTCGTGAGGATTATGAGAGAAAAAAGTTTGCTAAGGCATCGGATGACGTTAAGAACGGCTTTACTAAGGCAGAGAAGATACTTGCCCTCAATGGTCCTCTTATGCAGATGGCATTTAACGGACTTATGCTTATGGTATGCTTTTTCGGCTCAAGGCTTATAATAAATACGAATGCCGAGGCTCTTGATATAGCGGGATTTTCTGCGCTTCTTACCTATGGCGCACAGATACTTATGAGCCTTATGATGCTTTCGATGATATTCGTTATGATGGCTATGTCGGTAGAATCCGCAAACAGACTTGCGGCGGTTCTTAATGAGGAAAGCTCGATTAAAAATCCCGAATCTCCGATTACCGATATTCCCGACGGAAGCATTCTTTTTGATAAGGTTTCCTTCTCCTATTCAAAGGATGCGGAGAAAAAAGCCCTCTCAAATATAAATCTTTTTATAGGAGCAGGTGAAACCGTAGGTATTGTAGGCGGTACGGGAAGCGGAAAGACGAGTCTTGTTCAGCTTATATCAAGACTTTATGACGTAAGCGAGGGCTCGGTTAAGGTCGGAGGAATAGACGTTCGCAGCTATGACGTAGAGTCGCTCCGTAACGAGGTTGCGGTAGTTCTTCAAAAGAACGTGCTTTTCTCGGGTACGATAAAGGAAAATCTACGTTGGGGAGATGCAAATGCAAGCGATGAGGCTATAATAAGAACTTGTAAGCTTGCGGCGGCAGACGATTTTGTAAGCAGCTTTCCCGATGGCTACGATACCGTTATAACTCAGGGCGGTACTAACGTGTCGGGCGGACAAAAGCAAAGACTTTGTATCGCGCGTGCGCTTCTTAAAAAGCCTAAGGTGCTTATACTCGATGACTCGACAAGCGCGGTTGATACTAAGACCGATGCGCTTATAAGAAAGGCGTTTGCACAGGAAATTCCCGATACGACTAAGATAATAATTGCGCAGAGAATTAGCTCTGTTGAGCATGCCGATAAGATAGTAGTGCTTAATAACGGCTCGATTGAGTCGGTTGGTAAGCACGAGGAGCTTCTTAAGGTGAGCCCTATTTACCGTGAAATATACGAATCTCAAACTAAGGGGGTAGCAGAAAATGGCTGATAAGATGAATTCAAAAATGCCTAAAATGAAAAGACCCCCGATGAAAAAGGGAGTTTTAAAGCGAATATTAAAGCTTCTTTTTAAGACTTATCCGTGGCAGATGGCGCTTGTTTGCGTCTGCATAGTGGTAGTTTCCTTTGCATCTACGATAGCGGGAATATTTATGAATCAGTTTATTATGACTATTCAGGATGCGCTTGACGGAGCTATAACCCGTGATGCGGCTTTTACGAAGATAACGACGCTTGTTCTCGTTATGCTTTCGATATATGCAACGGGCTGGTTATGTAATTTTATTTACACAAGAATAATGGCTATCGTAACGCAAAGCTTTCTTGATACGCTACGTCGACAAATGTTCGATAAGATGCAGAGTTTTCCGGTTCGCTATTTTGATACCAACGCTCACGGTGATATAATGTCACACTACACGAATGACGTTGATACTATTCGAGAGCTTATTTCAAATACAATTCCACACCTTATTCAAGCGGCGCTTATCGTTACCTTCCTTGTGGTAAATATGATTTATTTGAGCGTTTGGATGGCTCTTGTGGTTGGATTTGCAAGTATCGCTATGATATTCGTTGCAAAAACCGTCGGAGGACGAAGCGCAAAGGGCTTTATGAAGATGCAACGCTCGATTGCAAAGACCGAGGGCTTTGTTGAGGAAATGATGGAGGGACAGAAGGTTGTAAAGGTATTCTGTCACGAGGAGCAGAGCATAGAGGACTTTGATAAGATAAACGATGAGCTTTGCAAGAATGCGACGAACGCAAACAGATTTGCAAATATTCTTATGCCTATTATGGGTAACATAGGAAATATTCTTTATGTAAGCGTTGCGTTTATAGGAGCGGTTTTGATAATAAATCAAGTTCCAAACCTTGCTATTTCGGCTTTTATAGACCCCAAGGCGGCGGTTGTGGGAATTGCAACGGTAGTTCCTTTCCTCAATGCGTCAAAGCAGTTCTCAAACAATGTAAGCCAGGTATCCCAGCAGATAAATTCGATAGTTATGGCTATGGCGGGAGCGGGACGTGTGTTTGAGCTTATCGACACAGCGCCTGAGTTTGACGAGGGCTACGTTATGCTCGTTAATGCAAAGAAGGATGCAAGCGGTGAGATAATCGAAACCGACGAGCGTACCGAAATGTGGGCATGGAAGCACCGCCACGGTGACGGAAGCGTTACTTATACAGAGCTTCGCGGTGACGTAAGAATTGAGAATATGGATTTCGGCTACGTTCCCGAAAAGCTTGTTCTTAAGAATATAACGCTTTACGCAGAGCCGGGTCAAAAGGTTGCTTTCGTAGGTGCTACGGGTGCAGGTAAAACTACTATAACTAACCTTATCAACCGTTTTTATGATATTGATGACGGAAAGATAAGATATGACGGAATAAATATCAATAAGATACGCAAGAGCGACCTCCGCCGTTCGCTCGGAATTGTGCTTCAAGACGTAAATCTCTTTACGGGTACGGTTATGGATAATATTCGATACGGTAAGCTTGACGCAAGCGACGAGGAGTGCATTGAGGCGGCAAAGCTTGCGAATGCACACGATTTTATCACTCGCTTGCCCGAGGGATATAATACGATGCTTTCGGCAAACGGCGCAAATCTTTCGCAGGGTCAGCGTCAGCTTATATCAATCGCGCGCGCCGCAGTTGCAGATCCTCCCGTAATGATTCTTGATGAGGCAACCTCCTCGATAGATACTCGAACCGAGGCAATAGTTCAACGCGGAATGGATGCGCTTATGAAGGGCAGAACGGTGTTCGTTATAGCGCATAGACTCTCAACTGTTCGAAATTCCGACGTTATAATGGTTCTCGACCACGGAGAGATTATAGAGAGAGGAACGCACGATGAGCTTATCGAGCGTAAGGGCAAGTATTATCAGCTTTATACGGGAGCGTTTGAGCTTGAATAAGCTTAAGCTGATAACGGTATGAATAAGAATAATAATCCAATTAAGGGCGAGGTCCGACTTTCAACGTCGAGATGCTTGTTCGCTATATGCTTTTTGGTTTATTGCACGTCTTATATTTCAAGAGGAAGCTTTTCATTCGTGAGGTCAACGATGATAGAGGGCGGAGCAATAGGAGAGGGAGTAGCGGGAGCTATAAGCGCCGCATATTTCATCTTTTATGCTTTTGGTCAGCTTATCAATGGCTTTTTGGGGGATAAGCTTCCTCCGTTTTGGATGGTTACGGTGGGACTTTGCGCAGTAATCGTATCCAATATTATGATGACGGTGGCTCAACCAAGCCTCGCTTACGTTTTGTGGTGGGGAATATGTGGATACGGTAATTCGATGCTGTGGTCGCCGATATATTTTCTGTTATCTAACGTAATAAATAAAAAATTCCAAGCCTTTGCACTGACCGCAATATCAATATCCTCTCCGCTTGGAAAAATCACAAGCGCACTCGTTTCGGGCGCGGCACTCGTCGGAGGCATGTGGCAGAGCGTATTTTTTGCGGTGACGGTTATTTTAGGCGCAGTTTTGCTTTTGTGGATGACGGGTTATATAGCGCTCAGAAAAAATATAATTATGCCTCAAAGGGAAAATATCGCTCCCGAGGAGGCGGACGCTATTGGTGCTAAGAAAAGCAATAAGAGCTTGCTTAGAATTTTGGCGGTGAGCGGAGTTGCGATAATGCTTCCGTCAATGTTCGTTCACGGATTGTTTTATAACGGAGTTGTTGAGCTTATGCCAACGATACTTTATGACCAATATTCTATGAGCGCATCAATGGCGGCAATGCTCGAAATAATAATTCCCATTTTGTCAATAGCGGGAGTTTTTGTGGCGAATTTTGTTTATTATAAGATATTTAAAAGAAACGATATGCGAAGCGCGGCTTTTTTGATGGGAATGAGTCTTGCTCCAATCGGAATAATGCTTTTGCTTGCATTTTTCAGACCCAACCGATATTTTATCGGTCAATATCCCGACGCAATAATATTTGTGACGACTTATGCGCTTGCGTATCTGTTTCAGTTTGCATTCAATCATATAGTAATAGTTCTGCTACCCGCAAGGCTTGCGAGATTTTCCTGCTCGTCAACGGTGTCGGGAATAGCAAATGCAATAAATTATGCGGGTAGCGCAATTTCAACCTATGGAATGAGCTATGCACTATTAAAGCTTCCACTCTGGCAAACGGTAGTTGTGTGGGGCGCAGTGCTTGTTGTTGCGGCAACGCTTGTTAGCCTCGCACAAAGGCGGTGGGGTAAATTTTTGGCGGAAACGGAGTAAAATATATGAAGGATTATAATTTAAAGCGTTTTGTAATTATGCATGATTTCGATTATAAAATTGCGCTTTCCGAGATAATAGCGGGCTTTAAAAAATCGCATTGGATGTGGTATATTTTTCCTCAGATAAAGGGATTGGGAAAGAGTGTGCAGTCTGATTATTACTCGATTAGCGGATTGGATGAGGCGAGGGCGTATCTTGAGCATCCTGTCTTGTCGAAAAATCTTTTTGAAATTACAGAGGCGTTGCTCGAGCATAGTGGTAAGACGGCTTACAGTATATTAGGCGATGATAGCGTGAAATTAAGGTCCTCGATGACACTGTTTGCGCTTGTGAGTGAGAATAATTCTGTTTTTCATAAGGTGTTAGACGTATTTTTTGAAGGAAAGATGGACGAACAGACCTTGGAAATACTTGAGCTTGTATGAAATAATTAAAAATAAAAGGCCCTTATGATGCAAAAAGGCTTCATAAGAGCTTTTTTATTGCTTTGTTGATTTTACAATAAATGCCGTAACAATTAACTTCGTATAATCCTCACTTTTGATATATATGTTTAATATGCTGTTTCCTTTTTCATCGTTGACCTGCTCTGTATATGCCTTAGGAAATTCCTTCTCTACTAAAGAAATGACTTTATTAACATCACAAATTAAAATAGTTGATTTTCTCTTTTTTGGATTAGATGTCGTAATATATGGGTTGATTGCAGCACGAAGTTGATTTTCGTATTTGTAATATTTTTCTAAAGTCTTGTGTTTTTTGTCAAGCTTAAGGAAATTCCAAATTGTAACCTCTTCAATTCCCATTTT
>JAZRGA010000023.1:0-3805 GCA_045643945.1 Eubacteriales bacterium | reverse complement strand
TGTTCGCACTGCACCCACGCAGCAAAGTTTTGGTCAAGCTTTTTCAAAAGCTTGCGGGTCTGGGCAGAGCCCATAAAAACGGCGTTTCTTTTTGCTAAGCCTTTTTCTTTGCGCCTTGTGTGTCAAAGAAAAAGCGGAGTATGGATTATTGGTTTTTAAAAAAAGGAGAAAAAATATGACAAAAGAAAATAATAGCGTAGAGCTGAAGCCCTACACCGCAAAATCTTGGATAAAGGCGTTCGTGCTTGGACTCTTTATCGGACTTGCGGTAATAATTCCGGGTGTAAGCGGCTCGACCGTGGCTATAATGTTCGGTCTTTACGCCTCTTTGCTTTACGCAATAGGAAATATATTTAAGGACTTTAAAAATTGCGTAAAATTCCTTATCCCAATAGGAATAGGCGCAGTTATTGGCTTTGCGGCAGGATTTTTGCTCGTTCAGCTATTACTCGAAAAATATATTTTCGTAGTAATATGCTTATTCGTAGGACTTATGATTGGCGCGTCCCCTGCATTACTTAACGAAATAAAGGGCGAAAGCAGTAGCGGTGTAAGAATTTTACTTATGGTAATAGGCGTGATTATCCCTCTCGGAATCGGAGCGCTTTCGGTTTATCTCGACCCGCCCGCTCTTATCGAGGTAGAGGGAGCAAGCGAAGCGTTTACTTCCTTTCCGTGGTATTTATTCCTGCTTTACGTTCCGCTCGGCGTGCTTATATCGGCAACTCAGCTTATCCCCGGACTTTCGGCAACCGCAATAATGATGGCGCTCGGACAGTTTAAGCCGATAATGGATAGCGTGCATCTTGACTACATACTCGCAAACCCCGCATTTATCGCTCTTATGCTTTGCTTGGTAGGCGGATTTGGAATCGGACTTATAATTATTTCAAAAGCCTTTTCAAAGCTTTTAGCGTGGAGGAGAGCGGCAACCTTTTACTTTGTAATCGGTCTTTCCATTGGCTCGATAGCATCAATGTTCCTAAACCCCGATATCGTTCAGGTATATTTCAACTGGGGACACGGTGGATTTTCGGTAATCGAGCTTATAGTCGGAATTATTCTTTTAGGCGTTGGACTTACAGGCTCGTCGCTCCTTACAAGATACGGACTTATTCACGAAAGTAACGAAAATAATAATTCAAATCAAAAATAAAATCATAAACAAGGAGAAAAAGATGATGAAATTTAAAAGAACGGTGTCAATTATATTGACATTAATGACCATTCTTTCGACATTTGCAATATTTGGCTCTTTCAGCGCTTCGGCAGAAACGGGATACGACAGAGGCTATAAGCAGACAATGGCGGGAACAGGTAAGATAGTTGCCGAGGGACTCGATATTTCCGAGCATCAGGCGGGAATAAACCTTCAACATATAAAGAATGCGGGCTTTGACTACGTTATTCTTCGCGCGGGCGTTAAGCTTAATGCAGGCTCTAACCGTAAGGACTACAATTTTGAGGACTTTTACGCTCAGGCGCGTAAGGTTGGACTTAACGTCGGTACTTATTACTATTCGCAGGCAAAGAGCGTTAGCGAGGCAAAGGAAGAAGCAAGATGCTTCCTTGAATACATAAAGGGTAAAACCTTTGAATATCCCGTTTATCTCGACTTTGAAAGCGGAAGAATTTGGGAGGACCAGCCGGCTTACGCAAAAAATTCTAAGCTCGCTGCCGAGGTTTGCTATGCGTTTATGGATACAATGCGTGATGCAGGCTATCTCGTAGGTCTTTACGGCTATGCAGGTTGGTTTGACCCCGGTTACAACGGTTGGATGGCAAGCACACTTGATAATAACATCGGTAAAAAGTATGAGTTCTGGATGGCTAACTACTTTAATAATATGTTACCCGAAAACACAAAAACAGCAAATTACAAAAACAAATACGGTATGTATCAATACACCTCAAGCAAAAAAATAAGCGGCTGGAGTGGCTCTCTCGACCACAACGTATGCTATAAGGACTACCCCTCAATCGTTAAGCAATACGGCTTTAACGGCTATGAGCCCGGTGGAAAGATTGAAACCGAAAAGCCTACCGAGGCAGAAACAGTAAAGCCCAATAGATATGCAATTACCGACGATATTAAGAAAATAAAGGAGCATATCGGAAGCGGCATCTCGGAATATGCGATTGACGGAAACGAGATAGAAGCGACGGATAGCATTACTCTTGAGGCAGGTCAGAAGCTTAGCATTAAGGGTTACGCAGGATTTACTAACGATATAAAGGAATTCGGCTATTACTTTGACGGTAACGAGGATAGCGCGGTTATGGGCGTTAAGGGTACTACCGCAAATGCAAGCACAAAGAAAAAGGCAGGCGACAAGGCAAAGAGCTTTGAAATTGCTGCCGATACAAAGGATTTAACGGCAGGAGCGCACACGGTTACTTACGTTGTTAAGCTTGCAAATAAGACCTGCGAGCTTATTACCTTAAATCTTAACGTAGGCGGTGTTGCAGGCGAATCGGGCTCTGAGAGTGATACCTCTGCGGCAGATAACGACGGATGCGGCTCGGCTATCGGTGTTGGCGCAAGCATTATCGCCCTTGCAACGATTAGCGGTGCAGGCATCGTTATTAAAAGAAAAAAAGAAGACTGATTTTTAAAATTAAAATATGTTAAAAACAGAACAGAGAAACCCTAAAAGCACGCATATCGACAAGATGTCAACGCTCGATATGGTTAAGCTTATGAGCGAGGAAAACTACGTTGCGGTAAAAGCCGTTGAGGATGCGGCACAGAGTATTGCCGAGGCGGTTGACGCTATTGCTTTTTCGATGGAAAACGGTGGCAGACTTTATTATATAGGCGCAGGAACGTCGGGTAGACTCGGTGTGCTTGACGCCTCGGAATGTCCCCCAACCTTTGGCGTTTCACCCGACCTTGTAAGCGGAATAATCGCAGGCGGATACGATTGCCTCGTTAAAGCGAGCGAGGGCGGTGAGGATAGCTACGAAAACGGTATTCTCGACGTCAAGGATAGACTTCGCGCAGGTGACGTTATCGTTGGAATTTCGGCGGCGGGAGGAGCAAAATACGTGCTTGGCGCTCTTGAATGGGCAAAGGCTAACGGTTGCGTTACCGTTGGAGTGACTTCAAACGCCGATAGTTTATTGGCGAAAAACGCCGATATTGCGATTTTTACCGATACGGGCGCGGAAATAATAACAGGCTCGACCCGACTTAAGGCGGGAACGGCTCAAAAGCTCGTTCTCAATATACTTTCAACTGCGGCTATGGTAAAAACGGGACGAGTTTATGAAAATCTTATGATAAATCTTCGACCGACCAACGAAAAGCTTCGAAAGCGCGTTATTTCCATCGTTTGCGAGATAAAGAAAATCGAGGAAAACGAGGCAATTGCGCTCCTCGAGGCTAATGAGTGGAATATTCGCAAGGCAGTTGAAAATTAATTCTTAATAATCAATTATATAATAAATAAAAAGGAGTACGAACTAACAATTCGCACTCTTTTTTTGCAGGCTTAGCAAAAGAAACGCCGTTTTGTGGGCTCTGCCCAGACCCGCAAGCTTTTGAAAAAGCTTGACCAAAACTTTCCTGCGTGGGTACGGTGCGAACATCTATTGTTCGTCGGTCGAGCGCAGTTATTGTGGCAAAAAAATAAAGCCTCCGTCGGGAGTTCCTTGAAAAGGGTTGGGGCTGAGTCATTCAGATGCAGAAGTCGTGATTTGGTTCTCGTCGGCGTACAAAGGTACGCCAGAGGGCCAAAGCGCGGCTAAAAAACACACATAAAAATGGAATTTGAGAGATTTTTCTCGAAAATTCCTACAAAAA
>JAZRGA010000022.1:0-20345 GCA_045643945.1 Eubacteriales bacterium | reverse complement strand
AAGGTAGCGCCAAAAACTTTCAAACGGGGAAATGGGTAAAAACGCTTTGTTCGCACTGTACCCACGGAGGAAAGTTTTGGTCAAGCTTTTTCAAAAGCTTGCGGGTTTGGGCAGAGCCCATAAAATGGCGTTTCTTTTTGCTAAGCCTTTTTCTTTGCGCCTTGTGTGTCAAAGAAAAAGCGGAGTAGGGGGTTAGATTGTGTTAGGATTTTTGCTACCTTTTTGAAAAAAGGTAGCGCCAAAAACCTTCAAACGGTGAAAGGGGTAAAAACGCTTTGTTCGCACCGCACCCACGCAGGAAAGTTTTGGTCAAGCTTTTTCAAAAGCTTGCGGGTTTGGGCAGCGCCCATAAAAACGGCGTTTCTTTTTGCTAAGTCTTTTTCTTTGCGCCTTGTGTGTCAAAGAAAAAGCGGATAAAGGATCATTGTTTTTTTAAAAAAGGACACCTCATCCGTCATCTAAAATCCTACTTTTTTCGAAAAAATAAAAAAATTCAAAAAAGCTATTGACAAACGGGGGGGCAGTGTGGTAAAATATATGCACAAGGAAGAAGAACACTCCGTTCTCACCGTGCCGCAAGGGCGAGCATCGGTTCAATACGCTATATAAAGCGCGGCAGTTAGGAGAAGACTGCGGTGCCGAATATATATGTTTTGCGTGCGGAGTATCTTCGCGCGTATTTTTTTATTTAAAATGGCTTAAAAGGCTACAAGGTGCTATGGAGGTGTTATTATTAGCAGCGCAAAGGATTTATTAATAAACGAGGAGATAAAGCTCAAGGAGGTAAGAGTTGTCGGAGTTGATGGCGAGGCAATCGGCATTATGTCATCCGAGGACGCGCTTTCAATGGCTTACGATAAGGGGTACGATCTCGTGCTTATGGCTCCTCAGGCTCAACCGCCCGTATGCAGAATAATGGATTACGGAAAGTTCCGCTACGAAAAAGAAAAGAAAGAAAAAGACATCAAGAAGAACAAGCCCGTTGAAATGAAGGAAATTCAGCTTTCCTGTAGAATCGATACGCACGATTTTGAAACTAAGGCAAGACACGCGCAGAAGTTTCTTGAAAGCGGAAACAAGGTAAGAGTGGTAATGCGCTTCAAGGGTAGAGAAATGACCCACATCGGCATAGGTCAAGAGCTTATGCAGAAGTTTATCGACGTATGCTCCGAGGTCGGAACGGTTGACAAGGCTCCCGTTCTTGACGGTAGACAGCTTAGTATGATAATCAATCCTATAAAGCAAAAATAAATTTAAAATTTATAAATTTAAAATAATTTAAAAAATAAATTAAGGAGATATATTAAAATGGGAAAAGTAAAGACACATAAGGCTTCTGCCAAGAGATTTTCTGTTACCGCTTCTGGTAAGGTAAAGATGGGACACTGCCATCACAGACACAACACCGGTCTTAAGACTGCAAAGAGAAAAAGACATCTTCGTCAGGGTGCTATTCTTAGCGACGCTATGACCGCTAACATCAGAACCCTCATTCAGAAGTAATTAATAGCAGCTTCACAAGTAAACAGGTAATTTAGAGTAATTAGAATAACGGAGGAAAATTAAAATGGCAAGAGTTAAGGGCGCAATGATGACCCGTAAGAGAAGAAATAAAATGTTAAAGGCTGCGAAGGGCTACTGGGGCGCAAAGTCCAAGCACTTCAAGATGGCTAAGCAGGCTGTACTCAAGAGCGGAAACTATGCTTTCGCAGGAAGAAAGATGAAGAAGAGAGATTTCAGAAGACTCTGGATCGCTCGTATCTCTGCTGCTGCTAAGGCAAACGGTATGAACTATTCTACCTTTATGAACGGTCTTAAGAAGGCAGGCATCGCACTCAATAGAAAGATGCTTTCCGAGATAGCAATTGCTGATCCCGCAGCGTTCACCGCGCTTGTAGAAAAGGCAAAGGCAGCTCTTTAATTTAACAACTAAAACCCGTCCACGACGGGTTTTATTCTGTATTTAGGAGTGTGTTAAAAAAATGCTTTTTGCATTAAAAAGCATTAAAATTACAGTCTTAACGAGAGGGGGGCGTCTGTTGTGACAGATAAAAATTTTGCAAGAGAAATCATTACATCAAGGCAAAATCCTACGGTAAAGCGCATTTGCTCATTACTTGAAAAAAAGTCGCGCAGACGGGAGGGACTCTTTCGCTTTGACGGTATAAAGCTTCTTTGCGAGGCGGCAAAAAAGGGCTTGGATATAGAGCTTATTGCCGTTAGCGAGGCTATAACTGACGGTGTTTTTGAAAAGATAAGCTCGCTTATTAGGAGTCGCGATATCGACGAAAGCAAGATTGTGTACGTCAGTGAGCAGATATTTGATAAAATGAGCGAGGAAAGCTCTCCCGAGGGCGTTATTACCGTTGCTCGCTTTATTGATAAAAAGCATCGGGAAATATCCTCGGCTTGCGATTATACCGTTGCAAGGGAGAAGCGTATTCTTTTGGCTGAGTCCTTGCGAGACCCCGGAAATCTCGGAACGGTTATAAGAACGTCGGCGGCGCTTGGAATAGACCGACTTATTATCACCGACGATTGCGCCGACCTTTATAATCCTAAAACGGTGCGCGCGGCGATGGGTGGACTGTTCTCTCTTGATATTGACATCGTAAAGCAAGAGGAGCTTCCAATGCTTATTTCGTCGCTTATAAATAACGAAAACGATAAAAACAACCGAAGAATATACGCAACGGCACTAACAGACAATGCCGAAAAAATCGGAGAGCTTAAGCTTTCCGAGGGTGATGCCTTTGTGATAGGAAACGAGGGACACGGACTTTCCGAGGCTACCGTTAAGGCGGCAAGCGGAGTTGCGATTATTCCTATGACCGAGGGCAGTGAGTCCTTGAATGCTGCAGCGGCTGCCGCAATATGCATTTGGGAAACTGTACGCGCTAAATAAGGCGAAACGTAAAAATTGATTATAAAATTTGATATGCTTTAGTTTCGGGGGTGAATTAAGGTAATGGAAAGTAAGATAGAAAGTAAGATAGAAAGTAAAATTAAGGATAATACTTTATATTGGATATGGCTTGCCGAACAATGCGGCTATGGCTCTAAATATTTTACAAAGCTTTACAGTCTTTACCGAGATCCTATCGACGTGTATAATCTCCATAATGACGAGGTTATGCAGCTTGGGACTAAGTTTTCCGATAAATTTAAGGATAGACTTTG
Source organism: Eubacteriales bacterium (assembly GCA_045643945.1). GTDB lineage: Bacteria > Bacillota > Clostridia > Oscillospirales > CAG-272 > HGM12713. Next base: position 17,165 of record JAZRGA010000022.1, on the reverse strand, counting down.
CAGGCGCGATCTTCAAAAGGCGGTCGCTATTTATGAGTATTGCAAGAGAAGCGGAATAGAGGTTATCACGTTTGGCGATGAGAAATATCCTGAGCGCTTGCGTCTTATCGAGGACCCGCCCGTGGTGCTTTATTGCTTGGGTAATTTCCCCGATTTTAATAATAAGCTTTGCATTGGAATAGTCGGAACGAGAAAAATGAGTCGCTACGGCAGAGCCGCGGCTTATAAATTTTCATACGAGCTTTCTTCACTTGGCGTTTGCGTTGTGAGCGGTCTTGCTCTCGGAGTTGATGCGGCGGCAGCCTGCGGTGCTATTGAGGGCGGTGAGCCTACGGCGCAGATACTTGGCTGTGGAGTCGGTATAGTTTATCCAAAGGCACATTCTCGCTTGCGTGAGGCGGTTATAAAAAATGGAGCGCTTATCAGTGAATATCCACCGCTCGAGTCACCGCAAAGATATTATTTTCCGCAAAGAAACCGAATAATAAGCGGACTTTCGCAGGGAGTTTTCGTTACCGAGTGCCGTAAGGAAAGCGGAGCGATGATAACGGCAAATCTTGCGCTCGATCAGGGTAAAGAGCTTTTCGCTTTCCCGGGTAACGTCGGAGAGCCTACCGCAGAAGGGCCTAACGAGCTTCTTCGCATAGGCGCATACGCGGCAATTTCGGTTGAGGATATTATAAGTCATTATAGGCTTTATTTTCATAAACTTAGCGCCACGGAAATAATGAAAAAATTAGATGCCGCACGCGATAACGCAATCGACGTTGTTGAGGCGCAGAAAAAATATTCTATTCCCGATAAATGTGAGGAAAACGAGCGTCTTAATGCCGCTCCGATAATAGGCTCAAGGCGTTCGACCAAGAGCGTGACGAGAGCGCAGGAAAATAACCTTGAGCAGACGGCAACACATCAAAAGGCAGAGCGTGACGAGAGCCGTTTGCCGAAAATCGAGCAGCTTAGCATCGAGCAGCTTGGATTTGATAATATTATTTCCGAGCCGCAGAGCGTAGAAAAGAGTGAGGGCGATAAGGTTTGCGAGGCGCGAGAGGTGACATCTGCTCCTACGTCAACCGCAAGGGATTACGGACTTGACGAAAAAACTGCAACGGTTTTCGAGGCTATACCCTGCAAGTCACCCGTAAGCGTTGACCGTATAGCCTGCTCGGGGCTTTCTACGGCGGATATTATTACCGCGCTTACTATGCTCGAAATTATGGGACTTGTAAGCTCGCTACCCGGTGGGCTTTATATGAGAAACTAAGGCTAAAAGAGCAAAGATAAAAGTTAAATAAAATTATTATAAAATTATTATAAAATAAAAAGAGGAAGAACGATGGCAAATCTGGTTATAGTGGAGTCACCGTCAAAGGCATCCACAATAAAGAGCTATCTTGGCTCTAATTATAAGGTAATTGCTTCAAAGGGACACGTAAGAGATCTCCCTAAGAGCAGTCTTGGAGTTGATATTGAGAACGGCTTTGAGCCGCACTATATAAATATTAGAGGAAAGGGAGATCTTATCAAGGATATTCGCAAGGAAGCGAAGAATGCGAGTAAGGTATTCCTTGCAACCGTCCCTGACCGAGAGGGAGAGGCAATCTCCTGGCATTTGGCGCAGGCGCTCGGCATACCCGTTGAGGAAACTCTCAGAGTTACCTTTAACGAGGTTACGAAAACGGCGGTAAAGGCGGCAATTAAAGAGCCTCGCCGTATTGATATGAATCTTGTTGACGCTCAGCAGGCAAGAAGAATACTTGATAGAATTGTGGGATATAAAATATCTCCGTTTCTTTGGAAGAACGTAAGAAGCGGTCTTTCGGCAGGACGAGTTCAGTCTGTTGCAACGAGAATAATTTGTGAGCGTGAGGAGGAAATCCGCGCGTTTGTGCCCGTTGAGTATTGGACGATAGACGCAACGCTTGCTACGCTTGATGATAAAGAGTTTAACGTACGCTTTTACGGAAATAAAAAGGGAAGAATTAAGCTTTCCTCCGCCGAGGATGCGCAAAAGGTTCTCGGTGCAGTAAGCGGCTCGCCCTTTTCGGTAAGCTCGGTAAAGACGGCAAAGAAGAAAAAGCTTCCTGCGCCTCCCTTTACTACCTCGACTATGCAGCAGGAGGCGGCAAAGAAGCTCGGATTTCAGTCGCAAAAGATAATGAAGGTTGCGCAGGAGCTTTACGAGGGTATTAATATCGGAAGTGAGAACGGTGGCGTTCAAGGTCTTATAACATATATGCGTACCGACTCCTTGCGTGTATCAAACGATGCTATGGCAGAGGCAAAGAGCTATATTGCGGATAAATACGGAGATAGCTATTGTCCCGCAACACCGAGAATATATAAGTCGCGCGCATCTGCTCAGGACGCGCACGAGGCTATACGTCCGTCGCGTGTTGGTATAGAGCCCTTGAAGATAAGAAAATATTTAACTAACGATCAGTTTAAGCTTTATAAGCTTATCTGGGAGAGATTTGTTGCAAGCCAGATGGAGTCTGCGTTGCTTTCAACCGTAACCGTTGACTGTGAGAGCGCATCCTACATCTTCCGCGCAAGCGGTTATACCGTTGATTTCCAAGGATATATGGCGGTTTATGAGGAGAGCGAGGACGATACTAAGCAAAATTCCGACGAGGTAAGCGAGCAGAAGAATATTCGTCTTCCCGCACTTAAGGAAAACGAAGCGCTTAAAACCGTTTCGATAAATCCCGATAAGCACTTTACCGAGCCTCCCGCGCGTTATAACGATGCATCGCTCGTTAAATTCCTTGAGGAAATGGGTATAGGTAGACCGAGTACCTTTGCGACTATTATTTCAACGATAATTTCGAGAAATTACGTTAAGCGAGAGGGTAAATCTCTTGTTCCCACGCCTACGGGAGAGCTAACTAATAAGCTTATGATAGAGAGCTTCCCCGATATCGTTAACTATAAGTTCACCGCTGAAATGGAAAACGACCTCGACTCAATCGAGCAGGGCGGCGTTGATATGAAGCGCGTGCTTGAGAGCTTCTGGCAGGGCTTTGAAAAGGAGCTTTCCGAGGCAGATGAGAAGATAAAGGGCGCAGAGCTTGACGTTCCCGTTGAGGAAACCGATATAATTTGCGACAAGTGCGGAAGTAAAATGATTGTAAAGAACGGCCGCTTTGGTAAGTTTGCCGCTTGTCCCAATTATCCGCAGTGCAAGAATACTAAGCCCTTGACTACTCCCGAGCAGAGCGAGCAAAAGGAAAAGAAGCAGATAGTTGCAGACTTCAAATGCGAGCTTTGCGGTGCTGATATGATTCAACGTAACGGACGATATGGCAGCTTCTTTGCTTGCTCACGCTTCCCTGCGTGTAGCTTTACAAAGCAGAAAACTAAGGATATAGGCGTGCCTTGTCCTAAGTGCGGCTCGAAAATAGTTATGAAGAACGGCAAAAATAAGACGGTATTTTATAGCTGCGAAAAATATCCCACCTGCGATTTCTCGTCTTGGGATATGCCTACGAATGAAAAATGTCCCGAATGCGGTGAAATTCTTTACCGTAAAAAGGGTCAGAGCATTATTTTCTGTCACAGTAAATCCTGCGGCTTCAAGAAAGAAGCGGAAGACGTTGAGGATTGAGATTTAATTGCGAGATATAGTTAGCTTGTGTTAGGAATTTTTGCTACCTTTTTGAAAAAAGGTAGCGCCAAAAACTTTCAAACGGGGGGATTTTAAATAACATCCTGCGCTCGACCGATGAGCCGTCAATGTTCGCACTGCACCCACGGAGGAAAGTTTTGGTCAAGCTTTTTCAAAAGCTTGCGGGTTTGGGCAGAGCCCATAAAAACGGCGTTTCTTTTTGCTAAGCCTTTTTCTTTGCGCCTTGTGTGTCAAAGAAAAAGCGGAGTAGGGAGTTAGTTGGTGTTAGGAATTTTTTTGCTACCTTTTTGAAAAAAGGTAGAGCCAAAAACTTTCAATCGGGGGTTGTCTAAATTTACATTTTGCGCTCGACGGATGAACAATAGATGTTTGCACTGCACCTCATAGCCTTCCCCTTGAGGGGAAGGTGTCAACCCAAGGGAGCGAAGCGAGTGATGTGGTTGACGGATGAGGTGGAAAAAGATTGAAATTTTGCTTTTCTTCATTCATAACGCCTGCGGCTACACCTCATCCGCCTCGCAGGCTCGGCACCCGTCTCGCTGCGGCTCGGTCACACTCGGGGGAAAACAATACTCAATTGTTTTCTAAGACCCTCGTGCCGCTTCGCTACCCTCAAGGGGAAGGCTTTGAATTTGCTTTTCCCTGAGTTAAAAATAACAAAATAATCAATATATCAAAAAAGAACCCTCAGCAAGAGAGTTCTTTTTATTATTTATTCATTGTTTTTCTTGGATAAAATTCGTAAAGCAAGATTCCTATTGAGGCAATTAAAATCGTTGCAAATATAAAAATTGCACAATTACTAAAAAATTCATTTGGAAGAAGATGTATTATAGGGTCTTGACTTGGCTTGAATGACCAATTGGTTTTACCGATAAAAAATATTTTATGAAAGAAAATAAAGGTTTCGGTAAAATTTATAGCGCAGGATATGCCTATAAGAACGCATATAGCGCCAATAGAGGCGACACTCCAAAACGGGGCGCTTCTGCCTAAAAATCTATATGGCGCAAGCCTTTTTTTCTTTATTATTATTGCAATAACGATAAGAGCGACCGACGAAATCCCTATAATGATAAAATCTGCAAAAAACAAGGCTCTCACGTCGGCAAAGTGCGACACTCCCTCCTCGGAATATTTGAGAATACCTGCCGAGAAGTCGGGTCGGAGTCCCAAGCAATAGTCCATCATTTCGTCATATGCAAATTTTATATCGCTAAAGGTAAGCCCGGTTCTTTGCGGAAGCCGTAGCGGCTCTATTTGCAGATAGTAAAACGGTCTTATAAGTATCGGCAGTGCTATTGCGCTTGATACGATAAGCAATACCGTTAAAACCGTTATCGCCACCGATAATATTTTCATTCTTGCGATTTTACTCATAAATTAATATTTCGGCTCTATCGTAACGGTGTAGAGCGATTCGTACGCCTCGTCGCAAAGCGCGTTAAAGTCGACCTTTTGCTCCTCTACAAGCACCTTAGCAAGCTCGGGCTTGGTTTTCGGATGCTTAGGTGTAAATACCGTGCAGCAATCCTCAAAGGGAAGAATAGAGGTTTCAAATGCTCCCATTTTGCGCGAGATAGTTATTATTTCCTCTTTATCCATACCGATACAAGGACGGAATACGGGCATATTAACCGCCGCATCTGTTACTCCAAGCGCTTGCATTGTTTGCGATGCAACCTGACCGAGGCTTTCGCCTGTGATAAGAGCGGAGCAACCGTTATCCTTTGCAACTCTTTCTGCAAGCGTCATCATATATCGACGCAAAAGCAGGGTGAAATAGTCCTCCTGACACGCTTTAACAAGCTCCTCTTGAACGTGGGTAAGAGAAATAATATGAACCTTTATCTCTCCTGCGTACTCTCCGAGAATAGAGGCAAGCTCAAGCACCTTTTCTCTTGCGCGCTCACTTGTGTAGGGGAATGACTCGAAGTGCAGAGCCTCGATTTTTACACCGCGCTTTGCCATCATATAGCCCGCAACGGGTGAGTCTATTCCTCCCGAAAGGAGAAGAAGTCCCTTTCCGTTAGTCGATATCGGCATACCGCAAGCACCCTTGACCGCTCCTGCGGAAACGTAAGCGCCAAACTCTCGAATTTCAACACGAACTACCACGTCGGGGTTATGCACGTCGACCTTTATTTTCGGATAAGCCGAAAGAATAGCGCCGCCAATCTCACGGGCAAGAGCTATTGAGTCGAGCGGAAATGACTTATCGGAGCGCTTTCCCTCAACCTTAAAGGTACGCTTTCCGTCAAGAAATTGAGGTATATATTCTGCGGCAACTCGCTTTATTTCGTCAAGGCTTTTGTCGCAAACGGCGGCGCGTGCAACCGTTGTAATTCCGAAAACCTTTTGAGCGGCAAGGAACATTCCGTCAAAATCCGCATCCTCGTTCTTTGGCTCTATGTATATAGTGCTTTGCGAGCGGTAAATGTCAAAGCTACCGTATGCGCGAGCACGTTTTTTCATTTCACGGCTAAGCATATCCTCAAAATATTTGCGGTTTGCGCCCTTTAATACTATTTCACCGTATTTGCAAAGCAAGATTTCCTTTTGTTTCATCGATTTAATTCCTTAATTCGTTTTTTGTTTGATTAATTCTTATAATAATTGGGGAAAAGCACCTCCCAAACCTTGCGGCAGGCGTAGGTGTCGGCGGCAGAGGAGTGGGCAATTCCGTCCCATTCTATCTCAAAGCACGCCATAGCGTCGGTTAGTGAAGCGTGAACTATGTCGGGGCGAACCTCGTGAGTGTAGCGCACAAATTCGGTTGCGCAGCAAAGCACCTTGTTGTGAAGCGCCTCACGCTCCTCGTTGGTTTCGTATATGTATTTGATGTGACTGTAATCGGTTGAAACACCGTAAGCGATAATGTGGTCTGCGTTTTCAAAAATACGCTTTATATCGGGAGTAAGCATTTCAAGCGTGGGGGAATCAACCACCATTTCGGGCGTAATTCCGTGAATTTTCTCGGTTTTCTTCCACTTTGTTTTGTTTATCGGCTTTACAAGGGTATCCATAATAAGCTTGCCGTTTCCGTCGATAATGGTTATCGAAAGAATTTCATCGTGGTCGTAAAATCCCGTTAATTCGAGGTCGAAAAAGAGGATTCTTGCGCGGTCCATATTGTAGAATGCGTTTCTGTGAGCGTCGCCCTCGATGCGTCGAATAGCCATATCGGCTTCATAGCACGCCTTGCAGAGCTTGCGCTTGTAGCGAACGTCCTGCTTGCACTTAACGCAGGGCTGAGGAAGCTTGTTTGCAGTGCGCTTATCGTAAAAATAAAGCACTGTTTTATCTGCGCGCAAAGTGTAGGCAACAGGCTCCTCGATTGGCTCATAGTGCATTTTGCGCAGTCTTTCCGCACAGTAAAATCCCGATGCGGCGGCGTTTTTTGTGCTCATTCGCGGAATAGTAGTTCCGCTGCTTAAGGTTATCGAATCCTTGCGAGCGGTGGGAAAGTACCAGGTTTCGGGCGGCGCTTCAACAACACGGCTTGCGTCAAAATAATAAATTACCTCGCCCTCCTCTGAGAGATTGTAGGCGGCAGGGTCGCCCGTGGGCATAAGATGCAGCATCGTGAGAGTTTGACGTGTAAGATAGTTTTTCTTTTCCGCTTCTGCGCTTGTTATCTGGTAAATAGTTGCGCCCGAGCGAAGCTTCATACTGTTTTTCAAGAGATTTTCCTCCAAATTATCTATATAAAAGTCGCCGTATTACCTTTACGGCATTAAATCACATACAGAATTATTATAACATAATTCATCTTAAATGTCAATATAAAGCGAGGATAACGTAAAAAAACTCGGTTTTTAGCGACTCTGTGAGGTGCTTTTCTACTGTCAAATATTACCGCTTGAAGCAGGGGCTGAAATATGGTATAATTATTACAGAAAAACGAAAGGAGGATACATGAAAGAAAGCTTTAAAAAGGAGGTTTTTATAAATGAAGCAAAATCAAAAGGATTTTAATTTTACGGCACGCGAGAAGCGTATGCAAAGGCTTTTTCGAGCTTTTGCAATCTTCTTTTGTATCTGCTTTTGCGCAATTTTTATAGTTACCGTTGAGGCGGCGGAGGCAGAGCGAAAATACGATTTTCCCGAGGGAGCGGCAAGCGTGAGCGTGTATAATAACGGAAGACGGATATTAGCCGAGGAAAGCGCTATTATCGAGTCGGTTACATACGTTCCCGTTCGTGCGTTTAGCGAGGAAATGGGCGCAGAGTCTGTTTCGTGGAGCGCATCAAGCAAAACCGCAACCGTTAAAAAGGGCGGAATTTCGATAAAAATTAAGGACGGAGCGAAATATATCGACGCATCGGGCAGAATTCTTTATTTACCTACCGGTGTAAAAAATATTAACGATAGACTTTTCGTGCCGATACGTCCTCTTGCGGCGGCGCTATCGTGTGACGTTGCGTGGGACGGTTCGACAAGGAGCGTGCTTATTAGTGAAAGCGCTGCGCCGTTTGTTTCGGGAGCAAGGTTTTATAATGATACAGACCTTTATTGGCTGTCGAGAATTATAAGCGCCGAGGCAAGGGGAGAGCCGCTTTTGGGTAAGATAGCGGTAGGAAACGTCGTGCTTAACCGAAAGGCGAGTAGCTTATATCCGAATACCGTTTACGGAGTGATATTTGATAGAAAGCACGGAACGCAGTTTTCGCCCGTGTCCTACGGAACGATTTATAACGCGCCTACCGAGGAAAGTATAGTAGCGGCAAAAATCTGCCTTGAGGGGTATTCGGTTTCCGACGAGATACTGTTTTTCGTCAACCCGAAATACGCTACGTCAAGCTGGATATCGAATAATCGCCCATTTGCTTTCCGCATAGGTAATCATTACTTTTTTAAATAAACAAAAGGGAACGGCATTGAAACGCTGTTCCCTGATGGTTTTTATTTAAATGAAGTATTGACTTCGTCAAAATGAAGTAGTTGCTTCGCAACAATGAAGCACTCACTACGTTCGTATGAAGCGAAGCACACAAAAAATTAGCGAAGCGACTTCATTAGGCGAAGCCATCTTCATTAGCGAAGCGTCTTAATACACCGAAAGGTGTGCTTCATTCAAAAAACAAAAATCGAACACCGAAGTGTTCGATTTAGTTTTTTGTTGGTGACCCATCCGGGAATCGAACCCGAGTTTCCAGCGTGAGAGGCTAGCGTCTTGACCGCTTGACCAATGGGCCATGTCCTTGCGACTTTGTTATTATACCACACTTTTTTTAAAAATGCAATACTTTTTTGAAAAAAAGTTTAAAAATTTTATATTTTTTTAAAATTGGTTAGCTTGTGTTAAGGATTTTTGCTACCTTTTTGAAAAAAGGTAGCGCCAAAAACTTTCAAACGGGGAAATTCAAATAACATAGTACGCTCGACCGGCGAGCCACAAATGTTCGCACTGCACCCACGCAGGAAAGTTTTGGTCAAGCTTTTTCAAAAGCTTGCGGGTTTGGGCTGTGCCCATAAAACGGCGTTTCTTTTTGCTAAGCCTTTTTCTTTGCGCCTTGTGTGTCAAAGAAAAAGCGGATAAAGGAGTTAGATTTTGTTTCACTCGGGGAAAACTTTCTTAGGAAGAAAGGTCGGCAGTGCCGACAGCCAAGAGTCGTTCTTTGCGTCGGGGGATGTTTAACTTCGTTCCCCGATTTCTTTATGAAATTATAGCCTACTTCTTCACTATTACTTCTTACCTATTACCTCAATATCGTCCTTTTCAAAGAATTCTCCACGGAGGGTTTTATTTTTTACCGTAATAACTGCGCTCGACCGACGGGATACAGGTTTTAGCAAAATAAACAAATTGAAGCGCGATAAACCTTAAATAAAATTGAAAAAATTGTGCAAATTCGAATATTTTTAAAAAAACAGCCAAAAAAGAACCGAAAAAATGTTCAAAAACTCTTGATAAAATAATGATATAGTTGTGCAAAATGGAGAAAGTTTGATAAAATGAGGTTATAAATAAACTCTCGCTTGACAATGACTCAAAAAAATGATAAAATAATAACGTTCATTGGATGAAAAATAGGTTAACTATGCCTATTTGAGGATTCAAAGCAATTTGAACGGTCATTTGGTGAATAGGATAAACATTAAAATTCTAATAAGGAGGAAAAAGGAAGAATGCCAACGTTTAACCAGCTTGTAAAGCAGGGTCGTAAGGATAAGGTTTCTAAGTCCAAGGCTCCCGTACTTCAGAAGGGCTTTGACTCACTTAAGAACGTTCCTACCGATCAGGCATCACCCCAGAAGAGAGGTGTTTGCACAAAGGTATCTACCACCAGCCCTAAGAAGCCTAACTCCGCACTTCGTAAGATTGCAAGAGTAAGACTTACCAACGGTATGGAGGCAACCACTTACATTCCGGGTATCGGACACAACCTTCAGGAGCACTCTGTTGTACTTATCAGAGGCGGAAGAGTACGTGACCTCCCCGGTGTACGTTACCACATTATTCGTGGAGCGCTTGACGCTCAAGGCGTTGCAAACCGCAACCAGAGCCGTTCTAAGTACGGCGCAAAGAGACCTAAGAAGAAGTAATTCGAAAGTAATTCAGGTCTAAAAGAGGTATAAAGCAAAAAAGCTACACTGTGTCTTTTTAAAATTTTAATGTTTATCAAGACCTCTGTGTGCTTACAAGAGAATGCTTTTGAGTACCTATGATTTCATAATATTTAATGAAGGAGGGAAGTACAGTGCCGAGAAGAGGTCGTATATCCAAAAGAGATGTTTTGCCGGATCCTATGTATAACTCCAAGCTCGTAACAAAGCTTGTTAACAACGTTATGTACGACGGCAAAAAGGGCGTTGCCCAAAAAATTGTTTATGATGCGTTCGCTATAATCGAAGCTAAGGCTGGAGAGAGCGCACTCGACGTATTTCAGGCTGCGCTTGAAAACGTAATGCCTGTATTGGAGGTTAAGGCTCGCCGTGTAGGCGGTTCAACCTATCAGGTACCTATGGAGGTTAGAGCAGAGCGTCGCCAGACACTTGGCTTGCGTTGGCTCGTAGCTTATTCGAGAAACCGCGGTGAGCGCACTATGGCTGAGCGTCTTGCTGCAGAGCTTATCGATGCTAAAAACAGCATGGGCGGAGCTTTCAAGAAGAAAGAAGAAACGCACCGCATGGCAGAAGCAAACAAGGCGTTTGCTCACTACAGATATTGATCTGTGCCGTTTTTACCAAAATTTTTATAAAGTATAAAAAATGAGGAGTAAATAAATGGCTAGAGAATATTCACTTCAGATGACAAGAAATATCGGTATCATGGCACACATTGATGCCGGTAAAACAACAACCACCGAGAGAATTCTTTTCTATACAGGAAAGACTCATAAGATCGGTGAAACCCACGAGGGTGCTGCTACCATGGACTGGATGGTTCAGGAGCAGGAGAGAGGTATCACTATTACGTCCGCTGCAACCACTTGCTTCTGGGCGCAGACAAAGTACCACAATGATCCTGCCGCAGCAAAAGCAAACACACACAGAATTAACATTATAGATACCCCCGGTCACGTTGACTTCACCGTTGAGGTTGAGCGTTCACTTCGTGTACTTGACGGTTCTGTAACTGTTCTTTGTGCAAAGGGAGGCGTTGAGCCTCAGTCCGAAACCGTATGGCGTCAGGCAGATAAGTACGGTGTACCGCGTATGGCTTATGTAAATAAGATGGACATTACCGGTGCAGACTTCTTCCGCGTAGTATCGATGATGAAGGAAAGATTGCATGCAAATGCAGTTCCGATTCAGCTTCCTATCGGTAAGGAGGCACAGTTCAGAGGTATTATCGACCTTATGAACATGGAAGCCGACGTTTACTATGACGATCTCGGTAAGGATATGAGAATTGAGGAGATTCCCGCAGATATGCAGGATCTCGCAGAGGAGTACCGTGCGGCAATGGTTGAAGCTATTTGCGAAACCGACGACGAGCTTCTCGAGAAGTTCCTTGAGGGCGAGGAGATCACTATTGACGAGCTTAAGGTTGCTCTTAGAAAGGCTACCATAGCTAACCAGATAGTTCCCGTCGTTTGCGGAACCTCTTATAAGAACAAGGGCGTACAGAAGCTTCTTGACGCAGTTATCGACTATATGCCTTCTCCTCTTGATATTCCCGCTATCAAGGGTATTAACCCTGATACCGACGAGGAGGAAGAAAGAAAGGCATCTGACGAGGAGCCCTTCTCCGCACTTGCATTTAAGATAATGACAGACCCGTTCGTTGGAAAGCTCTGCTTCTTCCGCGTATATTCGGGTATGATCGAGGCAGGTACAACTGCATTTAACTCCAGCAAGGGCTCAAGAGAGCGCTTCGGACGTATTTTGCAGATGCATGCTAATGACCGTAAGGATATAGATTGCTGCTACAGTGGTGATATCGCTGCAGTTTCGGGTATTAAGAATACCACAACCGGTGATACATTCTGCGATGAGAAGCATCCTATCATTCTTGAAAATATGGAATTCCCCGAGCCCGTTATTCGTGTTGCTATCGAGCCCAAGACCCGCGCAGGTCAGGAGAAGATGGGTATCGCGCTTTCTAAGCTCGCAGAGGAAGACCCCACGTTCCGTACCTACACTGACGAGGAAACAGGTCAGACAATTATCGCAGGTATGGGTGAGCTTCACCTTGAAATCATCGTAGATAGACTTCTCCGTGAGTTTAAGGTAGAGGCAAACATCGGTAAGCCTCAGGTTGCATATAAGGAAACCATCCGTGCGAAGGTTGACCACGAGTGCAAGTACAAGAGACAGTCCGGTGGTTCAGGTCAGTACGGTCACGTTAAGATGATGCTTGAGCCTAAGGAGGCAGGTAAGGGATATGAGTTTATCAATGCCGTTACCGGTGGTGCAATTCCGAAGGAATTCATCGAGCCTGTTAATCAGGGTATTCAGGGTGCTATGCAGAACGGTGTTCTTGCAGGCTACAACGTAGTTGACGTAAAGGTAACACTTTATGACGGTTCTTACCACGAGGTTGACTCCTCTGAAATGGCATTTAAGATCGCAGGATCTATGGCATTCAAGGAGGCTATGAGAAAGGCTAACCCCGTTCTCACCGAGCCGATAATGAAGGTTGTAACCGTTGTTCCCGATGATTATCTTGGCGATGTTATCGGCGGATTTAACTCACGCCGCGGACAGATTCAGTCTATGGATCCCGTAAGCGGTGCTCAGCAGATTACTGCAATGGTTCCTCTTTCTGAAATGTTCGGATACGCAACCGCACTTCGTTCTATGACGCAGGGACGCGGTCAGTATTCTATGGAGCCCAGCCACTTCGCTGAAGTTCCTAAGTCCATTCAGGAAGAAATCATTACTGCAAGAGCAAAAAAGTAATTCATTAAACCCAAAAAACAAAAAAATAAATTTTCACAATACGGAGGATTTAAAAAATGTCCAAGGCTACATTTGAAAGAACAAAGCCCCATGTAAACATTGGTACTATCGGTCACGTTGACCACGGTAAGACCACTCTTACTGCTGCTATTACTAAGACCCTTTCTCTTAAGACAGGCGGCGGCGTAGAGGCTATGGCTTACGACCAGATCGATAACGCTCCCGAAGAGAGAGCAAGAGGTATTACAATTAATACCAGACACGTTGAGTACGAGACTGACAACCGTCACTACGCTCACGTTGACTGCCCCGGTCACGCTGACTACGTTAAGAACATGATCACCGGTGCAGCTCAGATGGACGGTGCTATCCTTGTTGTTGCAGGTACTGATGGACCTCTCCAGCAGACCAGAGAGCACGTTCTTCTCGCTCGTCAGGTTGGCGTTCCTGCAATCGTTGTATTCATGAACAAGACCGACCTCGTTGACGATGAGGAGCTTCTTGACCTCGTTGATATGGAGATCAGAGATCTTCTTTCTTCTTACGACTTCCCCGGCGATGATACTCCTATCATCCGCGGATCTGCTCGTGACGCTCTTACCTCTGCAAGCACTGACCTCAGCGCTCCCGAGTATGCAGCAATTCTCGAGCTTATGGATGCTGTTGACAGCTTCATTCCTACTCCTGACCGTCAGGCTGACCTTGACTTCCTTATGCCTGTTGAGGACGTATTCTCGATCTCTGGTCGTGGTACTGTTGCAACCGGTAGAGTTGAGAGAGGTACTGTTAAGGTTGGTGACGTTGTTGAAATCGTTGGTCTTTCCGACGAGAAGAAGAACACCACCGTTACCGGAGTTGAGATGTTCCACAAGCTTCTTCCCCAGGCAGAAGCAGGTGATAACATCGGTGCGCTCCTTCGTGGCGTAGCAAAGGACGAGATCGAGCGTGGTCAGGTTCTTGCAAAGCCCGGCTCTGTACACCCCCACACCAAGTTCGTAGGTCACGTTTACGTTCTTACTGAGAAGGAAGGCGGACGTAAGAAGCCCTTCTTGGCTGGTTACAGACCTCAGTTCTACTTCAGAACAACCGACGTTACCGGCGTTATCGGTCTTCCCGCTGACGTTGAGATGTGCCGCCCTGGCGATAACGTTGATATGACTGTTGAGCTTATCACTCCTATCGCTATCGAGGATGGACTTCGTTTCGCTATCCGTGAGGGTGGTAGAACCGTTGGTTCCGGTGTCGTTTCTTCTATCATTGAGTAATTTGCAATAACGCAAATAGCTTAAATAGAAGCACCTAAATAAATGAAATTCCGCTTTTGCTATATGAAATATGATAGTAAAAGCGGTTTTTCGATGAAAATCAAAATATCTTTGGGGAATGGTGAAATTCCATACCGGCGGTAAAAGTCCGCTAACTCGAAAGAGCCGAGCAGGTGAAATTCCTGCACCGACGGTATAGTCCGGATGAGAGAAGATAATATCCTAAAGAGCTGTAAAATTTGGTCAGACCAAAAAAGTCCGTAAGATAATAAATATATAGTCTTGATTTATTTTAAAATTTATAAGTCGGAGCTTTTAAGGTAGAAATCCTTACGGATTTCAATTTTTATCGGACTTTTTTTACCGCCGTTTTCAAGGCTCGACGTACGTATGTACGCCTCACGCCTTGAAGAACGACGCTTCTGACCTAAATTTTCCGAGCTCTTAAATAATAGGAATATAATATCTTCTCCCGCATAATTTGTGTAGGGAGGATTTTTTTATGAACAGACGAGCGCATATAGAAAAGCTAAAGAAAATGACGGGCGTTGCGATGTTTGCGGCGCTTGCGTATTTATCTATGATAATTTTGAGGATTCCCGATATAGGCGGATTTCTCACAATGGATTTTAAGGACGTAATTATTACCGTGTCGGCAATGTTCTTCGGACCGCTTTCCGCAGTGTTTATATCGGTGTTAGTTCCTTTTTTGGAGTTTATGACGATAAGCGGTACGGGCGTTTACGGACTTATTATGAATATACTTTCAAGCTTGACATTTTCACTTACGGCAAGTGTTATTTATAAATATAAAAAGACTTTTTTGGGAGCGATTATTGGACTTGTGAGCGCAACACTCGCAGTGACGGCAGTTATGATGGTTGCAAATCTCGTAATAACTCCATACTATATGAAGATGCCGACCGAGGCGGTTGCCGCGCTTATTCCTAAGCTTTTGCTGCCGTTTAATCTTACAAAGGCAATTTTTAACTCGGCATTGACGTTAATTCTTTATAAGCCGCTTACTGCCGTTATGAGAAGAACCGAATTTTTCGGAAAAAGAGGCAAGGCGCACAGTGCAGAGCCGACCGCAGAGGAAAAGAAAAGGGCAAAAATGCGTACTGCGTTGCTTTTGACAGTTGGCGGAGTGATTGCGATTGCTTCAATTCTTATTATAATTTTCGTTTGGGGCGGTCGTATATCGTTTTTTGACGTCTTTAAAAAGTAAAAATAATGCTAAAACAAAACTAAAAATAGGAAAAATCGCAAAAAAGATAAAATATACTTGCAAATCAATGATTTTTGTGATATAATATTAAAAGACAATAAATAATCTTATCAAGAGTGGTGGAGGGACAGGCCCAATGAAACCACGGCAACCTGCCACTGCGTAAGGTGCTAATTCCGGTAGATGAGAATGATAATCTCCGGCGGTCTGTCGGAGATTTTTTATTTGTAATTATTAAAAATTGATTAAATTAAAATTAAAATATAAAATGGAGAAAATTATGGAAAAGAAAATTCTTTTTACCTCGGAGTCTGTAACCGAGGGACATCCCGACAAGGTTTGCGATAAAATTTCCGATGCGGTTCTTGACGCTATACTTGCATCTGACCCTATGGCGCGTGTTGCGTGTGAAACCTTTTGTACCACCGATACGGTTAACGTAATGGGCGAAATTACTACCACCGCAAAATTTGACGTTGAGGCTATCGTTAGAGAAACCGTTAAGAATATTGGCTATACCGATAAGAATATTGGCTTCGATTACGAGAGCTGCAAGGTTACAAGCTACATACACGAGCAATCCCCCGATATTGCGCTTGGCGTTGATAAATCTTATGAGGCAAAGCAGGGCGAGGGCGACGGACTCGATACGGGTGCGGGCGACCAGGGACTTATGTTCGGTTATGCTTGTAATGAAACTGAGGAGCTTTTGCCGCTTCCTATTTCGCTTGCTCATAAGCTTGCTATCCGTCTTACAGAGGTAAGAAAGAACGGTAGCTTTGATTATCTCCGTCCCGACGGAAAGACGCAGGTAACTGTTGAATACGTTGACGGAAAGCCCGTTCGCGTTGATACCGTTGTTATTTCTACTCAGCATAGCGCAGACGTATCGCTTGATACGATAAGAGCGGATATGATTGAGAGCGTTATTAATCCTATAATTCCCGCTGAGCTTATCGACGAGAATACTAAGGTTTATGTAAACCCCACCGGTCGATTTGTTGTAGGCGGTCCTGCGGGTGATACGGGTCTTACCGGAAGAAAGATAATAGTTGATACCTATGGCGGATATTCACGTCACGGCGGCGGAGCTTTTTCGGGTAAGGACCCCACAAAGGTTGACCGTTCGGCATCTTATGCGGCTCGTTACGTTGCAAAGAATATCGTAGCGGCAGGACTTGCAGATAAGTGTGAGCTTCAGTTGGCGTATGCTATCGGTGTTGCTAAGCCTGTTTCTGTAATGGTTGATACATTCGGTACGGGTAAATTTGCGGATGAGGCTATTGCAGAGGCAGTAAGCAAGTATTTCGATTTCCGTCCCGCGGCAATTATTAAGTATTTTGAGCTTCGCAGACCTATTTATTGTCAGACCGCTGCTTACGGACACGTTGGACGTGAGGATATCGACCTTCCTTGGGAAAAGCTTGCTCTTTCTGAGAAGCTTAAGGCTGAGTTTAATATTTGATTAGATTTTGCTTTTTGTGGGGAAAGCTTTCTTAAAAGAAAGGTCGGCAGTGCCGATATCCAAGAGCTATTCTTTGTGTCGGGGGATGTTTAACTTCATTCCCCGACCTCTTTATGAGATAAAAGCGTTTGTTAGGCTTTTTTGCTACCTTTTTGAAAAAAGGTAGCGCCAAAAACTTTCAATCGGGGAACTTCAAATAACATAGTACGCTCGACCGACGAGCCACAA
>JAZRGA010000021.1:0-2219 GCA_045643945.1 Eubacteriales bacterium | reverse complement strand
AAAAATTCATTGTTTTTTCGGGAAGATAATATCTTCCCCTACAAATCTGTTCTGATTTTTGAGAAAAGCAAACTCAAAGCCTTCCCCTTGAGGTAGCGAAGCGGCACGAGGGTCTTAGAAAACAATTGAGTATTGTTTTCCGCCGAGTGTGACCGAGCCGCAGCGAGACAGGTGTCACGACGAAGGAATGACGGATGAGGTGGAAAAAGATTGAAATTTTGCCTCTCTCCATTCATAACGCCTTCGGCTACACCTCATCCGCCTCGGCAAGCTCGGCACCTGTCTCGCTGAGGCTCGGTCACGCTACGGCTCTAACAGTCCACTGGACTGTTATTCACTACCGTAGCGCCGCTTCGCTACCTCAAGGGGAAGGCTATAAAGTGCAGTGCGAACATTTGTGGCTCGTCGGTCGAGCGCGCTATGTTATTTGAAAATTTCCCCGTTTGAAAGTTTTTGGCGCTACCTTTTTTCAAAAAGGTAGCAAAAATTCTTGGTATAAACTAACTATTAAAAAAAGGATAAGCCTCGAAACGAAGCTTATCCTAATTTTTATTATGTTATTTCATTACTTTTTAGCAAGAGCAACGTCCTGAACGCTAAAGAAGTAGGTTGAATTTGCCTTCAACGAGCCAAAGCTAAAGCTTACGGTGATATATCCCTTTTCAACGTCTGCCTCTGTTACGGTAACTGTTTTCTTTAAGTTATTAATATCGTAAGGCTTTGAGGTATTTAAGAGCGACGTATCGCCAAGCTTTGCCGTAAAGGTTGCGGCGTGAGCTATATTAATTCCAACAGGCTCATCTGTGTACTGAATACCGCTCTGCAAATTAGTGCCGTTTACAAGGTAGAGCTTATAAGAGCCCTCGGGGAGCGATTTATAGCTTGTAACCTGAGTTTGCGCAGCGTTTCCGTTGCTACCGTTGAATGCGCGAGAGCTGCTCTCGGTTGCTCCAACGTAATCCCAGTGGGTATAGTAGTCGAAAAGTCCGGTGCCGCTTTTAACGGTTTTAGCAAGTGCCAACCAAGGCTCAAGAGCAACTCCGCTTTGCGCCTTAAGTCCGTTTGTAATGTACTTAACGGCTACGTCTGCGCCTTGGCAGAAGATGTTGTTTGCAACGCTAAGGCTTGCGCTGCCGTAGGAGCTACCCGTTCTTGTAACTGTTGTTCCCACGTTGTTTTGGGGAACTATCGAAATAGCGATAGGGTCGCTATGGAGCCAGTAATCGGGGTTTTGCAAATTAGCGTACGCGTTATCAATAAGGTAAATTCTGTATTCTCCAACGGGAAGCCATACATAGTTAATAAGTGAATCGTCTTGGCGAAGACCTGTCATTATGCTTGCGTCGATTACGCCTGATGTATTCTTTTTAAGGTATTCCCAAGCTATATACTTATCTACGCCGCCAACACTCTTTGCAATGCAAAGCCAAGGGTCTTGAGCGCTCAAGCCGCTTGTGCTATAAGCAACCGGTATCGGCTCGCCCTCTGCGAATACAGTCTTGGGAAGCGCAAGAGTTGCTTTCTTGGAGCTTGAGGAAAAGGTTCTCGTCAATCCGAGATTTGCGTTAAGGTTAAGCTCAAAGCTGCCTGCCTCGGTAACGGGGATATTTACCTCGAATTTTGTATTTGCGGGGCTTGACGAGGTTGCAAAGCTACGGCTGATGCCCTCATCCATTGACCACTCAAAGCTCTCGCCGTTAATTTTTACGGTGGGAGTTACCTTTGGAGCTTCAGGCTGGTCGGTAGGTGTATCCGTGGGGGTATCTGTGGGTGTATCGGAAGGCGTATCGGTAGGCGTATCCGTAGGTGTATCGGAAGGCTTATCGGTAGGCTTTTCAGTTTGCTTTTCAGTTTGCTTTTCTGTTTGCTTGTCTGTTGCATCGGTAGGCTTATTTGTCGCTTGATTGTCGACAGTGCCGTTTATAGTAGAATCACTGCCGCCCTGCGGAGCTTCAATCACCTTTGCGCACGATGTAAGCAACATCGCTAAAATCATTATAAGCGATAAAATTATACTTATTGTTTTTTTCATTATATTGGTCTCCTTTCGTATTTATGCAAAAAAACAATATACAATGTAATTATAACAAATAAATTCGAAAAAATCAATATCTTTTGTCTTTTTTTACTAAAATATTTCTATTTATTTATAGAATTTCGCTTTTTTTCTCACTTTTTATCTTTGTTTTAAAATTACTTGCTTTTTTTTAATAAAAATG
>JAZRGA010000020.1:0-25443 GCA_045643945.1 Eubacteriales bacterium | reverse complement strand
ATCCAAACGTCTTTCGATAAGTCTGAGAAGGTTCTCACCGGTCATACCTTCCTGACGGTCAGCCTCTACGAAGTAGTTCTTGAACTGCTTCTCAAGTACGCCGTAGTATCTCTTTGTTGACTGCTTCTCAGGAAGCTGCATTCCATATTCTCTCTGCTTGTTTGTAGCTGCGCCGTGCTGACCGGGAGCTGTGCTTCTGCGGTCGAGTGCGCACTTGCCGGAAGTACATCTGTCGCCCTTAAGGAAGAGCTTCTTGCCTTCTCTGCGGCAAAGCTTACAAGCAGGTCCTGTATATCTTGCCATCTTTAGTTTCCTCCTATTTAGAATTAAACGCGTCTGCGCTTAGGCGGTCTGCAACCGTTGTGGGGTACGGGGGTTACGTCCTTGATCATAGTGATCTGAAGACCAACTACCTCAAGTGCGCGAATTGCAGATTCTCTGCCCGATCCGGGTCCCTTTACATAAACTTCAACGGTCTTAAGGCCATGCTCCATTGCTGCCTTTGCTGCCGTCTCAGATGCCATCTGAGCTGCAAAAGGAGTGGACTTTCTGGAACCTTTAAATCCGAGTTCGCCTGCGGATGCCCAAGAAATCGTGTTGCCCGCTACGTCGGTAACGGTTACGATTGTGTTATTGAAAGTAGCAGCTATATGAACAGCGCCCTTTTCAATATTCTTTTTCTCGCGGCGTCTCTTGATAACTTTTTTAGCAACTTTAGCCATCTTGTCTGCCTCCTATTACTTCTTCTTATTAGCGATTGTCTTTGCAGGACCTTTACGGGTTCTTGCATTAGTCTTTGTTCTTTGTCCTCTTACCGGCAAGCCTTTTCTATGACGGATACCGCGGTAGCAGTTAATTTCTACCATATTCTTAATATTAAGAGCAACCTCACGGCGAAGATCACCTTCAACCGTATAAGAGTTTTCAATTACGTCACGAAGCTTTGCAATTTCTTCTTCAGTAAGATCCTTTGCGCGCTTATCGGGATCAATACCGGTCTGTGCAAGAATATCATTGGAACTCTTGCGGCCTATACCGTAAATATAGGTAAGAGCGATCTCTACGCGCTTGTTATTCGGAATATCAACACCAGCTATACGAGCCATTCTGTTTATTCACCTTTCTGTTAGATTTTATGGCAATTAGCCCTGCTTCTGCTTATGCTTAGGGTTTTCGCAGATAACCATTACTTTGCCTTTTCTCTTGATGATCTTGCACTTCTCGCAGATCTTCTTTACGGATGGTTTAACCTTCATTTTATTATACCAACCCTTTCTTATTTTACTTTGCTCGCCAGGTTATGCGTCCTTTTGTAAGGTCGTAAACCGAAACCTCAACGGTAACGCGATCACCGGGCAAAATTCTTATATAATTCATTCTGAGCTTACCTGAAATATGAGCAGTAACAACATGCTCGTTAGGAAGCTTTACTTTAAAGGTCGCATTGGGCAATGCCTCAACTACCACACCTTCAAATTCTATAACATCATCCTTTGGCAGAATAATCCCTCCTCTGCAATATATTTGTGATTTAACTTACCAATCCTTGTCTACGAGCGTTGTACATATAACGCCGTCGGAGGTAAGCACAACTGTATTTTCATAATGTGCCGAAAGTGTTTTATCACTCGTCTTTACCGTCCAGCCGTCAGCAAGCTCATAAACGTCTGAGCTTCCGATATTGACCATAGGCTCTATTGCAAGCGCCATACCAACACAAAGTCTTGTTCCTCTGCCCGCAGTTCCAAAGTTAGGAACGTCGGGAGATTCGTGAACCTCGCGTCCTATTCCGTGACCGATATATCTCTTAACCACAGAAAAGCCTGCGGTTTCAACAACGGTCTGAATAGCATTACCAATATCGCCAATTCGATTTCCTGCTTTAAAAGCATCAACGCCCGCAAAAAAACTGTTTCGAGTAACTTCAATAAGCTTCTTTGCTTCATCGCTTACCTTTCCTACGGCAATAGTTCTTGCACTATCTCCGTGGAAGCCGCGGTAAAAAGCACCTACGTCAACCTTAACGATGTCGCCCTCACGCAATATCCTCTTTTCGGAAGGAATTCCGTGAATGACCTCGTCGTTGATACTGATGCACGCCGAGCCGGGAAATCCGTGATAACCCAGAAACGAGGGCTTTGCTCCGCACTTTTCTATATATCTGCGGATAAGAGTATCAAGCTCCTTAGTGCTCATTCCCTCGCGAACGTTCTCACGGGCGACGAGCAAAGCCTCACCCGTGATACGTCCTGCATCTATCATTGCTGATATCTGACTTGAATTTTTCAGTTGAATCATGCTTACGCCTCAAATTTTGAGAGTGCGTTCATAACAGCTGCCGTAGTGTCCTCAACCTTTTCGCAACCCTCTACGCATACAAGTATGCCCTTTGCCGCATAATAATCCTTAAGCGGCTCGGTGATTGCGTGATAGGTTGTAAGACGGTTAAGCACTGTTTCAGCCGCATCATCATCTCTTGTGTAAAGAGATGCGCCGCATGTATCACAAACATCTGCTGTCTTGGGAGCGTTGTAAACTACATGATAAGAAGCGCCGCACTTCGAGCAGATTCTTCTTCCGCTCATACGCTCAACTATCTTCTCATCAGCAACCTCAATACTGAGTGCCGCGTCTATCTTAACTCCCATTGCGTCCAACGCCTCAGCCTGAGGAATTGAACGGGGAAAACCGTCAAGAATAAATCCATTCTTGCACTTATCCGAGGATAAGTAATCTTTTATGATTCCGATAACTACTTCATCGGGAACGAGCTGACCTGCATCCATAAAGGACTTAGCCTTAACGCCCATCTCCGTACCTTCTTTTACCGCTGCGCGGAGCATATCGCCGGTAGAAACCGCAGGAATGTTCCATTTCTCCGAAATCTTTGCCGACTGTGTGCCCTTTCCCGCACCGGGAGCACCCATAAGAATTAAATTCATAATTTTCCTCCAAGGATTTTTATCGAGATCAATCAAGGAATCCCTTATAATTTCTAAGAGACATCTGAGCCTCAAGCTCACGAGTGGTTTCAAGAGCAACACCAACTACGATCATCAATGAAGATCCGCCAAATGCCATAAAGCCGATGTATGCAACCGCCTCAGCAAAGAGCGAGGTGGGAACTGCATTAGCGATAGGAGTAGAAATTACTCCTGCAAGCATAGGAACACACGCGATAACTGCAACCAAAAGTGCGCCAACGAGTGTAATTCTGCCGAGAACCTTCTTAATGAAGTCCGTTGTAGGCTTACCGGGACGAATTCCGGCAATAGCACCACCGTTAGTCTTGATATTGTTTGCAACCTCAACGGGATTAAAGGAAATCGCAACGTAGAAGTAAGCGAACGCTACCAAAAGAACGAGGAATACTACAAGGTAAATAGCAGTATTGTAATTGAACCAGTTATCAACAAACTTTGTAAACCAGTTTGTTTTACCTTCGCCCATGAAAGCTCTTATCGTAGCGGGAACCGCAACGATGGAGTTTGCGAAGATTATAGGCATAACGCCCGACATATTAACCTTTATAGGAAGGTTAGATGTCTGACCGCCGTACATCTTTCTACCAACAACTCTCTTTGCATAGTTTATCGGAATTCTTCTCTCCGCATCCGACATCCATACGATCATCATAAGAAGACCAAGGAGAACTATTACGGTAACTATCGAAATGATAAGACCTACATAGTTGAAGCCTCCATTGTGAGATGTGAAGGTTGCGTTGTAAAGATATCCTGCCTGCTGGAAGAAGCCTGCAACGATATTTGCAAAAAGGATTATAGAAATACCGTTTCCGATACCGTGATCGTTAATCTTCTCTGCGAGCCACATAACAAGCATTGCACCTGCGCAGTAGCAAAGCACCATTACAGCGCCTGCGAACAACACGGGAACGTTTGTTTCGTGGAAGTAAGGAGTTTCACCGTTTGCACCGGTATTGATGACGAACATCGTGTAACCAACTGCGGTGATAACCGAGAGAATAACGGTTGTAATTCTTGTGTAGAAATTGATTTTCTTCTTACCTTCCTCACCCTCTTTAGAAAGTCTTTCAAGAGGAGGAATAGCAATTGTAAGAAGCTGCATTACGATAGATGCCGTAATGTAGGGCGATACACCGAGAGCAAGCAACGTACCCTGTGCAAGAGCGCCACCCGAAAGTGTACTCAAGAAACCGAGAATACCATTTGTGAACGCCTGCGTTGAAGCAAGGGTTGCACTGTACTCAAAGTAAGGTACGGGAATTGCAGAGCCTACTCGGTAAAGGATAATTATAAGCAATGTAAAGAGAAGCTTGTTCTTAAGCTCGGGAATTTTCCAAGCGTTTTTCAACGTCTTAAACATAACTTATACCTCCTCTATCTTTCCACCTGCTGCTTCTATCTTTTCCTTAGCTGCTGCTGAAAAGACGGTTGCTTTAACGGTCAAAGCCTTAGTAAGCTCACCAGAGCCAAGGATCTTGAGTCCGTCAAGCTCTTTACGAACGAGTCTTGCTGCCTTGAGAGCCTCGAGGTCTACAACTGCGCCGTTTTCAAAAGCGTTGAGTGAATCAACGTTTACGATTGCGTAATTAACCGCAAATCTGTTCTTGAAGCCCCTCTTAGGAAGCTTTCTGTAAAGAGGAAGCTGACCTCCCTCAAATCCGGGACGAACGCCACCGCCGGAGCGAGCATTCTGACCCTTGTGTCCCTTACCGGCGGTCTTGCCGTTACCGGAGGCAGCACCTCTACCGTTGCGGAAGCTTGACTTAACAGAGCCTGCTGCGGGTGAAAGTTCATAAAGTTTCATTTTGTTCTCCTCCTTATGCGTTTTCAACCTTAACGAGGTGAGAGATCACTTTGATCTTACCTGCAAGGACTGCGTTATCCTGGTGAACAATGCTATCACCGATCTTTACAAGACCTAAAGACTTAGCTGTTGCTTTCTGGTTGGGCTTTGTGCCGATAAGGCTCTTTACGAGAGTTACTTTTTTCATTTTCTAACCCTCCTATCAACCTTTAACCTGATCAACGCTAACGTCACGAGTCTTTGCTACTTCCTCAACGGAACGAAGCTCCTGAAGACCTGCGATAGTTGCCTTGACAACGTTTGTGGGGTTGTTGGAACGGAGGCACTTTGCACGAATGTTCGATACGCCTACAAGCTCCAAAACTGCTCTAACCTTACCACCTGCGATGATACCGGTACCAGGTGCAGCAGGCTTCAAAAGAACCTTACCTGCGCCATATACGCCGGTTACTTCGTGGGGAATAGTAGTTCCCTTCAAGGAAACTGTAATCATATTTTTCTTTGCATCCTCAATTCCCTTGCGGATTGCCTCGGGAACTTCAGCTGCCTTTCCAAGGCCTACGCCGACATGTCCGTTTCTGTCACCTACTACCATAAGTGCTGCGAAACGAGAGATACGACCACCCTTTACGGTCTTGGAAACACGGTTGAGGGCAACAAGCTGATTTTCAAGCTCAACTTCTGCCGGATTAAACTTATTAGCCATGTTTTTCTCCTTTTAAGATGTTCAAATCATATTATTGTTTTTGAACAGTGTCCAAACCGGACTGATAGCAATTGCCATCAGAACTTCAAGCCGCCCTCACGAGCGCCTGCTGCCAACTCCGATACACGTCCGTGATAAAGATAGCCGCCTCTGTCGAATACAACGTCGGTGATACCCTTTGCTGCAGCGCGCTCAGCGATGATCTCGCCAACCTTCTTTGCTGCTGCCTTGTTTCCGCACTTACCTTCAAAACCATTTTCATAGGTAGAAGCAGAAACCAATGTTACTCCTGCTACATCGTCAATGATCTGTGCAGAGATATGCGCATTAGAGCGATATACGCACAAGCGGGGACGAGCTGCAGTTCCGGAAATCTTTGCTCTGACTCTCTTATGTCTCTTAAGACGAGCCTTATTAGCGTCCTTTCTAGATACCATTTCTCTCTACTCCTTTCATTATTTACCGGTCTTTCCGGCTTTGCGACGTACTCTTTCGGTAGAGTACTTAACACCCTTACCGTGATAAGGCTCAGGCGGTCTCTTGCTTCTGATAACAGCTGCCATCTGACCTACTGCCTGCTTGTCTATACCCTTAACCGTAATGGTTATCGGTACAGCCTTATCTGCAACCTCAAGAGTGATTCCCTCGGGCTCGGTAATGCAGAACTTATCCTGAGGAACTCCGCCCTTTACCAAAGAGTGTCCGAGGTAAAGCTGAACGGTCTTACCAACCTTTGCAGCCTTGTAACCTACACCGATAATCTCGAGAGTCTTAGAATAACCCTCAGAAACACCGGTTACCATATTCTGAAGAAGAGCGCGGGTCAAGCCGTGAACGCTTCTGTCTTCCTTTTCATCGGTAGGACGGGTTACTGTGATGATGTTACCCTCCTGCGCGATAGTCATACGACTGTTAAAAGTCTGTGAAAGAGTTCCGAGAGGACCCTTTACTGTAACCTCGTTGTTTGCACCAACGGTTACTGTAACGCCTGCGGGAACGGTTATAGGCATTCTTCCTATTCTTGACATTTCAATCTACCTCCCACTTCTTACCAAACAAAAGCGAGCACTTCGCCACCGATCTTGGTAGCGCGAGCCTTCTTGTCGGTCATTATTCCCTTGGAAGTGGAAACGATTGCGATTCCAAGTCCGTTCATTACCTTGGGCATATCCTCGTAGCCTGCGTAGATACGCAAACCGGGCTTAGATACGCGGCGAATTCCGCGGATAACCTTCTGCTTACCTGCGTTATACTTAAGTGTAACGCGGATAACACCCTGCTTACCATCTTCGTTTACCTGGTAGCTCTTTACATAGCCCTCTTCAACAAGAATGTCTGCGATAGACTTCTTCATGTTGGATGCCGGAATGTCCACAGTTGCATGCTTTGCGTCATTTGCATTTCTGATTCTTGTGAGCATATCGGCGATTACGTCTGACATTTGCATTTTAATTTCCTCCTGTATGCAAGTTTAATTTATCTTGCTGCCAAGCCCTTCGGGGCTCGGCGGCATATCAGCGGTTAAGTTCATCCGTAGATTGACTTCCTTCTGATAGTTGGAGAATTTCTCTTTTGAGAAATATCTTTTTGAATTTTATGTGCTTAAGGCTCAGCCTATTACCAGCTTGCCTTCTTTACTCCGGGAATCTCGCCCTTGTAAGCAAGCTCACGGAAGCAGATACGGCAAATGCCGTACTTGCGGAGATAAGCGTGAGGACGACCGCAGATCTTGCATCTGTTGTACTCACGAGTGGAGAACTTCTGCTTCTTCTGCTGCTTTAAAATCATAGCCTTCTTTGCCATCGTACTTACCTCCTATTAGTTCTGAGCGAACGGAGCGCCGAGGAGCTTAAGAAGCTCTCTTGCCTCTTCGTCGGTCTGTGCTGTTGTTACAAAGCAGATATCCATTCCGCGGATCTTATCTACCTGATCATACTCGATTTCGGGGAATATAAGCTGCTCCTTAAGACCGAGAGCGTAGTTTCCTCTACCGTCGAATGCGTTGGGATTGATACCCTTGAAGTCACGAACTCTGGGGAGAGCGAAGTTGAAGAGTCTATCAATAAACTCATACATCTTGTCGCCTCTGAGAGTAACCTTTGCACCAATCTTCATGCCCTCACGGAGCTTGAAGTTAGCAACCGACTTCTTTGCGAAGGTGGGAACTGCCTTCTGACCGGAAATAGCGGTCAAATCAGCAAGAACTGCATCAAGAGCCTTGGAGTTATCCTTTGCATCGCCAACACCGCAGTTAATAACGATCTTGTCGAGCTTAGGAATCTGCATTACGCTCTTGTACTCAAATTTCTTCATAAGGGCAGGAGCAACCTCAGCCTTGTACAAATCTTTAATTCTAGCCATTGTCACTTACCTCCCATTAAAGCTCCTGTCCGCACTTTGCGCAGACACGAACCTTTTTGCCATCAACTATCTTGTGGCTTACTCTTACGCCCTTATCGCACTTCTTGCAATAAAGAGCTACCTTGGATGCGTAAATAGCACCCTCTGCGTCGATTATTCCGCCGCTCTCGCCCTGTCTTCTGGGCTTAACGTGCTTATGAATAACGTTTACCTTCTCTACGAGGACCTTACCTTCCTTGGGAGAAACGGCAATTACCTTGCCCTTTACGCCCTTGTCATCGCCGGAAAGAACTATAACTGTATCATCTCTTTTAATATTCATCTTCTGATACCTCCATTAAAGTACTTCGGGAGCGAGAGAAAGGATCTTAAGATAATCCTTCTCACGAAGCTCTCTTGCTACCGGACCAAATATACGGGTTCCTCTAGGTGTTTTATCTTCTCTGATGATTACCGCTGCGTTCTCGTCAAACTTGATGTAAGAACCGTCTGCGCGCTTAACGCCGAATGCGCTTCTTACTAGAACAGCCTTAACGACATCGCCCTTCTTAACCACACCACCGGGTGTAGCTTTCTTTACACAAGCTACGATAACGTCGCCGATGTTTGCATATCTGCGGCCTGTACCACCAAGCACGCGAATGCACATAAGCTCCTTAGCACCTGTGTTATCGGCAACCTTTAATAATGTTTGTTGCTGTATCACTTTATCTTTCCTCCTGATTCAATACGATGTTAGCCGTATTTACTGTATATGGAATTACTTAGCTTTTTCGATTATCTCAACAACACGCCATCTCTTTGTTTTAGAAAGGGGTCTTGTTTCCATAATCTCAACCTTGTCGCCGATGCCACAAGCATTGTTCTCATCGTGAGCGTGTACCTTAAGAGTACGCTTGATGATTTTACCGTAAACAGGGTGCTTAACGTTATCTTCGATTGCGATAACAACTGTCTTGTTCATCTTATCGCTAACAACGATACCCACTCTGGTTTTTCTAAGATTTCTTTCTTCTGTCATGACTCATTCCTCCTTATGCGTTTTTCTCTGAAAGAACTGTCATCACACGAGCGATGTTACGCTTTACTTCAACAATCTTCTGAGGATTATCGAGCTGATTGATTGCATGCTGGAAGCGCAATGTGAAAAGCTCTTCCTTGAGTTCGATGAGTTTAGCGTTAAGCTCATCTGCGCTCATTTTCTTCAATTCTTCAGTAAACTTTGCAGTTTTCATCTTACGCTTCCTCCTTTACTACGAACTTGCACTTGATGGGGAGCTTGTGAGAAGCAAGACGCATAGCCTCGCGTGCTACGTCCTCAGCAACACCGTCCATCTCAAACATTACTCTACCGGGCTTAACTACTGCTACCCAGTACTCAGGTGAACCCTTACCGGAACCCATTCGAGTTTCTGCAGGCTTCTCTGTAATAGGCTTGTCCGGGAATATCTTAATCCAAACCTTACCGCCACGCTTGATGTAACGTGTCATTGCGATACGGGCAGCCTCTATCTGATTGTTAGTTACCCA
Source organism: Eubacteriales bacterium (assembly GCA_045643945.1). Classification (GTDB taxonomy): domain Bacteria; phylum Bacillota; class Clostridia; order Oscillospirales; family CAG-272; genus HGM12713. The sequence goes on along the minus strand of JAZRGA010000020.1, from coordinate 16,055 downwards.
TGCGGGCTCAAGTGCTACAAGACCGTAAGAACCGTTTGTAACCTTATTGCCGCTGGTTGCTTTTCCTTTAAGTCTACCACGCTGTACGCGGCGGTACTTAACTCTCTTAGGCATTAACATTATTTGCGTCCTCCTTCTCTAGGAGTTCTTTCGCCTCTTGCATCATTACGACGGCCGCGACGCTCACCGTTTCTGTTGTCACGGTTAGCAGGACGCTTTCTGTCGTTGTTTGCATTAGCCGAAGCTCTGTTTACCTCGTTAAGAACCTCGCCCTTGTATATCCATACCTTAACGCCGATCTTACCGTAGGTTGTATTTGCTTCCCAGAAGCCGTAATCAATGTCAGCTCTGAGAGTCTGAAGCGGGATAGTACCCTCGTGATAATGCTCAGATCTTGCGATTTCCGCACCGCCAAGACGTCCGCCGCAAGTGGTCTTGATACCCTTTGCGCCAAGTCTCATTGTGTTACGAATAGCCATCTTCATAGCGCGTCTGAACGCTACACGGCGCTCAAGCTGAGCTGCGATGTTTTCAGCAACAAGCTGAGCATCGAGGTCGGGCTGTCTTACCTCAACAACGTTGAGAGCAACGGGCATACCAACCATCTTTTGAAGCTCATTCTTATACTTTTCGATTTCTGCGCCGCCGCGACCGATAACCATACCGGGCTTAGCACAGTGAATGAATACGCGAACTCTCTGGCTGTCACGCTCGATCTCAATCTTGGGAACGCCTGCGGACTGGAGCTCTTTCTTCAAATACTTTCTAATGTTGTAATCAGAAACAAGTGTGTCGCCGAACTTTTCGTCGGAAACGAACCATCTTGAATCCCAGTTCTTAATCACACCCACGCGAAGACCGTGGGGATTTACCTTCTGACCCATTTTAAGTCCTACCTCCTTTTCTTAGTTCTTTTCTTTCACAACGATAGTGATGTGAGAGGTTCTCTTCAAAATTCTATCTGCGCTTCCCTTTGCTCTGGGCATAATTCTCTTGAGAGTAGGTCCGGGGCAAACAAAGCACTCTGAAACGTAAAGAGCCGTTTCATCCATATCGAAATTGTTAACCGCATTTGCGATTGCACTTCCCAACAACTTAACAAGGTACTCGGAAGCGCTCTTGTTGGTATTCTTAAGAATAGCCATTGCAGTTCCTGCATCCTTGCCTCTGATGAGGTCAAGAACGATCTTTACCTTGCGAGGGGAAATTCTTGCATATTTAAGCGTTGCTTTTGCTTCCATTGTAATCTATTCCTCCTCTATTATCTCTTTCCGTTATTGGAAGTCTTAGAGCCTGCGTGGCCCTTAAAAGTTCTCGTAAGTGCGAACTCGCCAAGCTTGTGACCAACCATATCCTCGGTTACATATACCGGAACGTGCTTTCTGCCGTCGTGTACCGCAATGGTGTGACCAATAAACTCGGGGAATATAGTTGAAGATCTGGACCAAGTCTTGAGAACTTTCTTTTCGTTCTTTTCGTTCATAGCACAGATACGGTTATAAAGCTTCTCCTCAACGTAAGGAGCTTTTTTCAAACTTCTGCTCATTTATATTCCCTCCTTATTTAGCGTTTCTGCGTTTTACGATGAATTTGTTTGTTCTTGCCTTCTTATCTCTGGTCTTATAACCAAGAGCAGGCTTACCCCAAGGAGTAACAGGAGAAGGACGACCGATAGGTGACTTACCTTCACCACCACCGTGAGGGTGATCGCAGGGGTTCATTACCGAACCGCGAACAGTAGGACGGATGCCCATATGACGCTTCTTACCTGCCTTACCAAGCTTAACGGTATCGTGCTCGATATTACCAACCTGACCTACAGTTGCCTTACAGTCAAGTCTGATGTATCTAACCTCGCCCGAGGGAAGTCTTACAAGCGCTACGCCGTTTTCCTTAGAAACGAGCTGTGCTGCAACACCTGCGGAACGAACGAGCTGAGCGCCCTTACCGGGATAAAGCTCGATGTTGTGGATAAAAGTACCCACAGGAATATTCTCAAGAGGGAGAGTGTTACCGGGCTTGATATCAGCATCTGCGCCGGTATATACAACATCACCGTCAGTAAGACCTACAGGAGCTATGATGTAGCTCTTTTCACCCTCAGTGTTCTGAAGGAGAGCGATGTAAGCACTTCTGTTAGGGTCATACTCGATACCGATAACGGTAGCGGGAAGATTGTTGTTTCTCTTGAAATCAATAATTCTGTACTTAAGCTTGTTTCCGCCGCCTCTGTGACGAACGGTGATTCTGCCGTAGCTATTTCTACCGGCAAACTTTTTCTTGATCACTGTCAAGGATTTTTCGGGAGTAGACTTAGTTACTTCCTCGAAGGTCGGAACCGACATAAATCTTCTTGACGGTGTCGTAGGATTAAACTTCTTTGTAGGCATTATCTCTTACCTCCTACTCAGTTAAGTCCATCGAAGAACTCGATAGTCTTGGAGTCTGCAGTAAGTGTTACAACTGCCTTCTTCCAATCGGAAGTGTATCCGAAGTGAACGCCGAGTCTCTTGGGCTTTTTCTTCATGCTAATTGTATTTACGGACGCAACCTTTACACCGAACATCGTTTCCACAGCGTATGCGATCTCGGGCTTTGTTGCATCGGAAGCAACCTTGAAGGTGTACTTCTTTTCAGCGAGCTTATCCATAGAAGCCTCGGTGATGATAGGCTTAATGATGATGTCTTGTACCATTTTCATTATGCATAAACCTCCTGGAGCATTTCTACAGCAGCGCGAGTCATAACAACCTTTTCAGCATTGAGAATCTCATATACGTTAATAGTTGTAGCAAGAGTTGTAACAACTCCCTGAATGTTTGCGCAGCTCTTAACAACGAACGCATCTACCTCGGGAAGAACTATAAGAGCCTTCTCTGCTACGGTAGCGGTTCTCTTTTTGCAGGTTCTCTGATGTGTTTCATCAAAGATCTTCTTTGTTTCAGCATCCTTATAGGTTACTGTTACCTGCTTCTCGCAGCCAAGTGCCTTGAGCATCTTAACCATTGCCGAAGTCTTGTAGGTGTCGAGCTTAATATCGTCAACAACGATTATCTCGCCTGCATCAAACTTAGCGGTGAGAGCGCTGAAGAGAGCAACTCTCTTGGTGTTCTTGGTCATACCAAGTCTGTAATCACGGGGCTTAGGAGCAAATACTACTCCACCGTGTGTCCACTGAGGAGCGCGGGTCGAACCCTGACGTGCTCTACCTGTACCCTTCTGTCTCCAAGGCTTCTTTCCGCCACCGGAAACCTCGGTACGAGTAAGAGCAGACTGTGTACCCTGTCTTTGGTTCATAAGGTACGCTCTTACAGCAGCGTGGAGGACTGCCTTGTTTACTTCTACGGCGAAAATGCTATCAGCAAGAGTCATCGTGCCAACTTCTGCACCAGCCATATCAACAACTTTAATTTCTGCCATTGTCAACTTCCTCCTTACGCTTATGCTTTAACCGAGTTGCGAACGAATACGATTCCGTCCTTAGCGCCGGGAATAGCGCCCTTAACAGCAATCAAATTCTTTTCTGCATCGATTTTAACAACTTTGAGATTTAATACAGTAACCTGCTCGTTACCGTACTGACCCGGCATCTTGTGATTCTTGAAAATTCTTGCGGGGTCGATTGAGCCCATAGAACCGGGCTGACGGTGAATAGGACCTGTACCGTGGGTCATACGAAGAATTCTGTGGTTCCAACGCTTAACGCATCCGGTATATCCACGTCCCTTAGTCATTCCCGTTACGTCGACCTTCTCGCCTGCGGCGAAGGTATCGGCTGAAATGACATCGCCAACGTTAATAGCCGAAACATCGTCAAGTCTGAACTCCTTGAGGTGCTTCTTGAACTCTACGTTTGCCTTTTTGAAGTGTCCTACTTCTGCTTTGGTGAGGTGCTTTTCCTTAACGGCGCCAAAGCCTAACTGAACGGCATCATATCCGTCAGTCTCAACGGTCTTCTTCTGTGTTACCACACAAGGACCTGCTTGGATTACGGTAACCGGAACAACGTTTCCGATTTCGTCGAAGATCTGTGTCATACCGATCTTCTTTCCAATAATACCTTTTTTCATTTTTGTTTTTTCTCCTTTGTTAAATTATTGGTTGACTGCGAGATATTCGCGCCAACGTGATTTACAAAGTTACCGTTATGCATTTCTGCACCGGTTGTTATCTTTGTTTGTCGATTTCGAAGTGCTTGACTTAAACTTTAACTTCAATTTCAACGCCTGCGGGAAGCTCTACACTCATAAGAGCATCAACAACCTTCTGAGAGGGCTTGATTATGTCGATGAGTCTCTTGTGTGTACGCATCTCGAACTGCTCACGGCTATCCTTGTACTTGTGTACCGCACGAAGAATGGTAACTACTTCTTTGTCGGTAGGAAGTGGAATAGGACCGGAAACGGTTGCGCCATTGCGCTTAGCTACTTCAACGATCTTCTCTGCTGCTGCATCGATGAGGGTGTGATCGTAGCTCTTGAGTCTTACTCTGATTTTCTCTTTGACTGCCACCTGTTTGTTCCTCCTGTAAGTATTTGCGTGCTTGCTCACGCATACACATATAATAGATGTACGCATTTCGCAAGTCGCATCAGGGGCGCATTTCCTCAAAACCGCACCGTGTGTTTTCTTTTTCACCATTTAAAAACCCGAATTTTCAACCAAAGCACCACGGCTGAATTCTTCGGAAAATAGCTTCAAGAAAGCTGCGATTTACAGAACTGCTTCGCCCGTTTAATCGGACATACTCTGCGAAAATTACCTATCGGACGTCATCCCGATAGCAACCTTTCGCTTCATCGCACGCCAAGCTTAATAATTATAACATATTCAAGCTCATTTGTAAATAGTTTTTTAGCAAGTTTTTTAACAAAATTTTCAATAAAATTTTATGCACTTTGCACAAAAATTACAAATATAAATATTAAGCCTCAAGCCATCTTAAATTATAAAGAAAAAAGGCTCGTTTGTCAAGCCTTTTCTTCTTATTTTAATATATTTCTTTTATATTTATCTACTGAAAATCCTTCTTTTTTGTCCTAAGCAGCAAGGTTTTTAGCGCTTTTGCATTAAACGGAATAAGCGGATACAAATAATTTCTCTTTCCGTTCACCGTTGAATTTGTGAGCAGCAAAACCGTTATTATTATAAAACCGATTGAATATCCCCAAATTCCGAGCAGTGAGGTCAACACAAGCAATAGCATTCTCAAAAATTTTATTGCGTACCCAAGCTCATAACTTCTCTGCGTAAAGTTGGCTATTGCGGCAAACGCCATATAAAGTATTACCTCGGGTATAAGCCAGCCTATACTCACCGCAAAATCTCCGAGAATAAGTCCTCCAACCACCGACAGTGAATTGTTTAGCATATTCGGTGTATTAAGTGACGCAAGCCGTAGCGCGTCGATTACAAATTCGACCAAAAGGAGCTGAACAAGTATCGGTAGGCGTCCCGTTTCCTGCGGAATTATAAATTTTAGCCATTCCGGAATAAAATCGGGATGCTCCAAAAGCAATAGCCAGGTCGGAGTAAGAACAAGAGTCAAAAAGAAAACTATATAGCGCACCAACCGAATATAAGTTCCCGTAAGCGGTGGAAAATAATAATCGTTTGACTCCTGCATAAAATCAAATATAGTTGAGGGAAGCACCATAACCTGCGGACTGTTATCGACTATGACCAATACACTTCCCTCAAGCAATTGTGATACTGCCGCATCGGGTCGCTCCGTCGTTCTTATTTTCGGAAACGGATTGTACCATTTTTGTTTTATCAAGCATTCCTTGAGTGACTCATGCCCCATAGTTAAAGAATCTGTCCTTATGCTTGAGAGCTTTTTTGATAACCAATCAACGTATCCCATATCCGCTCTATCCGACATATAGCAAAGTACAACGTCGCTTGCCGAATCACTACCTATTTTAAAATATTTCATCGAAAGAGCAGGATTTCTAACCCTTCGCCGTATGAGCGCAGTATTAAATATAAGAGTTTCAACAAAACCGTCACGCGAGCCTCGCATAACACGGTCGCCCTCAGGCTCAGCGGTTTCTCTTGCGGGATAGGTTCGCGAATCAACCAAAAGAGCCTCAGCTCCAAAGCTGCTACCGAGAATAAGCGTGCCCCCGGACATCACGGTAAATATCATTCTCTCAACTGAATCTGTTACGTCGGTTTCAATATAAGGCAATGTTGTTTCCATAAATTCACGAGCGCCAACCTTTAGCTTTTTAGTCGAAAGAATATGCATCATAAGCTTTTGCAAAACGGTATCCTTAGCAAATCCGTCTATAAAATAAAGAGTAAGCTCGCCCTCGTTAAGCGTTACCGTCTTTGAAAGCATATCAAAGCTGCCGTCAACTGCTAAAAGCCCATTCATCAAGGCTACGTTATCGGAATAATTTTCAAAGAGTCTTTTCCGCATTATTTTTGTTCCTTTTTCTTCATTATTATATATAATATATATCATCAAAAATATTGTTTCCAAAAAGGACAAAAAAATACCGAGAAATTTTCTCCTCGGTATTAAAATGCTTTAGATTTTTAAAGAACTATGTAATTCGGTATTCCCTTATAGTAGCTTGGAGCGTCCTCGCCCTCGATAAGTGGCAATATATATTCGCAACACTCCCGCGTAACGAAGTTTCCTTCATTATTTATATATTCATCGGGAACTCGCTTCACCATATTCGCTATATTAGATACTTTTTTATGATTAATTGTGCAGAAATACGGATTATTGGATGCACGTTCAAATATCATCATATCTCCGCTAACTCCCTCATCAACAGCAATTCGAACCGCCTCTCTGCCAATTGCAACCGATTCCTCGATATCGGTCTTAGAGAACAGATGCCCTGCACACCTTTGCGGAAGATTTAACTCAACCGAGCGCACCTTGCACCCGAATCTAAGCTTCACCGCAAGCTCAAGAGTTTTCGCCGCTCCCGAAAGAGGCTTATGCCCAAACATATCAGTAGAGCTGCTCTGCATACTTTCACAAACGTATCTTCCGTCTTCAAAGCGTATACCCTCGGAAACCGCAACAACTATATTAGGATGCCGCTCAAAAGCCTTTTCAACGGCTACATAAAACTCATTCATATCGAATGCTCGCTCAGGCAGATATACAAGGTCGGGAGCCTCACCGTTAATAACAGAGCCAACCGCGGCCGCAGCCGTAAGCCAACCCGCATCGCGTCCCATTATTTCAACTATTGTCACCGCCTTAGTAGTGTAAACCGCGCAATCTCGAATTATCTCCTGCATAGTGGTAGCAACGTATTTTGCCGCAGAACCATAGCCGGGAGTATGGTCTGTAAACAAAAGGTCGTTATCTATCGTCTTAGGTATTCCTATAACCTTTATATTATAGCCGTAATACTCGGAAAATTTAGCGATTTTAGCAACGGTATCCATAGAATCGTTGCCGCCGATATAAAAAAAGTATCTTATGTCATATTCCGAAAGAATACGGAATATCTTTTCATAAATGACAATGTCGGTATCCGAGCCCGACTCAAAGCTTGGAAGCTTGAGTCTGCACGAGCCAAGCGCCGCCGCAGGAGTTCGCTCAAGAGAATAAAGCTTCTCCGAGCTTCCGAGAGCCTCACCGAGGTCTATAATTCTGCGCTCGAGAAGTCCCTCTATTCCGTTACGCATACCGTAAACCTTGTCAATGCTTTTATTTGCCAAAGCGCCTCTTACAACGCCCGCAAGGGTTGCATTTATGGCGGTAGTAGGTCCGCCCGACTGACCAACGATAGCGTTTCCTTTAAGATTCATATCCATAACTCATTCTCCGCATTTTCACGTATTTAATATATTAAAAAAGAATAATTACAACCAAGGAGAAAACCATGTTTAACGGTCTTTTATCTTTCTTTTCAAGCTTCGTTCACTTTATTCTCGGAATAAACACACCGCAAAGCTATCCGCCGCCGCTTTCGCAAAAGGAGGAGGATATACTGTTTGCAGAAAAGGAAAAAGGCTCTGCAAAGGCTCGCGAAAAGCTGATTTTGCATAATCTTCGACTCGTTTCGCATATAGTAAGAAAATACTACTCCACCGCAAGAAATCAAGAGGACCTTGTTTCGATAGGCACGGTAGGACTTGTAAAAGCAGTCGACAGCTTCAAGCCAAGCGCAGGCGCAAGATTTGCCACATATGCCGCAAAATGTATTCAAAACGAAATACTTATGCACTTCCGTTCTCAAAAGAAATTAGCGCTTGAGGTATCACTCAATGACGTTATCGACGTCGACCGTGACGGAAATCCTTTGACCTATCTCGACGTAGTTTCAAGCGACGAATCTCTCGAAAGTGACGTTGCAAGAAAGTGCGCAAGGGATAAAGCTATGAGGATTATAAACCGTGTCCTCGAGCCTCGCGAAAAGCAGATAATATTTATGCGCTTCGGCATAAACGGCAAGAAGCCTATGACTCAAAAGCGAGTCGCCGAGGTACTGGGGATATCACGCTCATACGTTAGCCGCATCGAAAAAAACGCACTTGCAAAAATCAAAAATGCCTTTTCCTAATGTTTTTAATTTTATAAATATTACGCTTAACGTATCAGTTTTTAAGCGAATGAATAGGCGCGGGAACTCTGCCTCCACGCGCAATAAAGTCAGCGCAGGAATACTCGCTAACCTTCATAATAGGCGCATATCCAAGCAATCCGCCAAACTCAACCGCCTCACCGACAGTCTTTCCGTAGGCAGGGATAACTCTGACGGCAGTAGTCTTTGTATTAGCAACACCGATAGAAATCTCGTCAGCGATAATTCCGCAGAGAGTAGAAGCGGGGGTGTCACCGGGAACGGCAATCATATCGAGTCCCACCGAGCAAACCGCAGTCATCGCTTCAAGCTTTTCGATAGAAAGCGCTCCGCATTCAACCGCTTCAATCATTCCCGCATCCTCAGAAACGGGAATAAACGCTCCCGAAAGTCCTCCGACGTGCGAGGAAGCCATAACTCCACCCTTTTTCACCGCATCGTTAAGAAGCGCAAGAGCCGCCGTAGTTCCGTGAGTTCCGCAACGCTCAAGTCCCATGCCCTCAAGAATGTGAGCAACGGAGTCGCCAACCGCAGGCGTAGGAGCGAGTGATAGGTCTACGATACCGAACGGCACGCCAAGACGCTTCGAAGCCTCTGTTGCAACAAGCTGACCCATTCTCGTTATCTTAAACGCGGTTTTCTTAATAACGTCCGCAAGCTCGGAGAAATTGCAATCCCCCGCTCTCTTTATAGCGGAGCTTACAACGCCGGGCCCCGAAACGCCTACGTTTATAACGGTTTCCGCCTCACCGACTCCGTGGAATGCTCCCGCCATAAAGGGATTATCCTCGGGCGCATTTGCAAAAACAACAAGCTTTGCGCATCCAAGCGACTGATCGTCACGAGTGAGATAAGCGGTTTCCTTTATAATATCGCCCATAAGAGCGATAGCATCCATATTTATGCCCGCCTTAGTAGAGGCTACGTTAACAGACGAGCAAACCTTTTGTGTCGAAGCAAGCGCCTCGGGAATAGCCGCTATAAGATTTTTCGAATTCTCGGTAAAGCCCTTTTGAACGAGAGCCGAAAATCCGCCGATAAAGTTAATTCCGAGCGTGCTTGCGGCTCTGTCAAGAGTCTGCGCCATCTTAACGTAATCATCCTTGGAATACTTACCGCCTATAAGCGAAACGGGAGTTACCGAAACACGCTTATTAATTATCGGAATACCGTATTCCTTTTCAATCTCACATCCGACCTTAACAAGATCACGCGCTTTAGTGGTAATCTTGTCGTATATTCTATCGCAAACGGTATCTATATCGTCGCCTGCGCAATCGTAAAGCGAGATACCCATTGTGATAGTTCTAATGTCAAGGTTTTCCTCCTTGATCATATTTATCGTTTCTAAAACGTCCTCAAAGCTAATTATACTCAAAGTAGGGTCACTCCTTATCTCGTCATATCTTATGCATCGAGTTAAAAATATCCTCGTGCATAGTTCTAATATCAAGATCTCTGCCATCGCCAAGCTTCTTCATATCGTCAACAAAATCAGTAAACGGCATATTAAGCTCGGAAATATCTATAAGCATTATCATTGCAAAATATTCCTTAAGAACACTCTGCGATATTTCTATAATATTTGCGCCGACCTCTGCGCATCTTGCACTGACTGCGGCAATAATTCCCTTTCCGTCCTTGCCAACGACGGTAATAATTGCGTTCATTTTTTCCTCCGTAATCTTAACATAAAATATTTAAATATAATAGATTGATAATATTATATCACAGAAGAAGAATTTTTGCAACCGATTTTAGAATTTTTAAATAATCAAAAATACGATATATTTCAACAAGTCCTCTCATAAAGCATTTTTATTCGTTTTTATTCTTCATATTTTGTGTTGAAAAGTAAAATATTTTTTCTTCATTTTTATAAAGCATAGGAATAATTTATTGACTAATTTTACAAAAATTGGTATAATGCATATATAAAAAGAAAAAGAACCCGAAAGGAAGAAAAACAATGAAAAACAAAGACTTTTCACAAAAATCAAAGGACCGAGGAAAGCATTCGGCAAGCAAAATTATATTATCTTTTATTCTTTTGTTGACGTTTACAGTGCTTTCACCCACAATCTCAGCAAACAGCGCTTTTCGTGTCGAAAATTGCAATAAGTGTGAGGAATATGCACAAAAGCTCGGGAAAGAAATAAACGAGTTTATCGCACTCGATACCGACCCGAAAAAGACGGTAAGTACGCAGGTTACATCCTCAATAAACGAATATCGAAAGAAAATAATCGACCTGCAATCTCATCCCGACGTAGAAAAACGAAGCCTTGAAACCGAAATTCTCCTCGCCTACGTTCAAGGAAATGCCGCGGGGCGAATTGCTTGGATATACTACTACAACATATACACCTTCACGCAAGAATCATCCGTTAACAAAATAAACGCAAAATATTCTCAATGCAAAGCCACGATATCAAATTCAACGCAAAGCACTGTTTTGAGCGCAGAATGTGAGGTTATGCTCGATGAATTAAACCGACTAATCTACACAGAGCGAGCAAAAAATCTTGCTCTACCAAACGATTCACTCACTTCTGCCGCATTAATATCGGGAACTGTCGAGGAATTTAAGGAAATATATTCGGCAGACCTTTTTGCGGCAGAATATTCAAAGCTATATTCCAAGCTTACCACAGAATTAGGACTTCAGCGTGTCCGTGATGCTCTAAAAAGCGAGGCGGAGCTTATATTCAATATAATCCGCCCAAACGAAAGCTTTTCAGACTCGTCAAGTGCATCGCTACTGATTTATGAATTAAAAAATGCTCAATCGGTAAAAGCGATGAACTCTGCGGCGGTTGACTTTGTTAAGGAGCTTTTAGCAATCGACGAAAAAAAGCCGTACAGTGCCACGCTCAAAGGCAAATATCTTGAACTGACTCAAACGGCAGCATCGAGAGGAACGGAAAATCAAACTGCGGCAAGCATTTCGCCTATTTTTGCGAACTATCCCCTATCGGTAAAAAAAGCGGAAGTCAAGGACTCGGTTTACGCCATTCTTCTCGGGAACGGCAGCGCGGCAGACGAAAAATTATTGGAAATCGAGCAAAAATTCAATGCAGACGGCGGTATTATTGATAACTGTAAAAGCGACGCCGAGGTTGAATCCGAGCTTGTAAATGCAAAATCTGCGCTATTCCTGTATAAGCACGGTGAAATACTGAACAAGCCCTTTGACGAAATTGGAGTTGAGGACGAGGATAACGCAAAAAAAGCTATCATAGAATATTGTACACTTGAAAAATCGGTTAAGCAAAGACTTTTGGGCGAGATAAATATTATTGCGGAAAAATACAATATTGTTTTAGTAAATAAAATTCGCTCTTATCTTCCTAATGACGCATTATACCTTGATTTTTGCGAAATTATCATAAAAGAAATAAAATCAATTTCGCGCGAAAGTATTGATGATTTTTACAATATTTCCTCAAAAATTCCGCAAAAAGCAGAGGCTCTGTACCGTGTAATGATGGAGTATCGCGCCATACTTGCCTCAAGCAATTACTCACTTTACAATGACGAGGAAAAGCAAAATCTTCTCTCGGTTATGAGCAATCTTTCATCCACTCTTGATAAAATCGACCCCGCTGACGTCGCCATCTATACCGATGAAATATCCGACGCACAGTCAACCGCCATTCGAAGCCTTAACGTCATTGACCAATGCGCAAGAGTACGAATAGCCACTCGCTCATCCAAAAATGCCGCGGTTATTCAGGAGCTAAAAACGGCACATCAAAAAATCTCTCTCTGCTCGGATAAAAGCGAAATGATTCTTCAAGCCAATCGCGCAATATATAAAATCGAGCGACTTCTCACAAGTGATGCAATAATAAGCTTCTGCGATCAGCTCAAAGCAGATTTACAAGCTATGGAATTTTTGACCAAGGATGAGCGCGATAGCTTTTGTTCATCTGTAAGTGCGCTCTCCGAAAAATCAAAGGACGCAGAGAGCGCAGAAAACATTTCGGCTCTTGAGGGTATCTGGAATAATTTTTCAAGCGCTCTTTTGGAAATACGCAAGGAGGCAGAGGCGATAGACCTTTCTCGCGCCATTAGCGTATACGTTGAAAAAATCACAAGTGCCGCAAATTCAAGCATAAACGATTTAAAATCGCTTGCTTACATTTCAAAGGATAAATGTGATGAAATATACAATAACATCAAATCTGCCGAAAAGCTTGAAAAGGAGTCGCTTCCAAGCTGCAAAAGCACTGCGGAGGTGTTGTCGAGATTTGAAAAATTCCTTGAAGCACTTAAGGATTTCTCAATTTTATCAAAGCAGGAGGATTTGAAAGGATACAAGATTATTGTCTTTGCGGAATTTGATAAATACAAACAGATAAAGGCAAATTACTCTGTCGAAAATTACAATAAGATTCTGGCAATCAAAAATGCCACAAGCGAAAAGCTTAACAGTGCTTCAAGCAAATCCGAATGCGATGCTATAGCCTCAGCGGCACACAGTGAGATACTTTCAATAAACGATTTACTCGATGACGAAAAGGATATCGCCCTTGCAACATTACTTTCTACACTCGAAGCATTAAAAAAAGACTCTCCTCTTTATTCAAAGGCTAACTTTTCAAAAATAGAGGGACTTTACGATGAGGCGAAAATCGAGATTGGCAAGATAACCTATATCTCCAACATCGCAGAAGTAAAGCAAACACTTTCAAAATATATCACGTTAATTAGCGCGGTTCGCAAGGATAGCATTTATACCAGCGAGAGCGCTCACGTCATAGCAACACCGTCACTGCAATATCCAAACGGTTATAACTACGCAAGCGGATTGCTGGGCAGTGTTCACCTCTCTAACGGTCTTATGAGTGATGCAAGGCTTTCGATAACTCTTTTAGAGCTTTCAAGAAATAAGCAGGTCGAGGAATTTATTCGATACGCCTCGAAGCATAATTCTCTCGTCACGTCGCAAAAGCTTTCAAGCGGCACACTTAAGCTTCTCCGCTCCTCATCCGTTGCCGCAACCCTCGATATATCTCTTTCAAGCGTTGCCGATGGAGCGTCGGGATACACCCTGCAAATGCTTATTCCTAATGAAATCATCGAAGAAAATATTTTAGGACTTGCCTTTGTAAATGGCGACACAGTGGAATTTTATCCCGTCAACCGAGCCGACTCACTTATATCGGCAAAGCTTGAGCATTTTTCAAAATATTATATAGTGGTGGAATCAACTTTGAACGTACAACCTTTATTAATTGCGCTAATCATTCTTTTAATTATAGAATTTTTAGTCCTTATTGGAATAATTTATTTAAGATATAAAAGAAAGGATGAAGAAGTAAAGCAGACGCAAAGCGATTTGCCTGAGCTTCCAATGTCCGCGCTTATTCCCTTTTCTCCCGCACTAACACGAGTGTTGCCCGAAAACGGAGTTTCCCTAGCAGTATTGCTATCAATCGCCGCCATAGCCCTTGCCTCAACTATTGCATTGCTTATACACAAGGAACGCAAGGAAAATAAGGTAAGAGAAAAGCAAATTTTGCTTAACGGAAGAAAAAATCAGCCGCTATTAGGAAAATCCGAATATATCGAGGATACAAGCGATGTGTTTTTCACCGAAAATGAAAGTAAAAAGCTTTGCTCCGTCGGTGCTTACGCAAGAACAAGCGCAAATAAGGCGGAGATAGACCTCGATACAATATCGGCAAGCTTCGAATCGGGCGAGATAGTAAACCTTCAAAGCTTGAAGAATAAGGGACTTGTCGACGAAAATACCGAATATATTAAAATATTGGCTAAGGGTAATCTGATTAAGCCTCTGACGGTTGAAGCTAACGAGTTTTCAAATGCGGCAAAAAATATAGTTGAGCTTTCGGGCGGTAAAATTAAAACAATATAAGAGAAAAACGCCGACCGTGCAAAAATCGTGCGGTCGGCATATATTTTGTTAAAAAGGTATTGAAAAAATCAAAAAAATATGTTATAATATCATTCTAAATTAAAATTATAAGTAAATTATAATAAACACGAAAGGAGAGCGACTGTGGCAGAGAAAAAGCAGAGCGGAAAAATTATAGCTCAAAACAAAAAAGCGTGGCACGATTATTTCGTCGACGAAAAATATGAAGCAGGCATAGCGCTCTTCGGTACAGAGGTAAAAAGCGTTAGAATGGGTCAGGTAAATTTAAAAGACTCATATTGCTCTGTTAAGGATGGCGAGCTTTTCGTGCTTGGAATGCATATAAGTCCTTATGAAAAGGGGAATATATTCAATAGAGAGCCAAGACGTGAGCGTAAGCTTTTGATGCATAAGAGAGAAATAATGAAGATAAACGGAATGTTGACCCAAAAGGGTTATACATTAGTGCCTTTGTCGCTTTATTTTTCAGGAAAAAACGTTAAGGTCGAATTGGGACTTTGCCGAGGAAAGAAGCTTTATGACAAGCGAGATTCAATAGCGGCAAAGGAGGTAAACCGAGAAATCGACCGTAAGATGAAGGAATTTAACCGCTAAATCAAAGCGGTTAAGATATATGGGCCCGTAAAGGTTTCGACGGGGATTTTGAGGTATGATAAGCGAGTAGAGCCGGACAATCTCTAAAAAGGTCCAAAACTTAAAATTAAACGCTAACAATAAAGTAGCAATGGCTGCCTAAGGGCAGTGCCGTGGCATAACGCCACCCGTTCCTCCGAGGAGTATCGCGGCCTCGGACTGAGCGTCAAGACAGCGATGCACGTGCGTAGGCGGTTCGCCATTGACCCTACCACGCAAAAAATGGCTACCCAAACGAGAAGTCTGTTCGTTGACGGCTTGCGAGGGGAATTCTAAAAAACGGACTGCACTCGGAGAAGGTTGTATCAAGAGGTTTTCGGACAGGGGTTCGACTCCCCTCGGGTCCACCACTCAATATCACGTAAGTGATAAAATTAAAAGGAACACCAACATAGCTAAGCTTTACTTGCTATGTCGGTGTTCTTTTTATTATGCCTACTATTCCCTGCTCAAGATGAATTTATTTAGGTTTTGATAAGTTTATAGTCGATAAAATCAATAAATCACTCGCATATAACACTAAAAATAAAGTTGGTCTTTTTTACTTTAAAATACTAAAAAGCGCAACAAAATATTAGAAAGGAAACAAGCGTCAGCGAAGTGACGCTTGTTTCCTTTTCTTAATAAAAAACTACACCATATTATCTTATTATTAAGGTAATATGGCGTTTTTTGCGTTGTTTCAAGTATATATTCTATCCTAAAAAATAGGAGGAATAAAAATGGACAAACACAAGGAATTTGGGATTTTACTTGTCACAGAAGATGTAGTAAAATATGGCAAGGAGGTGGACTCTATGAAAAAAGAAATAGATTTATATAATGATATTTACAAAGAAATATCAGAAATTATAGGTCTTGATAATACATTGAAAATCTATTTAAGATTTAAAGGACAACAGATAACGTTCCCAGTTAGACTATATAATTCACATATGATTCAGAAAAGTGTT
>JAZRGA010000019.1:0-29176 GCA_045643945.1 Eubacteriales bacterium | reverse complement strand
ATATATTATAATATAATAGAATGATTATATCATAAAAAATTAAGAAAAGGAGAAAACGCAAAAGCGTGCAAAGGACTATGAAAGTACTTTTAAGAGCTTTATCGGTTCTTTTGTTGTCTGTTATGATATTCACGGCGCTTGTGCCCTGCGTATCTGCGCAAATAACACTTAAAGAACCAACTCGCAATTCTGCCTCGGATACAGAATACACGAGAGATTACACGTTTAACAATTCCGAAAAGGATGAGGCAAACGACTATATCCTTTATACGGATATGGGTACAGGCTCAAGTCTTATGTCGATCTACGAATCGCTTCGAAGCGAAATTAAGAACGCTACGTCAGGTTCATACTATTTCGGCAAAGAGGACTCCAGCATCGGTACTCCCGATTCCTCATGGACGGCAACGCTCCCCGCAATTACGCAGGATCACCCCCGTCTTCTTATAACCAAGGACAAAATTCCGACGGTTAGAAAGTCGCTCGAGGAGAAAAATCCCACAAACGAGAGATTTTTTGAGCTTCTCGATCAACCTACCTCGTATATCAACAACGGTAAGCTCGGCGCAGCTACCGAAAATTACGATGGAAGAAAGGGCTTGCACAACTACAGAAAGGATTATCTCGAATTTATTCAGATAAAGGCTCTCGGTTACCTTGTTGACGGTCACGAGCTTTACGGCTACCAAGCTATCCATTGTATGAAGCAGTTCTTAAGAACACTTGATATTCAATATATCAATACGAATATGGAGCGCGAATACGGTAACACAATGTTTACCGCCGCTCTCGTTTATGACTGGTGCTATGATCTTCTTACGCCCGAGGATAGAAATCAGCTCAGAGCAGCAGTTCAAAACAGAACCGCAAAAGGCAACTGCGGAGATCCTTCCTACACCACAACAACTCACTACCAGTGGAAAATGTCGGTAGGATATCCTCCCACAAACATCGGTGCGGTATCCGGTCACGCCTCCGAGCGTCAGATACTCCGCGATTACCTTTCGGTAGCGCTTGCATTCTATGGAGATAACAACTCTTGGTGGAACTATATTGGTAAGGTTCTCTACTCCGAGTACGTTCCCGTAAGAAACTACTATTTCCGTTCGGGAATTTCCCATCAAGGTATCGGTGTTTACGTTTCGGGACGTCACATCGCAGACATGTATTCTGCTTGGTTGCTTATGACCGCTACGGGAAGTCAACCCTACGAAAACATTGATAAAACTATAAGAAACTTCCTCGGCTACGAATGTGCGCCCGGAAAGCTTTTCTCAGACGGTGACGGTACGTTCTCACAGCAGAATAATTACGAATTTAGAGCCTTGTCATATATGACGGCATATATGTTTGCAGATGAGCCTATGCTTGCTCAAGCAAGAGATATGCAGCCCACGGTGGCATTTGGTGCAGATACAATCGAGCTTACATCTGCTATGTATGTAGCTCTTACAGGTATGTCAGATATAACACCTGCAGACAACAAGTATGAGGGCATGCCGCTTATTCAGTACAACGGCTCTCCCGTTGGTCAGTACGTTACTCACGAGGCTTGGAACGACCCCAACTCCGCAGGCGTATTTATGAAAATTAAGGAGCGCAGCACCGCTAACCACGAGCATGCAGACGCAGGTAACTTTATGATTTATTATAAGGGTATGCTAACCGCAGACGCAGGTGTTTACAGTGGCTACGGCTCCGACCATACCCGTTATTACCATCAGGCAACCGTTGGACATAATAGCTTGCTTGTTGATAACGGAAGTCAGGACTCTTCATCAACCGACAAAAAGATAAAATATTATTCAGGCGGTCAGCTTTGGCCCGCAGAGGCAAAGTCGCTTACCGAGCTTAAGAGCGAAACATACCACACAGGTAACGTAGTCGGCAACAGACATGCATACTACGATGCCGCAAAGACCCAGCCTCATTACGCTTATATCGGAGGAAACATCTCCGGAGCATACGATTCGGGTACTGTTGAATTTGCGGGAAGAAGAATGCTCGTTGTTTACACAGGTGACGAAACCGTACCTATGGTATTCTTCACCTATGACAGAATTACCTCCGTAGGTGGAAATTACAAGAAGACCTTCTTGTTCCACATCACCTCTCCCGATGCTCCGACTATCGTTCAGTCCACAAAGACTATGGCAACCGAAAACGGCGGTGGACGCCTTGTTCTTACCTGCCTTTCCGATAACGTAGAGCTTAAGGGCGTCGGTGGCAGAGTTTACGGAACAAATGGAAAGCTTGATGACTCTCAATCGAAAAACTACTACATCAACGGCTTTGGTCAAGTGCCGATAAATTACGATGACGGAACTTGGGGACGAGTTGAAATAACCAACACTCAAGGCGGCACAGTTGTTGCAGGCAGGACTACAAGCTTTATGAACTCTATGTATGTTACAGATGCGGGCAATAGCACCTATTATGCAACTAAGCCGATAACAAACGTATCTGCAAATATTGCAAGCGCAGGTGACGCAGAGGGTGGCGTATTTAACAATAGCATCGCTGCAATCTTTGTAAAGAAAAATCTTAAGGATTCAAGCAGCTTCAACTCAAAGACTATCTCCTTTACCACCGAGGGTACTGAAAGCTTAGAGTATTACGTTGACGGTATGGCAGGCGGAACATGGAAGGTTACGGTTGACGGTGAGTTTGTTGAAAACGCAGTTGCATCCAACGGTCTTCTCACCTTTGAGGCATCTGCGGGCGAAGTAGTTCTTACAAAAGAATCTGCAGACTTGACAAGCGTTAAGACAGAGCTTTTGAACACACTCGGTGAAAAGATTTCCAATACCGACGGTATCTACACCGCAAGCTCTTACACCAATTACTCCAAGGCATATAACGCCATTGTAGATAAGATAAATTCTGCTACTACAATTGAGCAGGTTAACGCTATTGACGTAGTTGCCGAAAAAGAATATGCGGAGTCACTTCTTGCTTCTGCTCTTGAATTAAAGAAAGCAGAGCTTTTGGATATGCTTGGAGCTAAGAAAGCAAACTCGGGATATACCTTCGATTCCTACAATGCATACTCCGATATGTACGATAATATTCTTTACAGAATTAATAATGCTACAACAGTGGCAGAGGCTAACGCTATTGACGTACCTACCTTAAAGGCAACGGCAGAAGCGCTTCTCCAAAAGGATAACGCAGAATCCGACAATATAAACACCGAGGGCGGCTCGGTATCCAAGGACGTAAACGTAACATATGAGGATACAACATCCGACGAGCCCGTTTACAGTGTTGACGTTGTATGGAGCGATTTGACCTTTAGCTACTCCGAGGGTAGTGCTCAATGGAATCCCGACGAGCATAAATTCAATTCTGAGGTTGATAATTCCGCAGGATGGGTTGATGCTAAGGGCTCGGTTGTTGTAACCAACCATTCAAACGCAGAGGTATATATAACAATTACCTTCGAGGAGGCGGCAATCGCAAACGGTAATGCAAGCTTGGTTGTTTCAAATAATAACTACACTCTTGCATCTGCGGAAAACACCGCAACAACGGATGCTCCGTATAAGAAATCCACTATTACCGCTAACGGTACTCCTACTAATGGCGGCATCTTTGGAAAGCTTATTGTAAGCGTTCAAAAGATAAATTAAAGATTTCAAATCCAAATAAAGGTTAACGCTTTTGCCGTTCCACGAGCGGCAAGAGCGTTTTTTTATAATTCTATATATTAAAAATAAAAAGGATATGCCGCAACATATCCTTTTATATTATAATTTTATTAAGAAAAATTATTTGTTATTACACTTAATTTTGCAATCTATGACCTCCATAAGTGTTTGCTCGTCATTTATATCGGTTGTAAAAGAAAACTCATTGACAAGCATTTTTTGCGCTCTCTCAAGTGCAGTCCAATCGCCTTGAGTCACATGCTTTCCAATCATTGAAAGCTCATTTTCCATAGCTATAACAGTATGTATAAGCGATATAAGTAATGCCCTATCACCGCCTGCAAGAATTTCCTTGAAAAAATTGCTTCTTCTTCGAGATTGAGAATCCCATTCAAGCGTTTTACCTAAAAGCCCCTCTGCAAGCGCATTAACGTCATCGGCAGAACAAAGCTCACGCATCTTTGAAATGAGCGCCTCATTATCGGTAGGGACAAAAAGCTTAGAATTGGGGTCCTTCACAGGTGACAGTATATAAAAATCCTTATACTCATTAAGCATTCCGAATTTTTGGCTTCTTATTTCACTAACTACACAAATCCCCTCCGAACGGTAGCTTACATATGTTCCAACCTTATACATTAAATCACCTCATTATTGTTTCTACCAATATTTTACCATACTTTCGAAAAAAATTCAAAAGCAATTTTCAACAAAAAGAAGCTTTTTTCTTAGATATTTTTGACATTTTAAAGAATTATCTCGTTGTATGCGATATCTGCCCTGCGGCACGCCTCGATTTCTCTCTTATGCGAGGTAAACATTATAATTTGCATTCCACCGCTTACAAGAGAATTTAACAACTCCACAGTATTGCCAAGACGCCTATCATCAAGCTGACAAAAGCTCTCGTCAAAAATAATCGGAGGACGTGAATTTTTATATATCTGCATTATAAGAGCAAGGCGAAGTGCTATATAAGCCGTATCCTTAGTGCCTGCGCTCAAAAGCTCGGATGCTACGGAAAATCCATCCTTATCGAGCGCTATACCAAGTCTTGAATTGGTCCTAAGCGTATTATACTTATCTCCGCTCATTTGTGCTATAAATTCACTTGCTGTCCGACTTATCAAGGGAGTAACGCTTCCTCTCATAGCCGCACTTGACTCCTCGATTACATTCATAGCAAGAACCAAGGCATCATAAAAATATCTGTCCTTCTTGTTTTTCTCCTCAAGCATAGCAAGTCTATCGGCAATCGGTATCGGGTCCTCTGCCTTTACACGCAACGCCACAAGCTCGTTTTGAAGAAAGGTTATTTTATTTTCGTACGCAGATTTTTTAGCAAGCAAAAAGCTCTTTGAACGTTCCGCCTCATCAACCGCCTCGGGAGTAGCCTCCTCGATATTTACGGTTATTTCACCTCTAAGCTTGTCCTCGTCATATCTCGCAAGCGAATTTCTTTCATTTTCAAGCACACGAATAAACGCACTTTCTTCACTTGCAAGCTCATCATAACGGTTTAAAAAGTCATCAAGACGTGCTGACTCGGCATCGATAGCATCACACTCTGGCTCTGCGTTCTCGCCCATTGTAAGAGTAAGAAGTCTATACGCTCGTTGCTTTGAAGCCTCCAAAGCCTCCTCGGAAAGATCAAGCTCGGCTTCAAGTCTTGCTCTTTCGGTATTATATTCACGCATACGAAATAGCTCGCGAGTAGCCTCGTCAATTCTCTCACTCAATGTGTCGGGAGTTGCATGATAGCTATGTGATACCCTCTCAAGCTCCTTTGCGGCATCGTTCTTCATTTTAAGCGCTCCGACACATACCACAATCGCCGAAGCACCAAGCCCTAATGCTACCGCGAGCGCAATAAACGAAACCGCAATCGGCACGAATGCAAATCCGGCAACGCCAAATACTGCCGCCAAAATTGCGGAAACTCCGAACGCCGCGCCTATCTTCATTTTAGAGGATGCTCGGTTAATTGGCTCGTTAAGCGCCGCTATAATGGAAACCTTGCCACCATTTTCCTCGACTCTCTCACCAAACGTAGCAAGCTCGGAGTCATAATTAGGCTTATACTCCGCTACCTTACGCTCCTTTGCCTCGAAAGACTTTTCCTTTTCACCAAGATCGCGAGATGACGCACGAAGCTCGGCTACATGATTGCGGTCGGGAAAATAATCGGTGGTGAGAGTTGATTTAGCGCACTCATCCTTTTTTCCGACAACGCCATAAAGCTCGTTTTCCTTTTCTCGCAATGCCTCAAAGCGCTTTATTATTGCTATTTTATTGAACTGTGAAACAAGAGCATCATTTTCCTCAAGCTCAAGCTTCATAGCCTCATATTCCTTTTTTATCCTATCAAAGCTCTCGGTTTTACCCTCAATGGCTATACTTGCATTCTTTGCCTCATCAAGCTTTATGCGCAGTGCGTTTATTTTTGCTTCATCCTCAAAAATCATTCCTCCGCCCTGATTTTTATGCAGATAAGATGCTCTTATGAGATTAAGCTCTCGTAAAATCGAAGCAACGTCGACTCCCTCATCCGCCGAAGACAAAATATTTGAAAGGCTTTGAGCTGTCTTCTCACCGTTTATCTCATCGGAGCGCATCTGACCCACGCAAGCACTGCTTTCAAACACCTCTCGCGGAACGCCAAGAAAATACTCACCCAGGGCTTTGTCAGTCGTTATGTTAGTACCGCTATCGAGAGAAATGATAACGAGTCGCTCACCTCTCGCTCTGTCGGAAAAGGTACGCTCTATACGAAAATTCTCGCCGTTATGCTCAAAGGTCATACTACCCGAGGCTACACTTCCCGACCAACTGAGCGAACGCTCTCTTTCAATGTTTGTCTGTGATTTGCGTTGCAATCCATATAAAATAAATTTTATAAAGAGAAATATTGTGCTTTTTCCCGATTCATTTTCACCGTAAATTATGTTAAGCCCGTTATCGGTATCGAGCTCTATTTTTTTATCTCTTATTCCGCCAAATTCAGCGATATACAATTCCTTAATTTTCAAGGCTCATCCTCCGTAACCGTTAATTTATGGCATCAAAGATATTATTTGAATCAATAGCCGCCAATGCAATTTTTAAAGCGAGTATTGCTTTTCTTCTCTCAGCTAAATCGGCAGACGTTAATGACGGCAGGAGCGTTCTGTAAATTTCACCTCGAACCGTCACGTCCTTTTCAAGATATTTACCGTCAAGTATCGGTAACGTGGAATCCTCGATTTCAAGATACTCAAGCTGAGCGCTCTCACGCATTTCTTCAATTGAAAGTTTAATATTCTTAACCGTTTCACGGTCTGCCATTCCCGTAAGTATAAGTCTTAAATAAGTTCCGCCCGAGTAATTCTGCTCACTCAAATAAGTACATATTTCCTCGACAACGTATGGTCGGTCGGGAGAAATATTAAATTCATCAATGTAAAAGGCTCTGCTTGAAA
This sequence comes from Eubacteriales bacterium, assembly GCA_045643945.1. Classification (GTDB taxonomy): domain Bacteria; phylum Bacillota; class Clostridia; order Oscillospirales; family CAG-272; genus HGM12713. The sequence continues at coordinate 22,068 of JAZRGA010000019.1, read as the reverse complement.
GGTCTATCTTTCTTGCATCGCAGGAACGCTCATCTACGTCAACGATGAAGACTCCACCTTCGCCGATTTCATCAAAGCTTCTTCCCTCTACAAATCCGCAATAGCGAACTCTACCCTCCGCATCTTCCTTTTCATCGCGATTGTGAATATGTCCGAGCGCAGAATATGCAAATCCAAAGCGTTGAATCTCCGAAAGGCTCATAGGCGCATATCTTGAAAGCGGAGAATCAAGGTCGGTATGTGCGCAAAACAACTTCAAATATCCATTATCCTCGGGCATTTCAGCAGTGAGAAGCGGACTTTCGTTTAATATCGGAGATGTAAACGCATAACCAAAAACACGCACACGCAAATCGTCGAAATCAAAAACCTGAAGCTCTGACGTACTGAAAATATAAAGATTGCTTATATCCTCTTTTTCCACAAGAGAATAAAAAGAGTTTTCACTGTATGGGTCATGGTTTCCGGGTGCAATAACCACGGGAATATCTATGCCTCGCACAAGAGAAAGAAAAAGCATCCTCGTATCATTCGAAACGAACTTACTGTCAAAAAGATCGCCCGCTATAAGTATCATCTGGCATTTTTCGTGCTTTGCGCAATCAAAAACATTCTTCAAGAGTTCTCTGCCAAGCTCTCTGTATTGCTCCGCATCCTTCTTACCAAAAGAAGAAAAAGCGCTATCGAGATGTAGATCTCCCGTATGTAAAATTCTCATCATATACTCCGTTTTGTTTATTTTTTATTAACCTTACAAAAAAGAAAACACCGCCGAGGCTATCGGGGTGTCGGCTTTTAATTAATGCGTCATCACGAAAATATTCCGTTGACGCTAAAATATTATATTTCAATTTATTATAACACGGGCACTAAAAATTGTCAACAAATTTGATAAAAAAGCATATAAATTAATATATTATTTTATATTTATCGGAGGTTTTATGCTTCTTCCAATCCCCTATAACAGAATGCGCGCTATTGAATACGCAAAGCGATGGGCGCTCTCACGAAATCCGCTCTTTTTCGATTTTACAGAAATCGGAGGAAACTGTACAAATTTCGTTTCACAATGCATTTTTGCAGGCGCTCCCATAATGAACTATACCAAAACCTTTGGTTGGTATTACATCGACCAAGGCGATCGCGCCCCCGCTTGGAGCGGAGTTGACGAGCTTTACAATTTTCTTACAGGCGCGCCCGATTTTATTGCAAGCAACGGCGGCTACGGACCTTACGCAACAGACGCGCGAAATTCATCTCGAATTGATCTCGGTGACGTTATTCAGCTTGCTCGCGAGGATGGAACTTTCTATCATTCTCTTATCATAACAGGATTTACCGATAACGATATTTTGGTTTCGGCACAGTCTAATGATGCGCTCGACAAGCCGCTCTCACAATACAATTATGCCTCGCTACGCGCCCTGCATATAGAAGGCGCTATGCTTTACTTCGACGATGAAAAGATTTTTAACGATGTTTTAGTCGGAAAAGAATTAATTCAATCAAGATAAAAAAACAAAGCCCGAGATAATGTGTATTCTTCAAAAAATACCACACTACGCCTCGGGCCTTATTTATTTAGGAATTACGCATTCTGCCACTCAGCAGCCTTTGCTGCGGACATTCTCTTTATGTCCTCTTTGGTGTAAGGAGAGTCCTCACCGCCGTTAACATAAAGAAAATACTTACCGTTAGGAGTCTGATAAAGACTTTCCTCATATCCGGCAGGATCACCGAAATATCCGAAAGTACGCTTTTCGATAAGAGTTGCGCTTTCAGTATCATACTCAACCTTGCAAATAACCTTCTTCATACCAGCTTATCCTTTCTAAAAATTTTATTAGATTTTCTATGCCTTAATTATATCACAATTTGATATATATTGCAATATTTTAACGAAAATATAATTCGGTATTATTTAACACAAATCATTCCCGCAAGCGGAACGGCTACCTCTAAAATATCCGCACCTATAACTCCCTCGGAAATCCTATCTCCCATACAATTAAGAACAGAATATTTCTTACTGTTTGCGTTTTTAATAATAAGTGTCTTACTTCTGGAGGAATTAAGTGCGATTATCTCATTATACGCACCGCAATCAATAATAATATCGGTATATGACGTAAATATCGCCTTTCCGTCCTTTTCTGAGCAAGCTATGCTATATCCGCTCTCAGGATTTGCCGCAATAAGCTTACCGTCGATAAGGGTTTCTCTGTTTTCCTTCCAGAAATGCAAATAGAAATCAAGCATTTTTCTATGCTCATCCGAAAGCTTTGCAGCTCTTACCGAAATCTGCGGAACACTGTACATAATACTTACAAGCTGAAGCGCTGCGCTCTCAACGGTATCATCATAGTGCCACATTACCATATCGGAATGTACTGCGGTCTTGCCCGAGGTGTAACGTAAATTTATGATATTATGTCTGTTTCTAAAGCAATCGTTCGGACAGTCGGCAACGCGAAGCATATTTCCGTACTTTCTTATTGCAGGTCCAACGTAGCTTTGTCTGAACTCGATAAGTATTTCAGGATTTATCTCTCGAAGCTTATCGGTAATATCTATCATAAGAACGTCAATAGCATCCTCAAGAGATTGATAATCACGTCTGTCATCATCCTCAAGTCCCTTGCCCTCAAGCACGAAATTGTCTATAAAATCAAGCTTTAAGCCGTCAAGGTTCCAATCTCTAACCGCATTCGCATATATCTCGATAAGATAATCGCGAACCTCTTTATATCTCGGGTCAAATACCCATACCTTTTTTGAGCCCTTTGACTCAGCAAGCATCATATCCTTAAATCTGTCGAACTGCTTTGCCTCTATTCCTATAAACGGAACGGAAAACCAAAGCATAACCTTCATACCGATATCATGTACGTCATCAACGAACTTTCTCATATCCGGAAATTTATTAGGTGCCATTAGCCAGTCGCCGCAGGTAACATATCCTCGTCCTTGGTCGTGCGTCTGCCAACCGTCGTCAACTATTACGGTATCCATTCCCAGAGGCTTAGAGAGCTTACATTCTTTCAAAAGCTCATCAGCAAAAAGCTCCTGATGATAGCTATACCAAAGCGAGTTTATAGGTTGCTTTGCGGCATCGGGAACGTATGCAGGCTTATATCCGCACTCATTCTCCCACCACTCGGTAACCGCATAAAGAGTATCATAATACGGAATGTCACGAAGGTCGAGTCTTACAGTTGCTCTATATTCCTTAAGCGGCGCAACCTTGATGGTAAAAAATCTAAGCTCGCACTCAAAGCACGCATTATGCTCGTGTACTCCGCTCGCTATTGCGGTTGGAGTTTTTGCATCAGATATTGCTATTGTGAGTCGGTTTCTGCCATTTGCAGAAACAAGAGCGTGAAGCGGCATCCATGCGGCAAGCCTTGACGGGCTTACCTTCTTTTGCCAGGTAACGCCTACGTATCTGTCATATCTTACGCTGGGACTCCAAATTGAATATATATCTATACTTGGAAAATCAAATATAACCGAAAACTGCTCGGGAATTTGCGGCACGTCAAATGCTACGCTAACGTCAAAGGTGAGTATGCCATCCTTTTCTACTTGATTTTCAATCGCTATTTTTGCATCGGGACTTCCACCCTTTATAATAAATTCCATTTTACCCTCCTAGAGTTTAAATTTCATTGACTTAATTATACCACAACAGCCGTCGAGTTTCAAGACAATTTAAGATAAATTTAATAAGTATTTTTCTAATATTTTTTATATGCAAATCATTGACACCGTTTTTTGTATATGTTATAATTATAAAAAGCAAAAACAATGCTTTTTTCATATTATGAAGAAAGGAAAATCTATATGTTAGAGGTTAAAAATCTATCAAAAATTTATAAATCAACCGTAAAAAACGGTGTTGATACAAAGGCACTCGACGACGTTTCCCTCTCCTTTCCCGACAAGGGAATGGTTTTTCTCCTCGGAAAAAGCGGAAGCGGTAAGTCTACCCTGCTTAACGTTTGCGGCGGTCTTGATGCTCCAACAAGCGGTGAAATTATTGTTAAGGGTAAAAGCTCGAAAAGCTTCTCACAGAGTGATTTTGACAGCTATCGAAACACATTTGTCGGATTTATATTTCAAGAATACAATATACTAAATGAATTTTCTGTTGAGGATAATATTGCTTTAGCGCTTGAGCTTCAAGGCAAGCCAAAGGATAAAAAAGCTATTGCGGCGCTTCTTGATGAGGTCGACCTTTCGGGATTTGCAAAGCGTAAGCCAAACACTCTCTCAGGCGGTCAAAAGCAAAGAATTGCTATTGCGCGCGCTCTTGTTAAATCCCCTGAAATCATTATGGCGGACGAGCCGACGGGCGCTCTTGACTCATCTACGGGTAAGCAGGTGTTTGACACCTTAAAAAAGCTTTCACGCGATAAGCTTGTTATAGTAGTTTCACACGACAGAGATTTTGCCGAGCTATACGGCGACCGCATAATCGAATTAATGGACGGAAAAATTCTTTCGGATATTTCAAAAACCGAGCAAACTCAAACCGCTATTACTGACTCTATAAGCGAAATCGACGGTGTTCTTTGTATTAAGCAAGGTGCTTCGCTTAGCGAGAGGGATTTTTCCGAAATTAAAAAATTTCTTTCAAAATCAAGCGGTGACGTAATCATCGCAAAGGACGAGCGCGACGTAACGGCTTTTAAAAAGGCGGCGCACATTACCGATGACGGCGCAAGAGAGGTATTTGCCGACACCGACGAATCTATGCTTGATATAAAGGAATACAATCCGAATGACAGTAAATTTATCCGTTCAAGGCTACCGCTTCGCCACGCATCGAAAATAGGTATTTCAAGCCTCAAAAACAAGCCTATACGACTCATTTTCACAATAATTCTCTGCACCGTAGCATTCGTGCTATTCGGTCTTCTCTCGACTCTCACCTTTTACGATAGCGAGGCTATGTTCAAGCAAACCTTATCGGATACAAGCCGTGAATTTGTTGTCCTTGAAAACAAATACCTTGCAACAATTAAATTCTACGAAAACGGTGAGTATCTCCACGAATATGAGGACCAATATCCCGCAATTTTCAGTACAAAGGATATAGAGGAGCTTTCCGATACGTTCGGCAAGGATATTTTTGGCGCGGCTTCGGCGTTTGGAATGGAATTTAACGTACGCTCCCGTACATCAGACTACTGGAATAATAGCATTTCCGCAATCGCATATCTTCCCGAGGAAAATGCGTTCAGAAATAAAGTAAGCGGAGCTTACCCACAAAATGAAGGTGAAATATGCATCTCGCGCTATTCTGCCGAAATGCTTATCGCTTCGCAAGCCTCCGACCGTAACGGAAAGATTATTGATGCAAGCACCCCCGAGGAGCTTATCGGTAAAACTATACTCGTATCGGGTGAGGAATTTAAGGTTGTTGGAATTTTTGATTGCGGAAGCCTTGACCCAAAATTTGATGAATTAAAGACTAACACCGAAACGAATTACGCTTTATACAGTGAATTTTCATCTGAGTTAAATGACGGAACGTATCTTTTGATATTCTTCTCCGAGCAAGCATTTAAAAATATTTCGGATAAATTATTTAAATATTCCACATCATTTGAAAATGATACTCCGTGCTTTGGAACACTTATAGTACCCAATGTCGAGCGACGCGAGGAAGAATATCCAAACTACCGCTACAAGGATGCATCTATCCTTACAAGCTCCGAAATTTTTTATTTCGACTCACAGAAGACTACACTCAACGATAACGAGCTTATCATACCGCAAGAGACTTGGGTGACAAATCTTTATACCATGCTTGATAACAAATATAACACCTCGGAAAATCTAACCGAGGATGAATATAAGCATATTAACTCCTTGCGCACCGATATTGACTTTATTATGAGAGGTGAAAAATACGATTTATCCGAAACAGGCGAGATAATAAATCAACGTCCCCTTGTAAAAGCAGAACGTGAAGAAATTCTTAAGCGCCTTTTGTCTGAATTTGGTAATATTCCGCTCTCGTTTGAACTCACTCCCGCAAACTCTGACAGTCTTAAAATCGGCGAGCCTACGACTTACACGGTTGTTGGAATTGCGCCGGAAAGCGAATACGGTATTATATATATTACAACCGCGGAATACAACAAGCATTGGGAAGATCAGTTTAAAACCTTCGATTTCTGTACCGTTATGGAAACTAACTATAAATCCGACGGCGGCACAAGCTATTCATTGGTTTACGCTCCCTTTACAAACACATCTGCGCAAAAGGATATGCTTTGGGATATACACGAAAACAAAGATTTTGACGAAAATTCAACCAAAGTATCTCTTGGCGGAATGTACGTATCCGAACTTGATATGATAGATGAATTAGTACAATCGCTTTCAAAGGTATTCCTTTACGTCGGAATAGTATTTGCGGCATTCGCTATACTATTGTTCTCTAACTTTATATCAACCTCAATATCGCAAAAAAGACGTGAAATTGGAATTTTGCGCGCGGTTGGCGCAAGAGGCACTGACGTATTTAAGATATTCTTCTCGGAGTCCTTCGTTATCGCATTCATCTGCTCGCTTATTTCAATTATAGGCACATCTCTGGTATGCTCTGCGCTTAATACATCAATTGCGGCAGAGCTTGGAGTATCGTTATTCGTATTCGGACCGTTTTCGATGCTTATAATTATAGGCACGGCGCTACTCACCGCTATTTTAGCAACCTTTGTTCCCGTATGGATGGCGGCAAGAAAGAAGCCTGTTGAATCTATTAAATCATTATAAAATTATAAAAGTATAAAAGCAAAAAAACGCGACAACAGACCAAAAATCCGTTGTCGCATTTTTTACTCACTATTTAAAAATAAAACAAATCCTCGAAGCTTTTTTCAAGCGCTATGCAAAGTATCAGAGCAAGCTTTGCGGTCGGGCAAAACTGTCCCGTTTCTATCGAGCTTATCGTGTTTCTCGACACTCCAACCGTTTCTGCAAGCTTTGCCTGAGATATTCCCCTTTCGGCGCGTGCCTCTGCTAATCGATTTTTTAATATAAGCTTATCGTCCATATGCTCACATTATACCCCAATTATTGCCGTAACTATTAGCACTATCCAAATAACCAACGCAACGCCAAAAAGGATTGCCGATGCCTTATTTGCAGCATTTTTGGATTTAATTGCGAGGAATAACTGAAGTGCGAATTGCATACATACTTCAATAAAAAAAGCAAAATATCCCAAAAGAGTAAATTGCGAATTTAAAATCAAATCCACAATCATTGCAATTACGCATATTATAAGTCCAACCGTCATAGCAATCTGCGCGCCCCTGCGGTAGAGATAGTTATACATCTCGTCAACGCCCTTATTTTCTTTTTTCGCCTTTTCTAAAATATCTTTCCTATCCATAATTAAAATCTCCTTTGCCAAGTTTTCTTTGCAAGATTATTATACCACTGCCAAGTATACTTGTCAATACCTTTTTGAAATATTTATATATTATTTTTCGGTTGATTTTTCAATTAAAATATGATATAATCTTTAAGGCTCGATATTGAGCGCTTGGAGGAATTTATGGACTTACTAAACTGTAAAATAAAGCCGATATATTTTAAATATCTTGCGGCGGCATCGGGTAGCGCAGTTATTGGCGCTTTCTTTGGAATGATTGATGCAATGGTCGTCGGAAAGTATCACGGTCCTATTGGGAACGCCGCGCTCGCGGTTTTCAGTCCGCTATGGAGCATTATATTTTGTCTTGGCTTTCTTGCGGGCATCGGCGGCTCGGTATTATTTGCAAACTACCGAGGCGAAAAGGATGAAAAAACTGCGCAGGAATATTTTACACTTTCAATAATTTATGGAATTTTGCTATCTGCAATTGCTATGCTTGGAATTGGCTTGTTTCAGGATAAGCTTTTCCGCTTTTTTGGCGCAGACGATGAACTTCTTCCGCTCGCAAAGCTATATTTAAAGCCGATATTATACGCAATTCCCTGCTGCATATTCAGTAATATTTTATCTGCATATCTCAGAAACGATAACAACCCGACGTTAGCAACGGTAGCCGCAATTGCGGGTGGACTCTTTAATTGCATTGGCGATTATCTTCTCGTTTTCGTTTTTGATATGGGAATATTCGGTGCGGCACTTGCTACCGCTATCGGTCAGTTTATTACGATTTTGATAATGCTCACGCATTTCCTGCGAAAGAAAAATACATTACGCTTCGTTATCCCAAAAAGTCCGTTTAAAAAGCTTGGCAGCATTTCGGTTGCAGGATTTTCCACGGCTATCGGAGATTTAGCCTTAGGAATTATTTGCATTTTATTTAACCGACAAATTATGGCTCACCTCGGAGCAAACGCTCTCGCGGTTTACGGTGTTACTACGCAGGTTACCTCCTTTGCGCAAGGTATTGCATACGGAGCGGGTCAAGCGGCGCAACCGATAATTTCACAAAATTACGGCGCTAAGCAATACAAGCGAATTAATGAATGCTTAAAATACGGCATTTATACCAGCTTATGTATGGGCGTTTTTTGGGTCGGACTTATGCTTCTGTTCCCGAATGCAATCATAAACTTCTTTATGAGTCCTACGCCCGAGGTGCTTGGAATTGCTCCTGCAATAATACGAGTATTCGGTCTGTCTTATATTTTATTACCCTTTAACGTCTTCACAACCTATTACTTCCAATCGATAATGAAGCCCTCTCTCTCGATTATTTCATCGATTTCCCGAGGAATAGTTGTAAGCGGAGCGATGATTATGCTACTGCCCTTGATTTTCGATGCAAGCAGTATTTGGTTTGCTATGCTTCTTACCGAGGCGCTCGTCGCTGCGTTCGGTGCATGCTTTATAGTGCGCTCAACAAAAAAATTTAAATATTAAAGCTATTAATAAAAATTATGGAATTTAACGAAAAGCTTCAAGAATTAAGAAAACAAAAAGGACTTACACAAGAGGAGCTTGCGGAAAAGCTTTATGTATCCAGAGCCGCAATCTCAAAATGGGAATCAGGCAGAGGATACCCGAGCATCGACTCTTTAAAAGCAATTTCAAGCTTTTTTACGATATCTCTTGACGAACTTTTATCCTCGAATGAGCTATTAAGTATTGCCGAGGACGACAACAACAAAAAGAAAAAGCGTTTTTGCGGATTGATATACGGCTTGCTCGACGTCTGCGCTTCCCTACTTCTTTTTCTTCCTTTGTTTGCAGAAAAGAACGGTGATAGCATAAAAAGTATATCGCTTATCATGCTCAACGGCGTTCAAAGCTATCTAAAGATAAGTCTTTTAACAATTATCATCTCTACCGTCATATTTGGAATTTTAACTCTTGCGCTGCAAAATCTGCAGGCGCGTTATTGGAGTAAATGCAGGACTGCCATTTCTCTATCGCTTGGTTCGCTCGCTCTTTTACTCTTTATTATATGCTCTCAGCCTTATGCGGCAATATTAGCCTTTGCGCTATTGATGATTAAAGCTCTTTTGATTATAAAACGAAAATAATACACTCCGATACGAATCGTATCATTGATGATACAAGGCGTTTCTTGATTTTTTTACGGTTTTCATTTAAACTGTATTTAGGCGAAAGCCAATACAAAGAAAGAGGTTAAAAATGAAAATCAAGAGTAAAAAAATGTTATTTATAGGAATTATTTTCCTTTCGGTATTTGTGATATGGACGTTTCTTGTGCGCCTTATCGACGTAAAAAATATCGGTCCTAACGAATCGTCAGTAGGATTTGCAATGCTAAATGGCTTTTTACATTCTCTTATAGGTGTAAACTTTACGCTTTATACGATTACCGATTGGTTGGGGCTTGTTCCAATTGCGGTTGCATTTTGCTTTGCGATTTTAGGACTTGTTCAATTAATCAAGCGCAAAAGCCTTTTAAAGGTCGATTATAGCATACTTGCGCTCGGTGTCTTTTACATTTTTGTTATTGCAGTGTATATCATTTTTGAAATTGTAGTAATAAATTACAGACCAACACTCATAAACGGATATCTCGAAGCATCATATCCTTCTTCTACGACGATGCTTGCAGCGTGCGTGATGCCTACCGCGGCAATACAGCTATATGAGCGCATAAAACGAAAATCTCTTAGGAGATTTGTGATAATCTTAATTATAGCATTTACCGCCTTTATGGTAATCGGCAGAATTATCTCGGGAGTGCATTGGATAAGCGATATAATAGGAGGGGCGCTCTTTAGCGCAGGAGCTGTGTTAATATACGGCTCGCTTCGTAATATTTGAAACAAAAAACAACGGCAAGAATTTAAAGTTCCTGCCGTTTTTATTATGCTATTACAATTTATTTCAAATACTCTAATATCAAAAATATTATTTTGGTATAAATTAGAGCGTAGAGCCGAAATCGCTGACTATGATTTGACCTGTTATCGCTCTTGACTCATCAGATGCAAAGAAAAGAAGCATATTTGCTACATCATCGGGCATACAAGGCTGAACCTTTAAATCGTTATGCTTCATCATCTGACCGAATATATTCATATCAAGGTTAGCAGGATTCATACCTGCAACCATAGGCGTTACGATAGTTCCGGGACATATAGCGTTGCAACGCACGTTAGTTCCTACGAAGCGAAGCGCAGTATGACGAGTCAATCCAACAATTGCCGCCTTAGATGCAACGTATGCCGCACCGCCGCAGCCCATTACACCTGCAACCGAGGCTACGTTAACTATCGAGCCATATCCCGTCTTTGCCATTTCCGCAGATATTTCGCGCATCATACACATAGTACCCTTGGTATTAATATCGATAACACGGTTCATATCATCATCGGTAAAGCTATCAATAGCCTTAAGCCCCTCGTCAAGAACACCTGCGTTATTGATTAAAATATCAACCTTGCCAAAAGCCTCTAATGTAGCGTCAAGAACTCTCTTTGCGTCCTCTGCCTTTGAAATATCGCTAACTACGGGCAAAGCCTCCCCGCCTGCCTCACGAATTTTTTCTGCAACCTCCAAAAGAGGTGCTTCACGGCGCGCGGTTATAACTACTTTCGCACCCTCTGCGGCAAATTTTATAGCGGTCGCCGCACCTACACCCGAGTTTCCGCCTGTTATAATTGCTACTTTTCCATTTAAACGGTTCATCTTAGCCTCCTAATACCGTATTTTTTCGACTTATTATACCATAAAAGCGGATTAAATACAATAGCCGCGCGATAAAATTAATGAATATAAGATATACCTAATACACAAAAATAATATCCGTCAATTTCGTAATAATATAATGAATTATTCGGAATATCACGTTCCTTTTCAGTTAACACAAATTCAATCTTATACGGTGCAAAATAAGTTTCATACTCATACACCTCGCCAACCTTAACGTCCTTAACATTCAAATAATTGCTCGGCTCATTACAAAATCGGTAAAAGGTATGTAAGTCAAGCCTTCCGTCCGATTCAACCAAAAACAGAGCGTCAATGGAATATTGATATGTTTGCTCGGCATAATCGGTATAAATGTTAAAATATCCTAAAATTTGACATTCATCATAATCATCGGAAATCGAGTCTTTAAGGGCGGCAATATAATTCATATCTTTATTTTCTTGCTTGGGCGCATTTACTTGACTGATTATTTTTCCAACAAGCATTAGAACAAAGCCAATACAGATTATAACAAGAGCGATAACGTATATAGCCTTTATGGCGCGGCGTGATTTTACCGTATATTTTTCCGTAACCTCCAACCGTTCGGGTATCTCCTCGTCGATAGTTCCCGAAATAAATTCAATCTGCTTTTGAGCAAGCCTTGAAGCAACGAGCATCGGAGCTTTTTCCCTAATACTCTCAAAAAGCAAAACCGCTTCATCAATTTCACCATTCATACGCTTTACAACGGCTAACCGATATTGAGCCATAATTAAACGGTAGGCGTTATTTTTGCTTTTTGAATATTTTTCTATATCCTTTTCCAACAATGCTAATGCATTTGAATAGTCCGCATTAGAAAACGATTGGTAAAAAGCATATGCCCTTTTATTTTGCTTAGAAAGCTTAATGGTTGAATTATATTTTAAATAATTATCAATTTCGTATAGATTTTCCTTTAAGCCGTCATATTCTCCACGCTCAAAGCAAATACGGCAAAGCAACAGATGACCGTAAATTCTTTCCGAAATATTTTTGTGATTTATCAACACTGATGAAATTACGTTATATGACGCCTGATAGTCACCGATTGCAAAATACAAATTCAACTTATACGAATAATGCGCTTGAAACGGTCTTGCCTTAATAATAGCGGCATATTTCTCAGAGTTAAGGTCCTTTAGCAGTGATGACATGATTGTTGCACGCGCCACAAAAATAACAGCTATTCTTGTATATAGAAAAAGGAATAAAAAATAAACTACATAACAAATAAGGTTGCTAATGAACCAAATCGGTATTAGCATTGGAATAATTAAAAGAAGCGATAAAGCAAAGTATGCCGTAATCGTCTTTTTTGCGCTTTTTTCCATAATTCCCCCTAAATAAATTTATTGTTTCCATTTTATCACATTATTATATCTTTCGCAAGTCTTTTCGCAAATTTATTTTAACTATTTTAACAGCTCCGAGTATCCACAACATATTAAAATTCAACAAAATCGCCGTCTTGTCATTTACTATAAATAAAGTTCAAGCTGCGTAGTAAATTTTTCCTACCTTGATTTTTCGTCTTTCTGTTTAAAATTAAGCTAAATGAGGCAAAAATATTAACGTCAGGAAAAATCTGCACACTTACTTGGAGGAAAAGAAATGAATATAAAAAGAGGAGATATCTACTATGCCGATCTAAGTCCTGTGGTTGGCTCTGAGCAAGGCGGGCTTAGACCCGTTCTTATAATACAAAACGATATCGGAAACCGATACAGTCCAACCGTTATTGCTGCCGCAATTACCTCTCGAATGGGCAAAAACCGACTTCCGACTCATATTGATATACATGCCGACCGAGTTGGACTTGCAAAGGATTCGGTTGTACTTCTTGAACAAATACGAACTCTTGACAAGCGCCGCTTAAAGGAGCGAATGGGACATCTTGACGAGCAAACTATGCAAACGGTAAATTCCGCTATTGCGGTAAGCTTTGGAATAAATGCCGTCGCAACGGGCGAAAACACCGCACAAGGATAAATTTACAAATAAGCCTTGAAATTTTAATAAAAAAATGATATACTTCTATAAAGAAAAATTTTAGAGGTTATTATGATTTTTTCATTAAATTACACTACACGTTGGCACGATACCGATGCAAACAGAACGGTGCGCCCCACTCAAATTCTTGTATTTATGCAAGAGGCTTCAAACCACCATATAAAATCGCTCGGTGTTGACCTTGATACCCTTCGCGATGAGCAAGGGCTTGCCTTTCTTTTAAGCAAAATCCGCTTAGCTATTTATAAGCCGCTTTACGCATTTGAGGAGATAACAGTTGAAACCTGGACTACCGCAAGCCGTGGCTTTTCCTTTAACCGTTTTTTCAGAATAAAACGCGGTGATGATATTATTGCCGCCGCAGATACCACTTGGGCTCTTATTTCCTTGAAAACGGGAGAACTTTGCAGGGTTGATGCATACGATTTCAAATTCGAGCATGAAGAACCGATTGACATTGGTATTCCGATGCGCTTTAGAGTCCCCAAAAACGAGCTTCTCGAGCTTATCGGAGAGCGAAAAATCGTTTATTCCGATCTCGACTATAATATGCATATGAACAATACTCGCTATGCGGATATGCTATGCGATTTTATGCCGTATGATAAAATACCGAATATTCGCGGTATTTCTCTTTCCTATCTTCACGAGGCGGCGTTCAGTAACACGGTTAAGGTTTACCGCTCCGATGACGGAGAAAAATTTGATTTCAGAACTGTTAACGAGGAAGGCAAAGTCTGCCTTGAGGCTGAAATAATATTATAATAGCATTACACCGTATATTTTCGGATTTTTTCTGACTTATACGGTGTTTTTTACATATTTTTTTGCTATTCTTAAAATATTTACAATTAATCTATTGCATTTTTTCTAAAAATGATATATTATAATATGAATGATTATTTTTAAGGAGGCTTTTTATGTTTGGATATGTACGAACTATGGATGCCGAATTAAAGGTAAAGGAGCATGAGCTTTACAAAGCTACCTATTGCGGACTCTGCCGCTCTATGGGAAAGTGTACAGGCCAATGCTCACGAATGACCCTTAATTACGATTTTGTTTTTCTTGCGCTTACAAGATACGCAATATCGCCCTGTGACTTAAGCTTTAAGGCTCGACGTTGCCTTGCTCATCCATTTACAAAGCGAGCATCTATGGAGCAAAATGAAATACTTAAATTTTGTGCCGAGGCATCAGCGATACTTAACTACCGAAAGGTGCTTGATGATATTGAAGACGAAAAAGGCGGAAAAAAGCTTCGTGCGCTTCTTCTTCGTCCGTTTGTGGCTCATTCACGCAAAAAAGCAATAAAAAAATCTCCCATACTTCGAGAGCTTGACGGTTCAATTTCAGAAAAGCTTAAAGCGCTTAGCAAAATCGAAAAAAGTGATACTGTTGGTGTAGATGCGCCCGCCGCTTGCTTTGGCGAAATCTTAGGCGAAATAATGGCGTTCGGTCTTGATGGCGCGGATAAACGAATAGCCTTTGAGTTCGGCAGGCATATTGGCGCTTGGATATATATTGCAGATGCCCTTGACGATATGAGGGAGGACTCAAAAAAAGGCAGATACAATCCTCTGCTCAAGCTTTACGGCGGACAAATCCCAAACGAGGACGAGCTTGCGCTTATATATGATGCTACCAAAAATAAGCTCTTTGCGGCATCGGATGCATTCGACCTTATAGACGTTGAGGACGATGGAATTAAAAACATTCTCTCAAACATTCTATACATCGGTATTCCGAAGAAAACCGCCGATATAATAGAATCCTACTCAAGCAAAAAAACACAAAAAAGCAACGAAAACATATAATTATAAAATACAAACGAGGAAAAATAAATGACAGATCCATATAAGGTTTTAGGCGTTTCGCCAAGCGCTTCGGATGATGAAGTAAAAAAAGCATACCGCGCACTTGCAAGAAAATATCACCCCGACAAATATCGCGACAGTGACCTTGCAGACCTCGCCAGCGAAAAAATGAAAGAGGTAAATGCGGCATATGAGGAAATTCAAAATATAAGAAAGAATGGCGGCGGAGGAAGCAATTCCGGCTCAGCGGGCAATTCTCAGGGCGGCTATAATTACAATTACGGTGGCGGAACATCTAAAAATCCGCTTTACAATGAAATTCGTCGCTATCTTAACGATGGCAACATAGCATCAGCAGAAGCAAAGCTTTTTGAAGTTCACGAGGGTGACCGAGTTGCCGAGTGGAACTTCCTTTACGGTTGCGTTCTTATAAAAAAAGGACTGTACGTCGATGCGCAAAGATATATTGATATAGCTTGCTCAATGGACCCCTACAATCACGAATACCGCGCGGCAAAGGAACAGCTTCACCGTCAAGCAAACGGCTACGGCAACGGATATGACGCTCCTCGCGGAGCGGGTTGCTCCTGCTGCGACATCTGCGCAGGTCTTATGTGTATAGATTGCCTTTGCAGCTGTATGGGATGCCACTGATTGAAGTAATAGGTAATAGGTAAGAAATAATAGGATATGAAAAGAAAAGACAGACACGCAAGTATTAAGCGGCTCACCTTTTGCGCTATGCTCGTTGCTCTTGGAGTCATATTTTTAGGCATAGGCGCTCTTATTGAGGTGCTTGATATTTCTATGGCGGTGATTGCGTCAATTTGCGTTATTATTCCAATGATTGAATACGGAAAAGGCACACCGTGGATGGTTTATGCCGCTATATCGGTTCTATCGCTTTTGCTTTTGCCGAATAAATTCCCTGCCGCATTATTTGCGTTATTTGCGGGATTTTATCCGATACTCAAGGAAAAGCTTGAAAGAAAAAATACGGTCATCCGTTGGATATTAAAGGAATTAATCTTCAATGTTTCTCTTGCGATAATCGTATTGTTATACTTTTTCCTTTTCTTCAAAGGAACAATTCAAGTGCCGTGGATGATAGCGGTAGCAATCATTTTAGCCGAGCTTGTGTTCATTCTTTACGATAAAGCGATTTCAAAATTAATCAGAATTTATGTAATGGAATTTCGACACAGACTTAAATTTAAGTAAATACTTAATTAGGGAAAGAATAACTCTCAAACCGAGTTGGCTTTCCCTTTTCTTTTTACAATAAGCAAATGCGCCCAACCGAGAATCTACCTCGCTCGAGCGCACTGTGAAATAAATATTATCTTTTTATCCTTACCAATCTATCAAGTGCAGACTTTAACGATACGCATAGCGCATCGATATCCTCCTTGGTATTATATTCGGAAAAGCTTATACGCAAGGAGCAATCGGCATCCGTAGGGCTAAGTCCAAAGGCAATAAGCGTACCGCTCGGCGTTTTTGAGTGTGAGGAGCAAGCCGAGCCGCTTGACACGAACACTCCGTCGGACGAAAGAAAATGTAATACCGTTTCGCTTTTTATATTTGGAAGCGTCACATTGATTATATGGTGAGCATATTCCCCATTTGGACGGTTTATCCTAATTCCCATAGCTTCAATCTTCTCGGAAGCATAGGAATAAAGCTCGGAAAAATGCTCTCTGTTTTGTGCAAATCTACTCTTTATATCGGCAACAGACGCTCCAAAAGCCGAGATACCAATTGTATTTTCAGTTCCCGAGCGCATACCGTTTTCCTGACCGCCACCAAGCAAAAACGGAGATATTTTCCTTTTTTTCAAGATATCATCCGAAACGTAAAGCGCTCCAACTCCCTTAGGTGCGTGAAGCTTATGACCGCTTACCGTTACAAGGTCTGCCTTAAGCATTGCAGGTGTAAAAGGAATTTTCATAAAGCCCTGCACTGCATCACAATGAGTTATTGCCTCGGGATATTTTGCTTTGATTTTTGAAAATGCGCTTTTTACGTCATACACCGCACCCGTTTCATTATTAACAAGCATAAAGCTCGCCATAAATATTTTTTTATCGAGCGCCCTCTCTATTGCGTTAATATCAAGAACACCACCGCGCGTGGGGATTTTTATTACCTCAAAGCCTTCCTTTTCAAGCGCTAAAATATTATTTAAAACCGAGGGATGCTCCGAGTCGCTTGTGAGTATTCTTACAGCATCTCTGCGCTCCTTTGCATGAGCTGAGCCTAAAATAGCAAGCGCGCTTGCTTCTGTTCCGCAAGAGGTAAAAACAAGCTCTCCCTCTCTTGCTCTCACACCGAGTGCAAAAAGTATAGCCTCTCTTGCCTCACGAATAAGCTTTTCCGCGCCCTGCCCCATAGAATGAAGCGAAGACGGATTGCCGTATATATCGCAAGCCGTGATGATTTTTTCTTTTGCCGCTACCGAAAGCGGAGTGGTTGCACTGTTATCGAGATAAATTTCTTTTTTTATATTCGTCATTTTAAACATCCTTATCAACGAAATCTAAAGCAGTTTAAAATAAGCTCAACATCCTCAAGATGAGCATCATACGCATCGGCTCTTGCGGTATAGGTTATAGAATATGCAAAATTATTATAAATAAGAATTGTTTGCATAATCTTATATTCTTCCCCTCCGTAAAGCGCCTTATATGTGTAGGAAACGGCATTCCTACCCGCAACCGTTCTGCTCTGCGGCTCACCAATAAACTCATATCCCGAAATATTTTTCTTATATTCCATTTCACATTCTGTAAAATACTGCTCTGCGGTTATTTGGTCATTACTCGGTGAAAAGCAGGTAACAGTTACGTTAGGCTTTCCGCTTTCATCACAGTATGCATAAGTAAGCTTATCGCTAAGGTCTGTAACCCATGACTTAGGAACGTAGCAAGCGTATTGAACGCCATCGTCCGACGCCTTTTTCATTCCATCGGGCGTATATTTATCTACAATTTCATCATTATTTACCGTTTTTTCGCAAAGCTCAAAGCATGCGCGTATTTTTTCAAATATTTCAACGTATTCCTCTGTATAATGAGCATTGGCGATATAAATACTTAAAATAACTACGTCCTCGCCGTAAAAGGTATAATATTGAATTACGTTGGTTTTATTCTTTTCCTCACCACCGTAGTTATAAGTGTATTCGTATCTTTTTGCCGCTTTAGCACCGAGAGATGCGTCCTTTATTTCACCAACGAGCGCGTATCCGCTAAGCGTCGATGCGTTATTTTCCGCCACCTTATCAACATAAGCGGCTAGCCCTGCGCCTATTATCTCTGCGGAGCAGTTATAGTATCTTGCACTTGCCATAATGCTTTTATCTAAAGAATAATATGCCGAGGATATACCCGAATCACGGTTATCTACCCACTCCTCGGGAACGTAAAATACAAACGGCTCTCCTACAAGAGTTGCCGATTTCATTCCGTCGGGTACATCTCCGTTTTTATCGCACGCCGCAAAGATGGGCAAAAGCATTATTACACATAGAATAAGCGCTAAAAATCTATTTTTCATTTTCTTTTATACCTTGTTTAACCCTTTATCTAATCCTATATTTTTCATCCTAAATATGATACCAAAAAATCGTAATGATATCAACGTAAAATTTGTAAACTTTTTAAAGCTTTGCTACAAGACTGCAAAAATATTTACCTCTTTCGGCAAAATTTTTAAATCTGT
This sequence comes from Eubacteriales bacterium, assembly GCA_045643945.1. Taxonomy (GTDB): domain Bacteria; phylum Bacillota; class Clostridia; order Oscillospirales; family CAG-272; genus HGM12713. The sequence goes on along the minus strand of JAZRGA010000019.1, from coordinate 3,327 downwards.
CGAAGCTTGCACTTGCAGGAGAAAGCAAAACACAACCGCCCGCTCTACCTAATTTGCTTGCAGAAGTAACGGCATTTTCAAAGCTTTCCTCCATTACAACAATCAAGCCGCTCGATGCAAAATCGGAATTATCATCAAGCGCCTTTTTTATTTTTTGAGCCGTCGCTCCCGTAAGAACGACCGCGCGTGCATGCTTTATTAATGCCTCGGCAAGCGGAGCATAATCGAGATTTTTATCATACCCACCGCATATAACTACGATATCTCTGCCATTAAGCGCAGATAGCGCCGCCGCAGTTCTTGTTGGGGAGGAATCAATCGAGCTATTATAATAATCGACTCCGTTAACTGTTCTTACTCGCTGAAGTCGATGGTCAACGCCCGTAAAGGTCTCGGCAATATTTTTATATACCGCCACGTCAACGTATCCATAGGTCAGTGCAATTGCGGTCATATAATTTTCTATATTATGCACTCCCGGCAAAATTATACTGTCGACCGAAATTATTCTTTCTACGCTATTTCCGTCATTTATACATATAAATCCACCATCGATGCAAAAAAGTCTTGCATTTGGTCTTTTTTCGCCTATTACGTCAACGTAAGAGCTTCTCTTTGAGGAAAAGAAAAACACTTCCCTCTCGTCGTTTTCTAAAGCCTTCATTCCAAAATCATATGTAGGCTTCGATTCGGCATTAACTACAAGTCGCTTCGTATTTTCCCCGACTATATTGAACTTAGCGTTAGCATATTCATCCATATCTAAATGCCAATCCATATGATTGGGCGTTATATTGGTTATTGCGGCATTCATCGGAGCATAAGGCATATTCATAAGCTGAAAGCTCGAAAGCTCAACCGCTACAAAATCTTCATTTGTCATTTCAGCACACTTATCAAGCAACGGAACGCCCAAATTACCGCCAACGTATGTTCTTGCCATTTTGGAAAGAAACTTACCCGTAAGCGTGGTAGTGGTCGTTTTTCCGTCGCTTCCCGTTACGGCAAAGGTTTTAGCGGGCGTATGCTTTAAAAGCTTTTCCATTTCCGAGGTCAACTCCGCCCCGCTTGCTATTGCCGTTGCAAGCTCAGGTCTGTCCGGGCGAAATCCCGGTGAACGGAATATGACGTCACCGCAGACATTATCAAAGCCCTTAACGAAACGAATACCAAGATTTGAGAGAGCTATCGCATCGCCGTCCATTTCCTCAATTCCCTTTTTATCGTAAACGGTAATCGAGCTACATTCTCCCTCATTTATAAGCAAGCGCACAAGCGGAAGATTTGAAACTCCAAGCCCAATTATCGCTATATTTTTATTTTTTACGTCAAGCAAAAAACCTTTATCTATCATTTCAGTATACACCTCATAATTTATTTTACCAATCTATTATATTATATATTTTTATTTTTAATATTGCAATACTAATTATAAAATTTTTCAAAAAAGTCTTTTCAAAACCAAAAAAATTTGATATAATTATAATAATTGGACAAATATTATTGAGATTTTTAATTTTGGAGGAAATATGGCGAAAAAAGCTACTGCCCCTGCGCAGTATAACGATCAAAGCATTAAGTCGCTAAAGGGTGCAGACAGAGTTCGTAAGCGCCCTGCCGTTATATTTGGTTCTGACGGTCTTGAAGGCTGTGAGCATTCATTTTTTGAAATACTTTCTAACTCGGTTGACGAAGCGCGTGAGGGTCACGGAAACGAAATTACCGTTACCGCTTATAACGACCTTTCGATATCGGTTAACGATAAGGGACGAGGAGTTCCGCTTGGATATAACGAAAGCGAAGGCAGATGGAACTGGGACCTCATTTACTGTGAGCTTTATGCAGGCGGTAAATATGACAACAATGACGGAAATTCGGCTTATGAGTTCTCGCTCGGTCTTAACGGACTTGGCGCATGCGCAACTCAGTACAGCTCGGAATTTATGGACGTTTACTCATACGATGGCACAAACGAGTCAAAAATCACCTTTAAAAAGGGTAACGTCGCAAGTGAGCTTACCGTTCGCCCTCTTGAAAAAAAGGAGATAAGAACGGGTACGTTTGTTCACTGGCGCCCCGACCTTGAGGTATTTACAGATATACGCATTCCCCGTGAATTTTTCGTTGACACGATGAAGCGCCAATCGGTTGTAAATGCGGGAATTACATTTATCTTAAAATATCAAGAGGCAGACGGAAAGTTTACCGAATATAAATTTTTATATGAAAACGGAATTTCCGACTATATAAGCGAGCTTGTTGGAGATACGGCAATGACTCAACCTATTCTTTGGCATCTCGAAACGCAAGGTCGCGACCGCGCAGATAAAAAGGAATATAAGCTTAAAGCGGACATTTCCTTTTGTGTATCAAACACTGTAAACGCACTCGAATATTATCACAATTCGAGCTTTCTCGAGCATGGTGGCTCTCCCGATAAGGCAGTAAAGCTTGCATTCGTTTATGCTCTTGATAAGTATATCAAGAATGCGGGAAAATACAATAAAAACGAATCAAAGATAACCTTTGTTGACGTGTCGGATTGCTTATTGCTTGTTTCCAATAGCTTCTCTACTGCTACGTCCTACGCTAACCAGACCAAAAAAGCGATAACCAACGAATTTATCTACGAGGCTATGACTGACTTTCTTAAGACTAATCTTGAGATATACTTTATAGAAAATCCGACCGCCGCAGAGGTATTTGCAAATCAAGTTTTGGTTAATAAGCGAAGCCGTGAAAATGCCGAAAGCACACGTCTATCAATCAAGAAAAAGCTTACAGGCACACTCGATATTGCAAATAGAGTCGAAAAATTTGTAAATTGCCGCTCTAAAGACCCCGCAGTTCGAGAGCTTTATATAGTTGAGGGAGATTCGGCTCTTACCTCCTGTAAGCTCGGAAGAAACGCAGAATATCAAGCTATTATTCCCGTCCGCGGTAAAACGCTTAACTGTATGAAAAGCAGCTATGAAAAGATATTCAAAAGCGAAATTATTACCGACCTTTTGCGTGTTATCGGATGCGGTGTTGAGCTTAATGGCAAGGTCAAAACTGATATTGCCGCCTTTGATATAAATATGCTCCGTTGGTCAAAAATTATAATTTGTACCGATGCCGACGAAGACGGATTTCAGATAAGAACCCTGCTTCTTACGCTTTTCTACCGTCTGCTCCCGACGCTTCTTAAGGAGCATAAGGTATTTATTGCAGAAACTCCTTTGTTTGAAATCACGACGAAGGACAAGACCTATTTCGCATTTGACGAATTTGAAAAAGCTGCACTTCTCAAAAAGCTCGAAGGTACAAAATATACAATTCAGCGTT
>JAZRGA010000018.1:0-78153 GCA_045643945.1 Eubacteriales bacterium | reverse complement strand
AGGGTGCGTTTTTGTTAGGAATTTTTTGCTACCTTTTTGAAAAAAGGTTGCGCCAAAAACTTTTAAACGGGAAACTTCAAATATCATAGTACGTTCGACGGATGAACAATAGATGTTCGCACTGCACCCACGGAGGAAAGTTTTGGTCAAGCTTTTTCAAAAGCTTGCGGGTTTGAGCAGCGCCCATAAAACGGCGTTTCTTTTTGCGAGCTTTTTTCTTTGCGCCTTGTGTGTCAAAGAAAAAGCGGAGTAGGGAGTTAGCTTGTGTTAAGGATTTTTTGCTACCTTTTTGGAAAAAGGTAGCGCCAAAAACTTTCAATCGGGGAACTTTAAATAACATAGTACGCTCGACGGTCGGGCCGCCAATGTTCGCACTGCACCCACGCAGGAAAGTTTTGGTCAAGCTTTTTCAAAAGCTTGCGGGTTTGGGCAGAGCCCATAAAACGGCGTATCTTTTTGCTAAGCCTTTTTCTTTGCGCCTTGTGTGTCAAAGAAAAAGCGGAGTAGGGAGTTAGTTGGTGTTAAGGATTTTTTGCTACCTTTTTGAAAAAAGGTAGCACCAAAAACTTTTAATCGGGAAAAAAATAAATAACATAGTGCGCTCGACGGTCAAACGCACTCATTACGGCAAAAAACAAGCCCCCACGTTTCAAAGCTTTTGAAAAATGGGGGTTCGCTGAAGAAAGGTTTCTTTAAGTTTTCTTCCTCTGTAAAAAATTTATAAAAATTCTATTTCTATTACTTTACTTAATTCTCCTGCAAGCGCCGTCAAAGGGTTTAGAGCGTTTATAGGCATCTATGACGCTTTTTGCATCGGATTTTGATTCGACTGTGAAGATGAAATGCTCGGCTATTATTCCTGCCGCGTAAAGCTCCTCGCGTCTATCTGCCATATAGGTCGGAATTGAGTTAAATATTGCGCTTCTATGCTCAAATCTTTTCAAAATCGGAAAATCAAAGCCTCGACGGTCGATAAGCTTAAGCGTTCCGCTTTCGCATTGTTGACAAGAGCCTACTTCACGTCCGACGCATTTCTCGGTTATCATAAGCGGAAGTCTGCCGTAGACGCAAGCAAGACTCCTGCCGCCTATATCGCGTATCTGTCTTAGCGTAAGCTCGGGAGAGAGAATGAAATCCTCTATTCCCATTTGCTCAAGATATGCCGCGCTTGAATTATTGAATACGTTGAGCCGTAGGTCGCCGTGAATTTTAAAGCCGTACTTTTTTACACGGTCGATATGCCCTATATTACCGACAAGCGCATCTCTCGCCCCTGCCGCATAAGCCTTTTTCAAATATTCCTCGACCCTCGCCCATTCACTGTCAAAAATAACCTCGGGGAGCATTACGCCGTAGCCGTTATTCGCCACGCTATCGTATTTTTCAAGCGGTACATATATTATATTGAAAAAATCCTTAGCTTCATCGGGAATATTATGAGTGTTATAAAACACTGCCGAGCGCACTTTCTCACGCTTTTGCGTAGGTAACGAGCCCTTTGCCGTTAAAATATCGCTCTCTTTTCTTTCGCTTTTTGGCGCAAGCTCGGATATTACGGCTCTGCGGAGCGCATTTATTGATGAAATGGGGAGCATAAGTCCGTCGTCAAGCTCTACCGTTAAGTCTTTTAAGTAATAAACGGTATCGCCGAGCTTTGAAAGATTACGTCGCAAAATTTCCTCGCTTATCGGAGCGGTGCGCGCTTCCTCGGGGATTGCGCCGAATACCGTAGCCTCTTTGTCACCGACTCTTGCGGTAAGACTTATCGGCTCGGCTCTTTTTACCATAGCGCAAAGCTCTATCGGTATTTTTTTTGTAATGCTTTCAAATTTAGTAAGGCTTGCGCTTTCCTTTTTATCGGCATCCGAGCGCACTCCGAGCATTTTAGAGTCGATTTTTTTAACGAAATAAGCGTCGGTATGACCGCCTCTGCCAAAAACGCTCGCAAAATATTCCATATCACGCGCATCTGCGTTTTTATATGCGTCGATAAGCTCACGCCAACGAGCCGTTACGTCACGAACGTACTCGGGTGACTTCATTCTTCCCTCTATTTTAAAGGAATTAACGCCCATATCGCAAAGCTCTTTTATATGGCTTGCAAGCGAGAGGTCCTTTAATGAAAGAGGGTAGCTTTCGCCTTTTTTACCCTTAATTTTATAAGGCAAACGGCAGGGCTGAGCGCACTCTCCACGGTTTCCGCTTCTTCCGCCAACTATTGACGAAAAGAGGCACTGCCCCGAGTGGCAAACGCAAAGCGCTCCGTGAACGAATACCTCGGACTCTATCGGTGACTCCTTGCAAAATCGTTCGATATCCTCTCTTGGCATCTCTCTTGCAAGCACCATACGCGAAAATCCCGCATCGAAAAGCTTTTTAGCGGCATCTACGTTGTGTCCCGATAGCTGAGTGCTTGCGTGAAGCTCTATCGGTATTCGTTTTTTTACCTCGGTGGCCGCTCCGACGTCGGCAATTATCATAGCGTCGGCAGAGAGAAGATAGGCTTTTTCTGCGGCTTTTAGATATTCGTCAAGCTCACGGTCGAGAATAAGAGTATTAGCCGCTATATATACCTTAACGCCGTATTCGTGAGCAAGCTCTATTCCTGCGCGCAAATCGTTTTCGTCGAAATTTTTCGCTTTCATTCGGGCGTTAAAGGCAGAGCCGCCTATGTATATTGCATCCGCTCCGCCCTCGATAGCCGCCTTAAGCGATAAAATCGAGCCTGCGGGAGCAAGAAGCTCGGGCTTTGTCTTGGTTTTGTTTTGCATATATTGCATTATTATTTTATCGTATTATCGTATTATTAAAGATTATCAAGGAAAGAAATTTTCTTTCTTCCGCTACCCTTGCTCTTAGGCGCTTTTACCTCGTCCTCGGCTTCGGGCTTGCTTGCCTTTTCCAATTCCTTTTTGAGTGCGGAAATCTCGAGCTTTAATGCCTCGTTCTCCTCGATAAGCTGGTCCATAGCGCCCTCTACCGTTGCAACCTTGCCCTCGAGCATTTTTATTTTTCTTTGCGCTCTCAATTTATCCGAGCAATAATCAAGCGAGCAAAGAAGCGCCGCCTCGGTTTTGGAGCAATTTCTGCTCTTGGAGGATATCTCTCGCATTTTTCTGTCAACTATCGCAACAAGGGACTCAACCGCCTCGGGCGACTCGTCGCTTATTACGTTTATCTCGATATCAGATATTGTAAGAGTGTACTTCTGGTGCATTTTTATTCTCCTTTTGGTTTAACTTAATTTAACTTTTAACTTAAATTTGCAAAAACTATTGCAAAAGCCTAAAAAAAGGCGTATAATATCATTAACTATATTATAATACAAAATTGAAGATTTTTAAAGAGTATTTTGAAATTTTTTAAAGAAAGTAAGGAAATTTATGGGATATTTCAGAGATAGTCACAGAATTGTTGTAAAGGTAGGTACTTCAACGCTTACTCACGCAACGGGTCATCTTAATTTAAGAAGAATAGAATCGCTCGTTCGAGTCCTCTCGGATATGAAAAACTCGGGAATTCAGGTAGTGCTTGTTTCGTCGGGTGCGGTAAGCACGGGTGTGGCAAAGGTCGGCTTTGGCAAAATTCCGTCATCTCCCGAGGAAAAGCAGGCGATGTCTGCAATCGGTCAGAGCGAGCTTATGAAGATATACGATAATTTCTTTTCAAGCTACGGTCACACGGTTGCGCAGATATTGCTCACAAAGGACGTGCTTGAAAGCCCCGTTCGTCGCAAGGCGGCAAAGAATACATTTAACCGATTACTCGATATGCACTGCATACCGATAGTTAACGAAAACGATGCCGTTTCAACCGACGAGCTTACAAAATTCGGTGGAAACGATATACTTTCCGCAAGGGTTGCCGAGTTCTGTAATGCAGACGTGCTTATAAATATGTCCGACGTCGACGGATTTTACGATTCCGACCCGAGAAGCAATCCCGACGCAAAGCTTTTCGACCGCATTGAGGAATTGAATGATGAAATTTATGCAATCGCAGGCGGAGCGGGAACAGACAGAGGTACGGGCGGAATGATAGCAAAGCTTAATGCCGCAAAAATCGTTACCGATGCGGGAATACCGATGTTTATTCTTAACGGTAGCGACCCCGAAATACTTTATACGCTCCTTGACGGAGGTCACGTCGGTACATATTTCTGTGCAGATAAATCAAAGAGAAAAGCAGAGGACGACAATGCTTAAAAAAAGCCAACGGGCGCTAAGAGAAAAAATGAGCGCGGTCGTCGCTACGCTTGAGGATAGATACGTCGAGCCACAGTGCGCTCTTGAATATGAGGGCGAGGCTTGGAAGCTGCTCGTTATGGGTAGGCTTTCCGCTCAATGCACCGATGCGCGCGTAAATATCGTTTGCAAGGAGCTTTTTTCGGTTTATCCGACTCTTTCCGACCTTGCCGATGCGCCTATCGAGGATATCGAGAGGATAGTTAAGCCTTGCGGTCTTTATCATACGAAAGCAAAAAGCATAAAGGAAAGCTGTCTTATGCTCCGTGATGAGTACGGAGGCGTGTTACCCGATACAATGGACGAGCTTTTGCGCTTTTCGGGGGTAGGACGGAAGATTGCAAACCTTTTGCTCGGTGATATATATAAAAAGCCGGCGATAGTTGCCGATACGCACTGTATCCGTATCTGCGGCAGACTTGGATTTTATGCCGAGTCGCTAAAGGACCCTTATAAGGTCGAAAAAATTCTTTCAGCGCTTTGCGAGGAGTCAAAGCAGAGCGACCTTTGTCACAGACTCGTTTTCTTCGGCAGAGAAATTTGCTCGGCACGCTCCCCGAAATGCGGTGAATGTCCGCTCTGCGAGTATTGTGACAGATTTAAAAAGCAAAATAAAATATAATAAATATATATTTGGAGGAAAATATTATGTATAGAATAGGAATTGACCTTGGCGGTACTAATATTGCCGTTGGTCTTGTTAACGAATTTTGCAGAATAGTTACTAAGAAAAGCACGCCTACGCTTGCGAGCCGTCCGTCAGATGAAATAACCGCAGATATGGCGCGTCTTTGCCTTGAGGTCTGCGCAGAGGCAAAAACTCCGATAACCGAGATAGAGAGCATAGGAATTGCCGCTCCGGGTATCGCAAATCTTGATAACGGTTGCGTAGAATATTCCTGCAATCTTCCTTTCAGACGTTATCCTGTTGTTAAAAAGCTTGCTTCTATGCTTGATATAGAGGAAAATAAGATAAAAATAGCAAACGATGCAAATGCGGCGGCATACGGTGAAGCGGTTGCGGGTGCGGCTCGCGGCTCGTCTAATAGCATTATGGTTACACTCGGAACGGGCGTAGGTGGCGGAATAATTATAAACGGTAAGATATTTACAGGATATAATCACGCAGCGGGCGAGATTGGTCATATAGTTATAGAGGTAGACGGTGCTCAGTGCGGATGCGGCAGAAAGGGCTGTTGGGAGGCTTGTTTCTGTGCGACGGCGCTTGCCCGTATGACAAAGGAAAAAATCGAGGAATGTAAAGCGCAGGGCAGATATACCGTAATGAGCGAGGCAGAGCGCATTTCGGGTAGAACGGCTTGCGACGCTATGAGAGCGGGCGACGAGGCGGCTAAGGAGGTTTACGATAAGTACGTTAAGTATCTTGCCGCAGGTATAACCAATATGGTAAACATATTCCAGCCCGAGGTAGTATCGCTTGGCGGTGGCGTTTCGAATGAGGGTCAGTCGCTTATCGACGCTATCGCACCTATAATTCATAAGGAGCAGTACGGAAGCGGATTTCTTCCTAAGCTTGTCGACCTCAGAATTGCCGAGCTTGGCAACGATGCGGGAATGATTGGCGCTGCCATGATGTGATGAATAATTAATTGATTTTTTACAGGGGAAGAAAACTTTTTGAAAAAAGCTTTTCTTCCCCCGAACCCCCATCTTTCAAAAACTTTGAAATGTGGGGGCTTGTTTTTTGCCATAATGACTGCGCTCGACGGTAGAGCCTCTAATGTTCTCAGAATTTCGACCGTAGGGGAGCGCCTTGGTGCTCCCGTTTTAAAGATTATGAAAAATAACGCCTTCGGCTACACCTCACCACCGCAAGCGGTCTATATTTCTAACCTTTTTATATTAAAAACGTCAAAAAGCAATCGAAATAGGTCGAATATTCTGCATTTTAACGGACAAAGCGGAAATTTGACGGATATATTTTTTGAATTTTTAATTAAAATGTGTAACAAAAGTGAAACAAATGTGATGAAAAAGTGAAGAAAAAGTGCAAAAAATGCCAAAAAGCCGCATTTTTAAGGGGTTTGAACAAAACTACCAAAAAAGCGTTGGTAAATTTGTTCAAAATATTACTTGAATTTTTAATTTTGTTATGTTAAAATTATAGAGCAAGAGAGTAGCATATCGCTACTCAAAATAAAACGTTATTTAACGAAAGGAGAAATTATGAAAAGAGTAATTTGTTTGTTACTTGTTGCATGCTTTATGGCTGTGGCTCTTATAAGCTGTGGTGGTAATGGCGATGTAACTGATGGCAGCGGATCCGGCGATAACGGAACCGGTGATATCGCGACAGAAAAGCCTACCAACGAGTATGGCGAAGAACTTTTCACATCTGTTGTTCCTGTAGATACTCTTGATTTCGAGGGAGATACCTTGAAGATACTTCACAGAGATTCTCTTCCCGTACAGAGAGAGTGGTACAAGGACGTAACCGAGGATGACCTTGATGAGGTTATCGCAATGAGAAACGAGGCAGTTGCAGAGACCTTGAATTTGACCGTTCAGTACGAGGCATTGGCAAGCTCTGACTATGATGACTGTCTTAACACCTTTACAACCGCTATTAAGGAAGACGTTGACAACGATTTCCACTACTACGATATCGTTGCTAACTACGCTTACGCAGGTGCAAACGTAGCAGTTCGTGACTACATTGCAAACCTTGCTGATAAGGACGTATTCCCCTACTTTGAATTCACACTTCCTTGCTGGAACCAGGCTATCGTTAATACAACAATGATTAACGACCAGCTCTACTACATCACCGGAGATATCAACCTCTCCACCTTCGATAAGACCATGGTTATCTTCCTTAACAAGAAGATGTACAATGACAAGAAGACCGACGACGATCCCGAGGATCTTCAGGATCTCGCTCTCGAGGGTTACGATGCAGAGGCAAAGAAGGGTATCGAGGGTGGTTTCACCTATGACGATCTTTACAGATGGTCCAGCGTATTTGAGGAGACCAACGGTGAAAACGGAAGCCAGCACGATGACTTCCACGCAATCAGCGCAGCTTTCCACTCTATTCCTCTTGACGCATTCCCCTATGCTTGGGACCTTGAGTACCTCACTGAGAACGCTGACGGCTCTCACTCCTACAACGTTGTAGGTAACACCAAGATCGAGGAAGCTATTACTAAGGCACAGAACCTTCTCAACGGTCAGATTTCCGTAGGTGTATGTAATGATGACGATACAGGTAACTGCTCACTTGGTGGTTACTCTGAGCCTATCTCTCACTTTGCTGCAAACAAGAGCATCTTCGCTCTCCACATTCTTTACAACAATGAGACAGATAACACCACTCTCCGTGAGATGGAAGCTGAGTTCGGACTTCTTCCTATGCCTAAGTACGATGCAGAGCAGTTGAACTACGGTACAACCGCACATGACGCTTACACTCTTATGACTGTAATCGATCACTCGCAGAGCTCTGTTCCTACCAAGGGTGAGATGGTTTCCGCTTACCTCCAGTACTCTACTGAGGAGTCTTACACCAACGTTCGTGGTTACTACATCAACAGAATAGTTAAGCCTAAGTACTTCGGTACTGACGATACTAACGGTTCTGTAACCAAGTCTATCGCTATCTTCAACATTATCGCAGATAACGTAGAGTTCACCTTCATTTCCGTTTACGCACCTCAGCTTAACGGCGTTCTTAACCAGTGCTGGAGAGACGTTGTTAGAGGCGTACACGCAGGTGGTGCTACTACCGCACAGGGCGCATACGAGTCTGAACAGGCTATGTATGACAGTGATATCGCTGCAGTTGATAGCTGGCTCGGATTGTCGTAATAGTTCGGTTTAATTAAAAAACTGAATATTTGATAGCAATTACGCCGCAGGCTTATGCCTGCGGCGTTCTTTTTGCGTAATATTATTTGTTTTTATTATTTAGAAAACTGAAAGGCGATAAATTCAAGTCCGTCGGCGGTGATAATTCCGCAACGCTTAAAGCCGTGCTTTTCAAGCACTGACTGCATAACGGTATTGTTTTCGTGCGTATCTATCTTTATATTGCTTGAAAGAGTAAGGCAATAATTGAGAATATGCGTAAAAATTCCCCTATGCGTTCCCGCGCTTGCAATTCGGTGAATGGCGATATAAGGCTTATCGTTAAGCCAAGCGCCCTTTATAACGTCATAATCGGGGTCACCGTCGACAAAGCAGGAAAAAACGCCTGCAATCGCATTTTCGTTGTCGACGACTAAGAATAGGCGCCCATGCTTCAAATCGGAAATAATAAGCTCATTTGAGGGATAGGAATAGCCCCATTGGGTCGGATTGCCATGCTCACGCATAAATTGGCGGGCGCGGGCGTAAATGCTTATAATTTGGTCAAGGTCTGCGTAACTCGCGGCGCGTATTTTCATTTTTTATCTCCGTTTTTAATAATTTATTACAAAAATTATAGCACGCTAAAAATCGAGTGTCAATAGCTTTGCGCGATTTTTAAAAAAATCCAAAAAAATCGCTATTTTATTGACTTTTTTGCTTATATGTTGTAAAATAATCTTGAAAATAATGATTTTTACGATTTTAAGAAAGGAAAAAGAAAATGGAACAATTGAAAATTTTTACTTTTAATATTCGTGTTTGCGTTGACAAGGGACAAAATGATTTTGAGCTTCGCAAGCATAGAATTGCAGAGCTTATAAACACCGAAAAGCCCGATATCGTGGGATTTCAAGAGGCTACGGGAATGATGCGCAGTGAGCTTGCAAAGATGCTTGACGGCTATTACGTTCTCGGATGCGGCAGAGATAGCGATTACAGTGGCGAATCGGCGGCGGTTGCTTACCGAATTGATAAATTTGAGCTTATAAGCCTTGATAATTTTTGGCTTTCGGCAACTCCGCGCATTCCCGCAAGTCGCTACGGTGAGGACCAAAGCAAATGCCCGAGAATAACTACCGCGCTTTTGCTTAGCTTAAAGCATAGTGCAAAGCCCTTTTGGTTTATTAATACGCACCTCGACCATATCGGTAGCACCGCGCGCTTGCTTGGTGTTACGCAGCTTATGCAGTATATAAGCGAAAAGCGTGAGCCGTGTATTCTAACGGGTGATTTTAATGCAGGTCCTGCGTCAAAGGAAATACGCGCAATTAGCGCCAACGAGCATCTGAGGCTTGTTGATTGTACTTCGGGTATAGAGGGCACTTTCCACGATTACGGTAAAATGGAAAAAATGGCAAAAATTGACTATATTTTTACAAATATGCCTTGCGACATAACGAAATCCTTTGCTTTTTGCGATGAAGCGCCCGACGGAACTTATTATTCCGACCATTTACCCGTCTGCGCATTTATCGAGGTCGAATAATGCACCTTGTAGGAATTGACGTAGGCGGAACGAAAAGCGATTTTTTGCTTTGCGACGAGAATGAAAATCAGTTAAAAAGGGTAATTTTAGGAGCGGGAAATCCTAACGATATAGGAATTGACGCATGCATCTCGCTTTTATCGCAGGGACTTGACGAATTATGCGAAAATATTGCGCCCGATGCCGTTTTTGCGGGTGTTTCGGGCGGCGGATACGGTGAAAATGCGATAAAAATTAAGGAATTTTTGAAAAATCGCTATCCCGAGGCTAAGGTCGATAACGGTACCGACGCATTGAATTTGATAAACTGCTCTCGCTTTGAAAATGCGGGCGCACTGATTTGCGGAACGGGAAGCGCTCTGTTTTTGCGTACCGAGGGCAGACTTTTGCGCTTTGGCGGTTGGGGACATTTCTTCGACGATGGCGGCTCGGGGTACGATATAGGCAGAGAGGCGTTGCGTTTTTTGCTTGATTGCGAGGAAAAATCGACTCAAATGCTCGATTTTCCGCTTTGCAGATTGCTGCTTGATAGGCTCGGCTCGTCGGCACACGATGCTTTGAGCGATTTTTATAAAAAAGGAAAGACTTACGTTGCGTCTTTTTCTCCGCTCGTTTTCAAGGCGTGCGAGCAGGGTGACTCTATGGCGCGTCAGATAATCGAAAGAAACGTCGCAACGGTCGCAGAGCGCATCGAATCGGCTCTTAATACGGCTTGCGAAATGTGCGGAATAGAGGAAATCATTTGCGCAGGCGGACTCTTTAATTCTACGCTTTTTTATGAGCTTTTGATTGAAAAAACCAAAGCTCCGCTTTCCTTGCTGACAGTTCCTCCCGTGGTGGGCGCGTGCAGAGCAGCGAGAAGACTTTGAAATTGCTTTTTGCAAAAAAATAGAATAATATTATTGGCGGGGGTTATCTCCCGCCATATTATTATTTATACCGGTTATTTTTGGCGGCAGTAAGCCACCGTTCTATTGGCACTCAATCGTCAAGCGCTTGACAGATGAGGTGTCTTCTATCAAATGTATACGTTTTTTAATACAGCTATCATATTTCATCTTTTGACAAAAAGCAAACTCAAAGCCTTCCCCTTGAGGGGAAGGTGCCGAGCCTGCGAGGCGGATGAGGTGTAGCCGAAGGCGTTATGAATGGAGAAAAGCAAAATTTCAAGTTTTTTCCACCTCATCCGTCAACCGCATCACTCGCTTCGCTCCCTTGGGTTGACACCTTCTCCTCAAGGAGAAGGCTTTTTGTTAGCCTTTTTTCAAAATTAAAGCTGTATTTCCTCCGTCGAGCGCACTTATTACGGCAAAAAAATAACCCCCACGCTTCAAAATTTTTGAAAGATGGGGGTTCGGGGGAAGAAAAGCTTTTTTTAAAAAGTTTTCTTTCCCCGCCTTAATTATACTCTAACTATCTTACTTATTAATCTCGAATTTAGTTCCCTCACGGGTATCGATAAGAGTAACTCCCTTAGCGAGAAGCTCTGCGCGTATCTCGTCGGCGCGCGCGAAGTTCTTTTCCTTCTTTGCGGCGGCTCTTTGAGCTATCATATCGTTTATATAAGCAACGAAATCGCTATCTACGCTCGAATCGGTCTTATCCTCCTCGGAATTTACACGCTTTGCGGCGTCAATAAGTCCAACGCAAAGAACCTTATCAAAGTCTGCTATAAGTGCAAGCTTGGTTGCGGGTGTTGTATCCGCCTTAAGTACGTCATAAAGAGCGGTAACTGCAAGCGATGTATTAAGGTCATTATCAAGCGCTGCAACAAATCCCGCCTTAAGCGTATCAAATGCCGCTCTGTCTATCTCTCCGTTATCGTCTTTCATAATAGCCGCAATTCTTGCAACTAGCTTATTATAAGCGATAGCCGCGTTATCAAGATTTTCATAGCTGAATACAAGCGATTTACGGTAATGCGACTGCAAGCAGAAGAAGCGGTAAACGAGCGGGTCATATCCCTTGCTTTCAAGAAGCGAAACCGTTAAAAATTCGCCCTTTGATTTACTCATTTTACCTGAATTTGTATTCAAGTGGTGAACGTGGAACCAATAATTGCACCATTTATGACCTACATAAGCCTCGCTCTGTGCAATTTCGTTAGTGTGGTGGGGGAATGCGTTATCAATTCCGCCGCAGTGCAAGTCAAGATATTCGCCAAGATGCTTCATACTGATACAAGAGCATTCGATATGCCAGCCTGGATATCCTATACCCCAAGGGCTATCCCATTTAAGCTCCTGCGAGTCAAATTTTGACTTAGTAAACCACAAAACGAAGTCTGCCTTATTTCTCTTATTGGTATCCTCCTCAACGCCCTCTCGAACGCCTACCTCGAGGTCCTCCTCCTTGAAATCGTTGAAAACGTAATACTGCTCGAGCTTTGAGGTATCAAAATAAATATTTCCGCCTGCTTCATAAGCATAGCCCTTATCTATAAGCGCTTCTATCGTTGAAATAAATTCGGGAATGCACTGCGTTGCGGGTGCTACTACCTCGGGAGTTTTAATATTAAGCTTTTTGCAATCCTCAAAAAATGCGTCGGTATAGAATTTTGCAATTTCGAGAACCGTTTTGTTTTCTCTTTTTGCTCCCTTGAGCATCTTATCCTCGCCCGTATCGGCATCGCTTGAAAGATGTCCTACGTCGGTTATATTCATTACACGCTTAACGTCAAGTCCGCCGTAACGAAGATATTTTTCAAGCACGTCCTCCATTATATAGCTTCTTAAGTTGCCTATGTGCGCAAAATGATATACCGTTGGTCCGCAGGTATACATACTTACCTTTCCTGCCTCGTTTGGTATAAATTCCTCTTTTTTTCTCGTTAATGAATTGTATATTTGCATTTTTTCTATCTCCTTTTTATAGTTAGTTTATGTTAAGTGTTTTTTGCTACCTTTTTGAAAAAAGGTAGCGCCAAAAACTTTCAATCGGGGAACTTTAAATAACATAGTACGCTCGACCGTCGAACGCAGTCATAATGGTGAAAAATAAATCTTAAATCTTAAACCTTCTCGCATAAGGACAACGGCGGCAAAGCTCCTCGACGGCAATCTTATTGTTAAAGCCGTCCTTGATTGCTTTTGCTCGGTCGGAACTGAGAATTGCACGAATATCGCTCTCAAAGACGTTCCCAAGTGGAATAGCGCCCTCGGCATCAAGGCAACAGGGAATAACCGTTCCGTCGCAGAGAATACCGAAATGGTCAGAAAGTCCGTGGCAGAAAACTCGCTCGCCTAAATCTTGACTTTTTTCATCGGGCCATTCAAATCGCTCGCCGTATTCGAGGTGAAGCTTATTGCGTATTCTTGCTCCGCGCGCGCCGTCGCTCCAATCTGTACCGAAATGCTCGTGCAAGAGTGAGAGAGTATATTCGTTAAGCTTTTCCTCGATTGAGTCCTCGCTATTCACTTTATTCCAAAGTCGAAGAACGCAAAGAACGCCTTTCTTGCTTGCCTTGTCCGCAAAGTCTATGCAGGAGGAAATATAATTTCTTTGAGAGTCAAACGAGCCGTAGCGTTCAAAGCTGTGCAGAGATATGTTTACCTTATAAACACCGCATTTTATAAGAGCCTCGCCAAGCCTTGGAAGCAGTGTGCCGTTCGTTGTTATCGCAACCTTAAATCGGTTTTTCGTTGCGTATTCTATAAAGGTAGGTAGCATTGGATGAGTCAGAGGCTCGCCCAAAACGTGCAAATACAGATATTCGGTAACGCCCTTAAGATTACCGACTATTCTTGCAAATTCTCCGAGCGACATCATTCGGCTCTCTCGCTTTGTTCCGTGACAGAACGAGCAGTGCATATTGCAGGTATTTATTATTTCAACGTATGCTCTTGAATACATTTTAAATCTCCGATTTACAGTTTAAATTTATAACATTTTATTAATTATATCATTATATTAAAAAAATATCAATACGCAAGGGAGAAACTTTTCTAAAAGAGGGCTTTCTCCCTTGAGTCATATAGTTGAAAAATTTTTTTAAAAAATAATTGGTGAAAATAAACATAATTTTCAAAAAAAATCATAAAAAGGTCACAATATTTAAAAAAAGACTTGAAAAATTTTTTCTATTGTGTTATAATCTAAAAAATGGGTCATTGTCCCATTTGGTTTTTCACGCCTTTTTTGAGGTGATTTAATGGATTTTTTTCGATAAAATATTCATAAAATCATCTATAAAACAGTTTTAAAGACAGAAAGAGAGAGTGGCAGAAAAATGGATAACGAGCGTAAACTGACCAAGAAAGAATTGAATATGCTTATTATGAAGCTGCCTTCTCCGATAAGGGAGCATAGCGAGCGAAGTGCGTTACTTGCTTCATTCCTTGTAGAGCGACTCAAGGACAAGGATTGGTTCGTAAAGCTTGGAATAGAGCCGCAGAACATTGTTGATGCGGTTTACTATCACGATATCGGAAAGACTCGCATAGAAAGAGATTATCATCATTCATTCTATTGTACCGCTCCGCACAGAAGAAAAAAGTATGAGAGCCATGCAAGCGAGGGCATAGAGGCGGTTAAGGAGGAGCTTTTGTATTATCTTCCTGCGTATGACCGTCCAAGCTTTGAGTGGTGTCTTGCTAAGGCAATAACCGAGCATCACGAGGAGCTTACAGGCAGAGGCTTCCCCGAGGCAAAGGATGCGCGAAGCATTTCTATTGTCGGAAGAATTGCGGCTATCGTTGACAGATTCGATAATATGCTCTTTGTGGGCGCTATGGGTACGTTTGACTTTGACAGTGCGGTTGAGGAGCTTCGCGGCTCGATTGGCGCACTCGATAAGCGACTTATAAATATCTTCCTTTCGGATATAGACGCTTTGCGTGAATATACGGTCGATATTTACAAGACCGAAATGAGCAAGCCTACTCCTGATACATACGGCATTAAGCTTGAGTATCGCAAGAGATATAAGGCAGGAGAGAAGAATATCGATTCTTACCGAGTAAAGGTCAAGGTAAACGATGCGTATTACGGAACGCTCAAGGCGGATATACTTGCTCCTATCGGTGAGCAGAGCGGACAGATAGTTCGTTTTGAAAAGCTTGCGTTTAAAAAGCTTTGTGAGGACCTTGACAGTCTTTGGACTCCCGATAGCGATATTCCAAGCGTTGTATTCGGAGTTTCGGCGCAGCAGTTTAAAAATAAGGATTTCTACCGTTATGTAACAGAAACGGCAGAAAGCTACGAGATAGACCCGTCAAAGATCTGCTTCTCACTCGTTGAAGCAGATATGATTAGATCGGGTATAGATTGGAACACGGTTCTCGATTCCTATATTAATGCGGGATTTACCTTTGAGGTCGACGAATTTGGAGATAAGTTCTCGATTTTCCCGTATCTCGATGAGCTTCCCATAAAGAGCGTTTGCTTAAAGAAGCATTTGCTTGATAAGATGGGAACAAATACAAAGACTAAGGCTTACGTTATAGGTCTTAGCAAGACTCTTGAGTCTATGGGAATTAAGGCGGAATTTTCAAACGTTCGCAAGCAGAGCGAGGTTGAGCTTCTTGCGGCTATCGGAATTGATTATTTTGCGGGTGAGCTTTACGGCGAGCCTTTAACCATCGGTGTACTTCGCGGCGATGATGAATCTGACGGGGAGGTAGCGGCTGATGAGTAATAAAGAAAAAGCTCCAAAGACTCCCAAAGAGCCAAAAGCTCCAAAAGCGCCTAAGTCGAAGAAGAATTTCTTTGATAGGGCTTGGGACTTCATCGGAGAGGTGGGAAGAAAGCCGTGGTTCAGAATTTGCGAGATAGTTCTGGCAACGCTTCTCGTTATATTGCTTATATTTTACGGAGCGGCGATGCTCTTTGCCGAAAAGAGCGGATTTACCGTTGCTATAAGCGATGACAAGGAGGATAAGGCGGCTATATCTCTTTCCGAGAGCGCCGATTTCTCGAGTCCTACCGTAAGACTTGATGCGGGCGGAATTGCCGAAATGACAAATATTTCGGTCCTTGATCTTCCCGAAAGCTTTGAGTCGGAGGGCGGACGTCATAACGGTCAAAATTATCTTGCGTATACCTTTTATTTAAAGAATTCGGGCACAGAGGCGGCTGATATACGCTCTGAGCTTAATATAAAATCTGCGCTTTACGGTGCAGAGGACGCAATAAGAGTAAGAGTTTACCGCAACGGTAACGATACTACTTACGCAAAGCTTGCGAAGAATGGCGAGCCCGAATATAATACGACCCCCTTTGCCGAGAACAGAAAGGTATTCTCGGTTGTAGAGGAGGACGTAGATCCCGAAGAAATTATTAAATATACGGTTGTTGTTTGGTTGGAGGGCGATGATCCTGAGTGTGTCGATGATATCAAGGGAGGCAACGTGAAAATGTCTTTGACGTTTTCACTCGAAGACGCCGAAACCTGATAACAAAAACAAAAAGCTTAGGTAAATTTAACTAAACAAACTAAAACAACACAACAAAACCGTATATGATGATGATTAATAAAATAAGGAGGAAAAATAATGAAGAAACAGATAAGAAGAGCTATGATATGCACAATAGCTATGATGCTTATGGGCGTTGTATCTCTTACAGGCGTAACCTACGCGTGGTTTTCAAAATCGGATGAAGCTGAAGTTAACGGACTTACTATGGAAGTAGTTTCCCGTGACGGTGGTGTTTACGTATCCACAATGCCTTATTCCGACTTTGGTACATCTATAACCATTACTCCGCCTCAAGATGCAGTTTATAACCCCGCATCAACGGCAGGTCAGCTTGATGAAAACGGAAAGCTTAAGTTCTTTAACGGCTTCCTTGATTCACCTACAGACAGAACGCTTGATATTGAAGCAATTTCCGACCCCGGTAACTACTTCATAATGCAGGACGTTTACTTTGATAACTCCACGGGTAGCACTCCCGTTAGAATTTCTTTGAAAGGAACAGAAATAGTTCCCGCCGACGAAGCAAGAAATACACACCTTGCAGCAAGAGTAGCAATCGTAACTCACGGTTCTATTACTCAGGAGCAGTTTAACGCCGTTACACCATATCCTACAACTACGAACAATGCAAACGTGCAGATATTCGAGAACAATGCCGGTTCGCATACTCAAACGGGTATCAACGAATACAAGAATTTCGTTAATCCTAATGCGTCTAACACAGATACCTATAAGTATTTTGCGGTAAATTCGGTAGGAACTGACGTTAACCGCTTTAACGAGGGTAGCCCCGCTCAGCTTACCGATATGTCTACAAGCACTGCGCTTAAGACCGACGCTAACAACGTTATAATCGAAGTTCCTGCAGGATGCTATCTCAGAACCACTCTTTATGTATGGCTCGAGGGACAGGATCCCGACTGTCAGAACAACATTTCCGGTAAGCCTTATTCCGCAAATATCATGTTCACAAAGATTAGCGGCGGCGAGGCAGCGGTAGAAGGCGAATAAGATTTTTCGCAACCTTGATATTTAAAAAAGACACGATTTCACTTGGGCGCTAAGCGCCCAAGTGGAAAAAAAGGAGAAATTATGAAGGAAGTTTTGAAAAGGATAGGCTCGATATTTGTCGATATCCTTATCGTAATAGTTTTTATAGTTTCTACCATTGTTGTCATAGCGAGCATAACGGCAAACAGAACGGGCGGTCAGCCAAGCGTTTTCGGCTACGTCTTTTCAAGCGTACAAACAAATTCGATGCAGGGAACTATTAATAAGGGTGACTTTGTTGTTGGCAGACTCATCGATGATAACACAGAAATCAAAGAGGGAGATATAATTTCCTTTTATGATTATTTTAAAGGAAAGCAGATAGTTATTACTCACCGTGTTGTTGAAATTCTCGACCCGAATACCGATCCGGGCTACATAACGCAGGGAGATAACGAAAAAATGTCGGACGATATTGTAAAATCGCGCGACGATATTCAATCTGTCTACAAATTCAGAATACCTTTTTTGGGAAAATTTATAGACTTTCTTAAAACCCCATTCGGTTTTATAGTAACTCTTGTAATTCCGCTTCTGTCATTTATTTGCTGGCAGGCGTACAAGCTTATAATTTTGTTCTTTAAGAGCAAGCAAGCAGAGCTTGACGAGCAGGCAGAGCAGATTAAGAGCACGCAAAGTGCCAAATCGGAGATATCCGAGGAGGAAAAGAACGC
Organism: Eubacteriales bacterium; assembly: GCA_045643945.1. Taxonomy (GTDB): domain Bacteria; phylum Bacillota; class Clostridia; order Oscillospirales; family CAG-272; genus HGM12713. The sequence goes on along the minus strand of JAZRGA010000018.1, from coordinate 60,413 downwards.
AATTATCGCAGAATATCTTGCAAAGCAAAGGGCGCAGGAAAAGGAAAGCGATGATGCAGACAGTAAAAATAATAAATCTTAAATCTTAAATTTGAAATTAACGGCTTTAAACCTTAATTATATATAAAAATTACAAATCAAGAAAGGGCAATATAATGGAATCATTTGTAAAATTCTTATATGAGCTTTTAGCACAATTTTTTGGAGGCTTCTGGAAAGCTATCGCGGGTGTATTCGGAGGCGCGTTTGACCTCGTAAACATTCCCGCTTACGCAGAGCTTGTTGAAACGTACAACGGCGGATTTGGCGTAGGAGGCTGGATACTTGCTATCCTTTGCTTGCTCGTTTTAGTCGCTATACTCGTTGCAATAGTAGTTTTGGCGGTTATTCTTATTAAAAAGAAAATCGATAACAAAAATAAGCTTAAAAATCAGGTTGCTCTTCTTGAGGAGGTTGGCAAGCTTAACAATCAGGTTATCCGTCTTACCAAGGAAAAGGATAAGATACTTGCTATAAAGGCGGGCGCTCCCGATCTTCCTTTCTCGAACTACGGTACGGGTGAGGGTACTGAGGAGAATGACAGTGATAGCGTTCTTAAGGAGGGCGAGAGCCGCTTCTATAAGCTTACCAAGATAGATGAAGACTATAAGGAATACGACCGCGAGGCAGAGGAGTTTAATAACGAGATTACTCTTGAGGAAATCTGCGATCAGTTCAGAAACTACGCTTGCTCGCGTATGGGACTTTACTATGAGCCCAGAGTTATCCGCCTTTTCCTTGCTGCATTCTCGTCGACCCGTCTTATAATCCTTCAGGGTATTTCGGGTACAGGTAAGACCTCACTTCCTTACGCTTGGGGTAAGTTCTTGCAGAACGATACGCAGATAGCATCGGTACAGCCCTCGTGGCGTGACCGCTCCGAGCTTTTCGGTTATTTTAACGAATTTACAAAGCGCTTCTCGGAAACCGAGGTTCTTAAGCGTATGTATGAATCGACCTACACCGATAAGGTATATCTCACTATCCTCGACGAAATGAATATCGCGCGAGTAGAGTATTACTTTGCGGAAATGCTTTCAATTCTTGAAATGCCCTCGAGAGATGAATGGGTAGTTGACCTCGTTCCCTCGGGATGGCCCACCGACCCTAAGCACCTTTTTGACGGACGCTTCAAGCTTCCCGAAAATATGTGGTACGTTGGTACGGCAAACAACGACGACTCGACCTTCGCAATTTCCGATAAGGTTTACGACCGTGCGATCCCGATAAACATTAATACTAAGGGTATTAAGTTCGACGCGCCTTACACCGAAAACCTCAATCTTTCTTATAAGCACCTTGAGGCTATGTTCAACGAGGCAAGAGAAAAGTACAAGGTTAGCGATGAGTCGCTTGAAAAGATTGGAAAGCTTGACGATTACGTAATCGAGCATTTCCGTCTTGCATTCGGTAACCGTATTGTTAAGCAGCTTCGTGACTTCGTTCCCGCATACGTTGCTTGCGGCGGTACAGAGGTTGACGGTCTTGACTACGTTCTTACCAACAAGATATTCCGTAAGTTCGAGGCTCTTAACCTTGCGTTCATCAGAGATGAAATTGACGGACTTATAGATTACCTTTCCGAGCTCTTTGGAGAGGAAAATATGCAGGAAGCTAAGGAATACTTGAGAAGACTCAAGAGATTGGTATAATTTAGCTTTAAAATAAAAAGATTTACAAAGGAGTAAGCTTATATGTCTGAGCGTATGACTAACAATAAAATAGAAAAGATGTACGATCGTTTTACCGACGGCTTTTTGGGCGAGCTCCGTACCGACGATTTCTTTGCGTTCTTTATGAATGCGCTAAAGAGCGGAGAGAGAAACGTCTACCTTTATGAAAAGTACATAGAGAGAAACGTTGATCTTAACTGGGTTGAAATGATAGAGCAGACGATAATTCCGCTTGATACAATTATTCGTAACCCGAGAAGATTTATAAAGAACGAAGAAGAAATTTTGCCTATCGAAATGGTTAAAAACGTTACGACCGAGGGTATAAGACACTTGGCGCAGCATACCAATATGATAGCAACCGTTAAGGGTGACGAGGTTACTCCGCAGAGAATGCTTAACATTCACAAGGAGGAAAGCTTTGAAACCTATGAAAATAGATTTATCTATACGCTTTTGCAGAAGCTTCAGTATTTCCTTGATAAGCGCTTGCAGGCTCTTATGGCTAAGACGGGCGCGCAGGACGTGCTTGAAATGCGACTTGACGGAAGCTTTGACATGGGTAAGGACCAAGTAGCGTATAAGCTTGAATTTTCTTACACGACTCCCCACGTTGATTTAGCCGACGAGGACCTTAAGATAAACGCAGACGTTTCAACACTTAGCTCAATGCAGAGAGTTGAGCGTATCCGCAGAATTCTTTACGATTTTATGGGCTCTCAGCTTATTCGTACGCTTGAGGGATGCGCGCTTGTTCGTCCTCCCCTTACAATGACTAACGTTCTTACGAAAAATCAGGACTTTAAAAAAGCCGTTGAGCTTTGGATGTTCATAGAGAGATATGAGGATCAGGGCTACAACGTAAGTCAGGTTGAGCGTGAAGCAGTTCCCACCGATAAATTTCTTGATGAAATGCTTTCGGTAATCGCTTTACAGTACGTTATTTCAAAGAACAATTCGGGTAGGACCGAGGAGCACGACGATTATATGGCACGCAGAAAGGAAATTCTTCCTAATATTGTAAGAAAAGATATTGATAAGATCATCGAAAATTATGACCTTGAAATTGATGAGGTGAAGAGAATTTTCGTTGAGAGAGCTGAGGAGGCTCAGAAAAATAAATACGATGATTCGGCAAAGGTTGAGTCTGTGCTTTCCCGTGCTATGACACTTGAAAATACAAGAATGGCAATCGATGCAAAGCATAGAAAGACGAGAGCCGACAGAATTGCCGAGAAGCAGGAGCAGGAGCGTAAGAAGGCAGAGCATGAGGCAGAGCTTAAGCGCATACGCACCGAATTCTTGGAAAAGGAAACCTCAAGAATTGAAAACGAGGTACGCACTAAGTTCGAGGCTATTGCCGAGGAGCGTGATGCGGCTCGTCAAATCGAGGAGGAAGCAGCTGCCGAGATTCGTGAGTCGGAAAGACTTGCGCGTGAGGAGGCAGAGGCAGAGGTACGAGTTGCGGCTCGTATTGCTGAGGAAGAAAAAGAGGCTGCGGAGCGTGAGGCAGAGCGCTTAGAGGCTCGCAGAGCGGCAAGAATTGCGGCTTTGAGTGGCGCTACCGACGGCAAAAAGAAGATTTATCGCGCAGTGCGCAGAGAGCCTAAGGGTGACTGAGCATGAAGAAAAACGATAAAATCAGGAAGGATGCGTCTGCTATTTCCGAAGCGCCCGTCGGTGCAGAGGTTAGCGAAAGCAACGCTCCGAAGAAAAAAAGGAGATTTACCCGAAAATCACTGATTAAGGTGATGTTCATAATATCGATTATATTTATTATGATTTCACTCACTTATTCTTGGTTTACCGTGGCAGATCAAGCGCGCGCAAAGGTTAAGGTTAATGTTGCAGACCCTAATAACCTTGTTGCGGGCGGACTTACCTCTAAGGGTATGATAGACTCTATCGCGGGTAATGGAACAAGCTTTTTCAAGCCCTTGTGGGCAGAGCAAAAGGTTGGCGATAGCGATGGATTTAACCTTTACAGACCCGTAAAGAGCGGTGAGTATGAGCCTACGCAGGACGAGGTGATTGCTACCGAATCGGTTGCCGATAACGTGCTGATTATGGATTTTAATCTTAGCATCAACGGCAAGCATAACGTATATTTGGTAAACGGCTCGGGTGTTAAGCCCGTAGGCGAGGGCGCAGAATTTTTAGAGGGCGCTATTCGAGTTGCCGTGCTAAAATTGAACGAGGAAACTCAAGAATATGAGCTTTGCCTTGTATGGCTTCCCGACGTTACCTCTAAAAAGGGGAGCGAGGGAGAGCTTGACAGTGAGTTTACCGTTGTTTATCCCGATGGCGATGCCGTTAAGGAGGAAAAAATCGAAATCACCTCCGAGCACGGTACTAAAACCGTTAATAACGTAAGATACGCTTGGGGACAGATAGACGTAAATAATCAAAATAAGGTTCTTGTAGGCGAGCTTGAAGGAACGGAGTATTTCCGTTGCGTGGTATGGCTTGACGGAAATGACAGAGAGTGCGATTACGAGCTTCTTGATAAAGAGGTAGTTGCTACGCTTATGTTCCTTCCCGAGGCTATTTCAGACGGCGCTGACGAGTGAGAGGAGATTTTATGAAAGAAAACACTAAAAGATACGTAAAGCTATCAATAATTTTATATATAGTTATACTTAGTGTGGCGCTTGTTGGCACTCTTGCTTGGTTTGTTTTTAAACAGAGCGCAACAATTACAACTGAGGAAAACTCAAAAATCGTTGCAGGTGAATATCTTGAGATATGCATTGACAACGGTGAGGATAATTGGGTTACCGATATGAAGCTTGCAGACCCCGTTCAGTATCCCGACGTTTCGGTAACGCCCGACGGTACTGTTTGGTATCCTATTTCTCTTGACGAGGGCGATCAGCTTTTCACTGGAGAAAAGGGCAAGGGCGTTTATGATAACGTCACCGAAAAGGAAGGATATTTCCTTAAGTTAAATCTTAAGGTCCGCGCAAGCAAGGGGCTTGACGTTTATCTTCATAGCGACTCTTACATAGAGGGCGTTAATATGGATAAGACCGACGCCAATAAAATGTTCAGCAAGGATGCGATAGCGGGTGCGGCTCGCGTAGGCTTCTTTGATGAAGAAGGCTTGAAGACAATTTGGGTTCCTAATGAGAAATTCCAGCTTTTGTCTGATGAAAACGGAGTTAACGGCTTTGAATTTGACGGTGAAGCTGAGGAAAAGTACAAATATCTTAACGTAGTGGATGAAACCGTTAATGCAGGTAATGAATACCTCGAGTGGGACCCCAATAAGATTACAGTAGGCGATAACGTGCTTGCAAGCGACAATAGCATAAACGAGGCAAAGCCCTTGCTTAGCTTTTCAGATGCGGGCGAGCAGAAGCTTACCGTTTACGTTTGGGTTGAGGGCTCCGACCGTGAGGCTAATACAGTTCTTAGCGGCGGCTCACTTAAGTTTAATCTTAAATTTGTAGGTATAGAGAGCAAAGCTCCTTCCGTTGTGGATATAGCAGACGTTGAGTACCAAAAGGGCGCTCTCGTTTATGCGTCAAACGGAGCAGAGGTTGGCTCGGAGATACTTTATAGCAGAGATGCAGAGAGCTGGACACCTTACAGCACGGGCGCACCGTTGGCAAACGGAAATGAAACGCTTTATGTGCGCGCAAGAGAAACCGCAAACGAGAAAGTGGGTTCTATTAAGGAGATTTCGGTAAAATGAGCTTTATAAATAAGCAGAAGGGAGAAAGGAAATGAATAACGCTAAACAAAAAATACGTTGGATTCGCGTGCTTCGTCCTGTTGCGCTTGCACTTGCATTGGTTTTCCTTTTGTCCTGTGCTACTTACGCATGGTTAAAGCGTGACTGGAAGCCGAAGATTCATCAGGAAAACGTAAAAATCGTTGCGGGCTCGTCGCTCACCTTTATTTACGGTGAGGATGAAATAGACGATATCTCGGTAAACGAGCTTCTCGGTGAGAAGAATTTTGTATTCAAATCTATTTCCAACTCTACGGGTAAGAGTGAGGATTTCTTTGCTCTTGATTATAGCTCACAAGGACCTTACTACGATACCTTTAAGAAGATATCGCTTTTAGAGCTTGATGAGGAGCTTCAGAATTCTACTACAAAATATACAGAGCTTGGTATAAAATACGGCTACGTTGAGCTTACCTTCCATATAGCGTCGGCAGGCGGTGACGTTTACAGTAAGAATATTTATCTTGCGGATTCCTTTATAAACGGAGTTGTTGTAGACGGAAATGAAGCGCTTACGAATAGAAATGCAAAGGCGGCAGAGGCAGTAAGAATTTCTATTACTGCTCACAAAACGGATACCTTGCCTGAAAGCACTACGATTTTTGCAAAGAACGCTACATCTCATACAGGTATTACAAATAAGCACGTTGACGGATACGGATACGTTGCGGATGGCGCTGCGAGATACGATAGAACTAAAAATCCTCCGGAGCTTGCAAAGACGGTTGTGTTTGAGGTAAATGCGGCAATGCAGGAGGAGGACCTTAAGGTTACTACTCCCGATATAAATACATTTGCTGATTTTGAAACAACGCCCTTGTTCGTTCTCGAAAAAAATACAACGAGAGCCGTAACGGTTCGTATATGGCTTGAGGGCGAGGACCCCAACTGTGAGGATGATATCGCCGACTCGGGACTTGATCTTCTTTTGCAGTTCTCGGCAAAGGATATAAAATAAACGCTTAAAATATTAAATTAAAATTTTTACAAAGGAGGAGCGTACAATGAAAAAGAGAATACTTATAATATTTTACGCTCTTCTTTTGTGCGTAACCGCAAGCTTTGCTTGGCTTTCAAACTTCCAGGCAAATTATGTAGATGAATATATATCGGTTGATTTTAGGGATGGAGCGCTTAGCGTTGTAAATCTTGACTTTGATGCTCATATTGAAACGCCCGACGCAGACGGTACGTTTACCGAAATCCCCGAGGGACCCTTTGCATTTGATAAAAGACAGATGGTTCCCGATTCGATAACTCCATTTAAGATAAAAATAAAAAACAATTCCGAAACTGCCGAGCGCAAGGCAAAGCTTGGTGTGGCAATTCGTATTGACCCCACTGAAAACGTCGACTTTAATATTCTCGATGTGCTTTATCTTGACGTTGTTGCGGGTAGCGGCTTTAAGGACGGTAATAACCATCACGTTTTCGTGAAGCTTAGCACTGCAAGCCGTGTTGGAGCTTCGGATAGCGGAGAATATTTTCTCTGGATTTACGGTGACGGCAAGGAGATAGTTATTCCTCCTACCACCGCCGAGAATGAGTACGTTACACTTGATTGCAGCTTTTATTATGACCAGAACGCAACCGCCGAGTATCAGAATAAATCGATACAGGCTATGGCGTTCAGAATAGAGTGATTGGAATAGCTTATGAGTAGTCAAGGCGTTAAAAAAGCATTTAGCATTATCGGACGTGTGCTTAGCGCAGCACTTGTCATTTTCGAAGTAATAATAATAATCTTTTTGGTGATTTCAAAGGTGCAGGGAAATCCCCCCACGCTTTTCGGACATCAAATGTACTTTATACGAACGGGTAGTATGTCGCCTTATCTTGAGCCCGGAGATGTAATAATCTCAAAAAAATATGATGGCGGCGAGCTTATTGCGGGAGAGAACGGCGACGTTGTAACTTATTACGGTGAGGTCAACGGAAACGTCGAAATGATAACTCACAGAGTCGTAAGGACAGAGGGGGAGCTTATCGTAACGCGCGGTGATTATAATAATAGCGACGATTCCCCAATAACTAAGGATGAAATTGAAGCGGTTATGGTACACAAAGCCGTTATTATAGATAAAATATATATGATAATATCAACTACTTGGGGCTTTTGGTTGCTTATATTTACGCCGATTGCTCTGTTGATTATATCCGAAATAGTTTCTTTGGTTAAGGAACTGAAAAAAGAGAAAGAGGTGGCAGATGAAAATGAAGAAGAAATTGAATAAAGGCTCTGCTAAGCGGGTGATAGTGATAGTTGCGCTGTCCTTAGCTTTGCTTGTGGCGCTCGGCGCGTTTTCGTTTGCGTGGATAAGAAATTACGTTGACGTCGATAACGTTGAAGTAACGACAGGTAAAATGCTTTATAATTTTAAGCTTTACCGCGTCAAAAACGGAGTTGTTACTCCCGTAACGTTTTTCGATACCAATAATCAAAAGGATGCCGAGGGTGGAAACTCAGAGGCTAAGATAGAAAAGGACCTCGGAATTGAGAGTCCCTTGATAAACGTAGACAGTGACGAGGAAATATTCTTCGTTATAGAAAGATATGATGATTCGATAGCGTTTGACGTTGCGATTTCCTTTGATAATGACGGACGTCCCGAGAATTTCAATTCTATCGGTCAAATGAATTTTGCGCTCAAGGATGATTCCGAAGCTATTTCGGGTATTAGCTCTCAGGCGGCGCTCGAGGCTTATCTTAAAGCGCCTAACGTAAACGATGCGCAGACTAAAAATCTCGGAAATATTTGGAATACGGTGCAAAAGACTTCGCTTTCACTCGATCAAAAATATGCACTCGTTCGTTTTAAGCTTTCTAAGAATGCAGGAGCTTCTGCAGATCTTGAGGGCGCTCACTTCCCGTTCAGAATTGGACTTTGTGTGGCTCAGAAGGATGCGCTTCCAGATGATATGAACGTAGATAAATTCTATGTTGATGACGTAACAACTCTTGAAAACGCAATGCAGAAGTACGGCTTTGGTGATGAAATTTATATCACGCAGAGCATAAATTATACGGGTGACCTTGTATTTACCCGTCCTTGCAGCATTACGCTTATTCGTTCAACTCTTACCTTGAAGGGAAATCTTGTCTTCTCTTATATGTACGGAGATAAGTTTACGCTTAACACGGTCAGTGACGGTCATATAAGAATTGAAAAGAACAAAAACTCCGGCGGTAATTTCCAGATAGACCTGCCCAATACCACTATTGAGATTGCGGGCGCAAATAACGATACCGCGGGTAAGGCGGATATTTACGTTGAGGGAAGCTTCACCGCAAATGCGTCAAAGCTTGAGGGCGAGGGACTTTTGTTCAGAGGCGCGCGTATTTGTAATATAGAGGTTAACGAGGGTGTATATAATTATACCACAGACCTTAAGCCTATACTTATTAACGGCTCGTCGAGAATTTCTATTTCTAACCGTACAAGACTTGGTAAGCTTTCGGTAAACTTCTATTGCCGTAAGTTTGTTCTCGAGAATAACGGTTATATTGAGAAGCTTGACCTTAGCGCTATGACGCAGGACGTTACTTTGCTTAACTCCCCCGCAATTCTTATTGATAACGCGGGAACTCTCGGTACTGTAACCAGAGGAGAGAATGATAATCCTAACGTAGAGGACGGCGATGTAATTCTTTTACCTGAATGGTCGATTAAATTTGATAAGGACGATACATCATCGGCGTCCGATAATACTCACATAATTGCAAATAAGGGCTCGGGTAAGATGCTCGCAATTACTCCGAATAATAGCTTTAATGATTCGGCTTCGATAGTTAATAGCGGTAAGTTCTTCTACTCCAGAGGTGATAAGGAGGAGAATGGATATCGCGATGACATCGATTATATGCTTCGTACACAGTTTGTTGAAGCAGTTGGCGGAGATAAGTCTAAGGTAGTAATTCATTATGAAGCTCCCGCGCAGATAATTCTTAATGAGGACCGTTACAAGGACCTTGCGGCATTGAATACACTCAAGAGCTACATAGATTATTATGCGGCAAAGGGCGATATCTTGGCTGCAAATGAGCTTAAAGAGGTTACTATCATCTGTTACGGTAATAAGGCTCTTACAGCTCCGCCTTTGAAGCAGAATTCTACAAGCGTTTATGAAACGGGACTCGAGTACGATTATAACTTTATTAAGTCTATGACCGCACTCACAAAGCTTGATTTAGCCGATGCAGTTTCGGATAATAAAAAGGTTCCGGATAATGCATTCAAGGGAATGTCGGCGCTTAATGAAATTAAAATGTCAGAGAGCGATACCGTTTGGGGCAAGTTCCTCTTTACAGGTACGGCAGTCGACGAAATAACATTCCCTCAGTCACTTACGACGCTGGATAATCATAGAAACGGAGTAGGAAACGTAGATAGTCAGCAATCGCTTGACGGTATAAAATATGTTTACACATCTATAACGGTTGTTGATGGATTCCATCTCACCCCCTCGTCAAAGCAATATTTGTTTACCCCAGATGAATACGCTTATAACGAATATAGAGCGCTTTATAGCAATGTATATTGGCACTCAAAGATATTTATCGATAACGGTGTAAGACAGTTTAACGATTATTTCCTTAGATACGATCCTAATACAACAGAGCCTTTCCCAACGTGTGAGTTTGTTGTATTTACGGGTGGATTAAATGAAAACGGTCAGCTTCAAAAGTGGGTCGAGAATGAATACAACAATTGTGGATTTAATTTCCAAAGAATAAATATAAACGGAAAATTCTATACGATTGAATCGTTTGACCCGTATGCATTCTTTGATAAGCTTGTCTGTGAGGAATCACTTGAGGTTGTGATATCGAGTGACGTAAAGTATATAGGTGAAAGAGCATTTGCTTGCGGACCTAATATGAATACCTCAATTGGCTTGGAAAAGGTAACTATTGAGGGAAATCCCGAAATAATGGGAAATGCATTCACTTATAATGATGCTCTTACCTCTTTTAGCGCTCCTGAGCTTACCTCTCTTAAGGGTGGTAACAATCTTTCAAATAATAACGTACTTAAAACGGTGTATATGCCTAAGCTTAGCGTTGTTGAGGGCGCTAACGATTTAGCAAAGTGTCCTAAGCTTGAAAGAGTTGATATAGGCGTTATAGAAAGAACTGAAAGCAATAAAAATTTCTATACATCGCAGGATGATTATTTCTTCACAAGGTTCTTTGTTCATACCGAGTATGCAAATGACGTAAGCGCTTATAAGGTTGCTCTTGCTGCGGATTATAGATATATTTTCGTTAAGGAAAGCTATGCAAAGCTTTATAAAACCACGTACACCCCCAATTATACAGGTGTTACCGAAATGGGTGAAAATCCGTTATCTGCTCTTATAGCAGCTGATGTCTACGGTAATGATCTTGTATCAGGTAAGCAGCATGCTTATTATTATGTTATCGACGGAAACGAGGCACATTTGGTTGCTTGCTTGCTTTCTGAAATTAATGAAGCCGGTAATGATTATATAACAGTATCCTCGTTTAAGCATAACGGTATTACTTACCCCGTTACTCGCATAGGCTCTGCGGCATATCATTTTACTTATATGATTGCGCAGAATATAACTATAAGTGACGGTGTCGATGAAATAGGTGCGTATGCATTCGACTCCAGAAAGGATGCATTTAAGAAATACTGCATCACCTTTAATCTTGGAAACGTAGATAAGGCAGGAAAGTCTGCTTTCTACTATATGGATATGGCAAGAGTTGTAGGTGAAAAGCTTGAGGAGGTTGGAGAGGATACCTTTACAAGTAATCAAAATTTGATTGTTGCAAGACTTCCGTTGCTTTCAAGAAGCCGTCCTGCAGGTACTACGTCTACAACTTATACGGTATTTAAAAACTGCGTAAGCTTGAGAATTGCTTATACAAGTATATCTAAGGATATACTCTTTGACGGAGATGAAACCAGAAAAGCAGGATATGTAAGGTTTATTAACGTTCAAAATACCGATAGCTTGATTAGTATTCCGAATCTTAACACTGTAATAAATTCATTCAGTGCAACGCCTACCTCTACATTCTACCGCAATCACGTTAACGTAAATTCTGATTTTGACAATATTCATTTATCAGATTATTATGCGTATACCGTAAAGCTTTCGGGAATGACAGAGAATATCATACTTCCCGGATACATTTATTTCGAGGAGGCAGACGGTAATCTTACTTTATTTGCTGTATCTCCTGACGTAGTTTTGTACTGTGATTATGGAGAGAGTGGAAAGGATTATACCACGCCTAACGAGCTTTATCTCGAAAACGGCGAGCTTACCGCTATAGATAACGGCACGGATTCGGTTTTCAAGGTTACAAAGATTGGTAGATATTCTTACGGTGCTGCAAGCTTTAACGGATTGGACAATTTTACGATAGGCTCAAATATAAAGGAGATAGGTGATTACGGTCTTTACGGAACGGCATTTATAACCAGTAACTCTACCGAAACGATGTTAAAGAAGGTAGAACATTTGAACCTTGCTAACGTAGAAGTGCTTGGAAAGAGCGCTTGCAGAGATGGTATGATGTATAGTTTGACTGCAAATAAGCTTGCAATCTTGGCAGAAGGAGCATTTTCGGGATGTTCTAATTTGAAAAACGTATATCTCCCTGAATTTGTAGAGGCAACGGGTACTACAGTGTTTAACGGTTGTATTTCTTTGGAAAGCGCTACATTTGGAGAACATGCTAAAAAATTCTATAATGCTATGTTCCAAGGCTCAAAGAATCTTAAGAAGATTACTATTCTTAATACAGTGGATGTGGTAACTCTTAACAGTACAACTGCAAAGTTGATTGCTAATTATGAGGATCAGGTTTATGTATACGTTCCGGCCATTATCCATAGTGCATATGTTTCAACGTATAAATCTACATCGGGCTTTGGCGGTATTTCAAGTGAGCACTTCCAAAAATTCGGCGCATCCTCTATGGTGAACGGACTTACTTACTACTGGAACGTACTTAGCGAGGCGGATAAGACGGCGTATATAGATTATGTCGAGGGTACACTCCCGACCACTCTTAATTTCCCCTCGGAAATAGGCGGATATAAGGTAGTTTCGGTTAGCAAGGATACGATTGCGGCACTTTCGGGCGTAACGAAAATCAAGCTTCCCGATAATATGGAATATCTTGAGTTTGATACCTCTGATTTGGCAAGCACTATTCGTGAAATCGAAATATCTACTTCCAATGCTAAGTTTAAGACTGCAAACGGAGTTCTTTATAGCAAGGACGGCAAGATATTGTATATTTATCCTAAGGCAAAGCTTGCAACCGCATTTACCGTTGAAAGCAGCGTTACCGAGATAGCTTATCGCGCATTCTATAATGCAAAGAATATCGAAACCCTTACTATTGCGGGCGTTGTAACTGTAAGAGATCAAGCCTTTGAATCGGTAGGAATTTCTACAATTAAGTTTACAAGCTCTACTGCAAGCGTGTTCGCAGGCAGAGATATCTTCCTCGGCGCAAATACCTTGCTTAAGATAAGTGTTCCAAATGCTTCGCTTGGAGCGTTTAAGTCAAATGTATTGATAGATTATTCGATTTTAGATAAATTTATCGGTGCATAAGTGAAAAATATAGACTATTGCAGAGTGACTTGCTTTGCAATAGTCTATTTGTAATTTAGGTCATAATTTATATTATATGTGCAAGGAGGGTAAAATGAAGGATAAAAAATCACAAACACAGAATGTTGATGATGATAAGCGTTGCGTTGCCGAAACCGAAGACGTGCCGCTTTACCGCTCGTATGGCGTAACAAAAAAAGTAAATCCAACAGCACGGAAAATAAGAGATTTTTTTGCTAAGGCGCTGACGGTAATTCTTTTGGCATTCGAGCTTGCACTGATTTTGTTGACTACGGCGATGCTCGCATTTTATACTGACGTGCTGATTGCTACGGTTTTGTTTTTAATTTTGTTTTCAATATTTTTCTTTAATGCGACTAAGCTTTTGAGAAGACGGTTGAGCTTTCTTAGTAAGCTGAAAAAAACCTGCAAGAAAAACGGATATAGACTTCAGTTTAAGAGAGGATTTTTTAAATCACTTTCTTGGGCAGAGGATAGCACAGTTGATTTTACAGTCAAGGCGGGGAAATGGACGTATTATGTAAAATTTGCTACTTCAAGGCGCTTTTTGTCGAGCTTTACTTTTGTTTCTAAAAATCAAATGAAATATACAAAAATAGCAAGAAAAAATAGATTTTCAATTATATTTGATTTAAAGGATATAACTCGCACAATGCCTATTGAATTTCCAAAGGGAATAGATGATAAGGATAAGTATACGGTAAGAGCTGTATTGATAAATCCGGCAGTAATGAACATCGAGCGAAAGGGAAGCGATGGAGTGGTGATTCCAACGGGGTCGGGCGAGAGACTTTTTGGTTATACAATATATACGGGAACGGGATTTATAGAAACTTTGAAAAGAAACGCAGAAGACTTAAAATAAATGTTGACAAAGCGGCGCAATTGTGTTATAATATATGGGTATGAGATACAGTTGCGCATCGCTTGTGCAGATGTTTCGTGCAAAACGAGGTGTGGCTCAGCTTGGGGACGTTTGTGAGCGCCGCCGTGGCGGAAGAAGCGAACAAAAAGGAGTGGCAGTGACTTGCCGATTGGCAAGTTGCAAAGCAACGAAGACAGAGGCTTAGTCACAACAGGGAGAGCGCGTGGCGCTCAAAAAATTAAATAACGAGGTGTGGCTCAGCTTGGTAGAGCGCTACGTTCGGGACGTAGAAGTCGCAAGTTCGAATCTTGTCACCTCGACCAAAAAATCAAAGGGGAGCATTTGCTCCCCTTTGATTTTTGCTTGTGCATATGCTTTGAAATTGTGATATTTACGCCCGAGCTACAAAGCTCTACCGTAGAGCGCTATGCTTGGAGCACGAGCGCTCGCAGTGCGAGATGAAGCGAGTGCGACAAGGGAAAAAACAAGGAGTATAGGACACGATAGTGTCATAGACGACTATGTTTTTGACCGAACGAGGACGTAGAAGTCGCAAGTTCGTATTCCGAAGGAATCACGGAGCGAAGCGTAGTTACCTTGTTTCGCCATTCGGCGAATGTTGCACCTCGACCATATCGAGTGTTCATAACACATCTGAGTTATGGACACTCGATTTCTTTTTGCTTGTGGTTACTTTTACTTTTTACTTTTATTTTTTCTTATTTTATTTGTCTTATATCGCCGTTGGGATATACTCTATTGCGTCACACCTTGTTTGAAAGTATAAATTTATACAAGGGATATTTAACTAGTTTTAAATAGAAGAGCTTTCTTACGATTGGATATCTATTAAAATATTAATATTTGTATTGAAAAATGATATAGGATGAAGTATTTTAAATAATTATTTGAAAATCACGATGTTGTTTATATTCTGTTCATTTTATTAATGAATTGTTTACAAAATTAATAAATTGTTTACGAGCAAACAGGAGATTTTTTGGATCAAATGTGTTAAAATATTTTCAATAAATTAATACACAATTTTTAGAGAGCGGATTTATTGTTATCTTCTCTTTTAATTTGATTTTGATTTTAAATAGTATAATGAAATTATGTAAGAACATACTTAGGTTAATTTTATATTCTATATTGTTTTGGAGGTAACAAAATATGAAACTCAATGAGGTTGTATCCGCACGTTTTGGTTGTACATTTCCCGCAAAGTACAATAAACCTGCTCTGGACTATTACCGTGAGCAAATTAAAGAAGAATGGTCGTCTTGTGTTTTTATTTTTGACCATATGGTTAAAAATAATGATTACACGTTGCACCGTGACGAGCTTCGCTATATGTGTGAAAACGCGCCTGACGTTTGGTCGGCATTGCTTGAAGCCTTTCTGTATTCCGCTTACGAGGATGTAAAGAAAAATGGCAGAAAGCCGAAGAACCTTGTATTGTTCCTTGACAATGATGAAATTTGTTAAGTGTTGATAATTTTTGACAGATACTCGATAATCAAAATATAAAGGAGAATTACATATGAATACGGAAAAATATTTGGATATCATCTCAAATTGGAGAAAAACCTGGTGCACAAAAAGTAAGCATCTTTCTATCATGGGTTGCGCAACAGAAAAAGAGACTATAAACCTTGCTATTGACAAAGCTCATCAACCGAGTGTTCAAAGAGGATTAAAGCTTGAAAATGGCCAGTCCACCAAAGCTCCCCGACAGGAAGTGAAAAAATATTTGTCGAAAGAAATAATTGGTATTCTTCATAAAGAAGATTTCACTTTTGAAGATTATAATAATTGGGCAGAAAATGTCTGTGAAAAAATACGCAAATCATATAGAGATCACGGAATAACTGACTACACATACGGTAATGCTCAGAAGCTGTTGTCAATGACGATAAAATATATTCTTTCCGCAGATAATATCGATTGCACACTGCACATATTTGAAATAGCGTATATTCCGATAGATGGCGTAATAATGAAGATTGCAAAAAAGAAATTGAAGGTTAAACCTATGCCAAATGCTTGGTCAAAAACAGATAATTTTGCTGATATTTCTACTTATGAAGACCGTCTGCGGAATGCTATGCCCGTGGGATACTGTCCTCTTATGTGGGAATGTGAAAATTGGAAAGCATAATATCTAAGATGGCTTAATAATATTTGTTTTTACCGAAAGGTATGACAGATGGCAAAAATGCGACTAAAAATTACATAAAAAATTAAAATTTGTAAGAGTTTCTACCTAAAAATACCGCCTTACTATCTTTTTGAGATAATAAAGCGGTGTTTTTTTATTTAATCTTCTTTCTTCTTAATTACAAGAGCCGATCCGACAGCTTGCGTGACAAGATCGTATCATACGGTCGGAAAGACCTTCTCCGTATGCTTCTTGCCGTATCAGACGACCGCTTGTTTTTAACTTTGCGTAGAATTGTTGCAGATCGGTCTGTGTTAGTTTGTTTAACGGAATATGGCCGATTGAAGGAATAACATGCAGATCCTATCCTCATATCCTAATTGCGTGGTAGGTCGGATTCCGGGCTTACAGTAGGTCTGATACCAAAAGTCCATCCATTCGCAGAGCGTCATTCGGCAATTTTCGGTTAGGTCAACGTCACGGTAAAGGTCTATTAGCTTGTGAAGCTCTTTAAGAGTTGCCTTTTGCGTTTTACCGAACACCGATTTATATATGGGCAAGCCGTCTTTTTTGTGACCTACAACAATTCGTCCTTCCCAACGTCCGTCAGTTCTTTTTCGTATTGTACCGTCGCCTTGCGGTCTGCGTTTGTTTGGCATATTTTTTCTCCTTTCATTTGTTTTTTTTACCACAACCATACCACAGGTTCGAGAGAATATCCAGCATTTTTGCAAAGAATTATCAATTAGGACATAGATTTTATGTCAATTGAGGGATTTGCGCAAGATAAATCTTTATATTTCTTGGTGTTTGAGTGCTTCTTGTGCAATATGCTTTTATTGCTTAATTTTTTGTGCAAGCCTAAAAAAGTCGCAAACTCCTTGAACGCTCGGTGTTGCCGTCCGATGTGATGTGCCGTGGATTAGACACGGCTTTATCCTGCAAAAAAATACGGCAAGATTTACACGCTGATTAAGTCGCTAAATTTGGTCATATCTCGTCTGCTCGTCGAGCTATTCGAGGAGTCGGTCACGAGGAATAATAGTACGTCCCTGAACAATTTTCAGCTTCGGGAAGTTGTCCTCACGCACAAGCTCATAAGCACTTGCACGGGAGATGCCGAGTAAATTTGCCACGTCCATCACGGTAAGGAACATAGGCATATCATCGCGGCTTTTAAATGTTGACTGCTTCATTCTTTTTTCCTCCTGTTAGGTTTTGTTAGGGGTAACATTATTTTAACATGACTCAATCACTTTTTCTATACCTTTTTTTATTTTGGTCTCACATCTATTGTAACATTACATAATTGAAAAACCATTATGCGGTATCTGTATTGATTTTGCAAGGGTCTTATGCTATAATAAAATAAAAGAGCGAAAAATTTTAAAGCTCACCGTTATAATTATAAGGAAAGGATATGTCCGCTAATGAAATTAGTTTTTATACGCTCGGTTATAGCAATTATACTTACCGTATCTATGATTTTAGCTACTCCTATACTCTCTCGCCGTCGAGATCGATAGCTCATCGGCAGTTGCTTGCGCAACGGTGGGGGGCGAGGTTAAATATTACGATAATCTACCTGAAGCGGTGAAAAATGCCGACGACGGAAGTACCGTTTATCTTCTTAGAGAAATACGCTCTCTTTCCTCGGTTAGCGTATCGGGCAAGAGCATAACGGTTAAAGGAGTATCAACGGTCACGGTAATTCCCTCGGCAAGCCCCGTATTTAAGCTTACTGGTGGTGCTTCTCTTACACTTGAGAATATAAGCTTTAAAAACTGTAACGGAAAAAATCTTATTACGGTAGGTCAAGGCGAATACAGCTCAAGAAAGCCTTACACCGTAGCTCTCAAGAATACAGAGCTTTTTTTTGAAAACGCCTCGGGCGCGATTTATGCCTATAATTCAAGCAATCTCACAGTGAATATTACCAACTGTAAATTCGGCAACACTACCGATGGCAACGCCATTCTGAATTTCGGAGGCTCGCAGGGAAGTAATGCATGGGTTGACTCTTGCGTCTTAAATCTTACCGATATTCAATTTGAGGTAAACGGTGTTTGCGATATACTGAACGCAAATCTGGATAAATCAAGAATTACGGTAAATGAAAGCTTTACATCAACGGAAAATGCTAAGCTTGCAGGCTTTATCCTCAACGCCGACGGAGAGCCTATAAGCGTTGGCGGAAGTTATACCCGATCCCTTGCAGATTATTTTAATTCCTTGAGCGGAACTAAAAAATCAATAACATCCGCATATAAAACCTGCTATCCAGCAGACACGTTTATATCGGAAAATCTCACCTCGATAGGGATTCCAACGGCAACGGGAAAATATACTCAAGCAGGTCACGAATACCACGGAGCGTGGCAGATAGCTATGATTCTCAGCGGAACAACCTCGCAAAGCGGTGTTGCCGTACCCAACGTAAAGCCGAATCCGTTTTCCTCAAGCCTTCGTGTAAATTACGTTTTCGTAGGAGTAGTCGACTCAAAGGCAGACTCTTGGGTAAGGGAAATAGACGCAGATGAATATTCAATAACAGTTGAAAATGACGGAGATGTTTACATAATAGCGCAAAACGATAAGATGCTAAGCGTTGCTCTAAAGGCGTTTCTTAAGCTATTGAAAAGCCCCTCTCCGTCACTCCCCGTCGGAAATCATATCTTCACTGCGATTCCAAACCTTACCTTTGATTTTCCAAGACCTGACGGTCTTAAGCTTGTTGCATCTCAGTATGTAAACGATGACTCACTTCAATATCTTTATTACGCCAACAACGGTACTCTCGACTCATCTGCGTTTGACTCATATATCTCAATGCTCAAGAGCAACGGATTTGTTGAGGTCTGGAGTAATACCGTGGAGGAAAATAAATTCGCAACTCTTAAAAGCTTATCGGCAGGCTTCTCGGTATATGTAGCGTATAACGGCTTCAAATATGCCGATAAAATGTACGGTCACATCAACGATAGCTACAGAACTGAATTTAACGAGTGTATAAGAATAGTTACGACACCTCTTTTGACAAACACGCTTCCCGACGATAATATAAGCAATCCAAGCCCAAGCTATACCGAAATAACCAACACCTCGTTTGTTACGGCGGTAGGTGTAAGTCACCCAGGTATGAGCTATATTGTTGCTCTTAAGGATGGCAGATTTATTGTAGTTGATGCAGGGCAGGGTCATTCGGGTGAGGCTCTTTGGACGGCGCTCAAGGCATCTTATAAAAAGGTTTATGGGAAGGAATGGCAGGCAGGCGAAAAAATAAAAATAGCCGCTTGGTATGTAACTCACGCGCATAGCGATCATTTTTATGAATTTTATTATATGTCAAGCAAATACGCAGAGCATATAGAGCTTGAATACCTTGTTGCAAACGGAATAGATGAGTATACTATTTCTCTCTATGAGGGCGGGCAAACGGCAGCTTTTTCAAGCCAAAGGCAGAACATAGACTTTCTTAAGGAGCTTTACGACTGTAAATACATAAAGGCTCATAGCGGACAAAAGTTGTATTTTGCGAACGTCGAGCTTGAGGTCCTTATGACTGTCGAGGACCATCTGCCTATAAAGGTTACTAACTCCAATGACACCAATACAGTTATACGCTTCAATTTCCGAGAGGGTGAAAAGACAAGCAGTCTACTCTTTCTCGGCGACTCGCAGGTAAACGCGGGACGCTATCTCTGCGCTTCATACGGTGGATATCTCAAGAGCGATGTTGTTCAGCTTGCGCATCACGCAAACGTAGGAACAGAGGCAGAGGTATATGAGCTTACTGCGGCAAAGGGAGTTTTTGTTTCCAATCTGTCAACGAAAAAAGCAAGCTACTTCGATGCCCAGACAACAAATTATCATATAAGAGCAAATAAAAAAGCTATGTCGATATCAGAATATCTTTGGTTTGCTCCCGCGGGTAGCGCTAATCTGCTTGAATTTACCGAAAACGGACCGAGCTATGAGGGAATATACAACATAAATAACGCCAACACCCCAATATCGTACGATAATGAAAGCTATTTTAAGAACGCCGCACCTCATTCGATAACAGAATATCAAGGAAAATCGGCAACCGAGAGCGAATCGGGATGGATGAACTATTATAAATGCTCTTGCGGATACTATTACGAGAACGAGGAATGCAGTAAACTTATAACGGTCGACATCGAGGAATGGAAGCTCGGTGACGGTAAAATCATATTCGAGGAAGAATCAGAGCAACCGCAAGACCCAATTCCCACGCCCAAACCAACACCGGAAAATCCAGACAATTCAAACGAAAATGAGAGGGAAGAGCCGTCGAACGAGGATGATAAAGAAAATGACGATAGCATCAAGGACGGCGAATCAAGCAACGAAGATTTTACTGATGATAATACCGATAATGTCAATGGGGGGGACAAGGAAAGCGAAAGCAATAGCTCCGAGAGCAAATCAGATGATACTGAAAGCAAATTAGACGATACCGAGAGCGATGCCTCCCCAAAAAAGAAAAAAGGTTGCAAAGCATCAGCTCATGCTCCAATACTCACTGCTGTGTGCATAGTGGGCGCACTGACATTGAGAAAGAGAAGAAAAAAGAATAATTAAGAAAAAAAGGTTTACGCATGAAAAAAATATTATCGCTGCTTTTATTTCTTGTAATGTTGCTTTGCATTACTCCTATGATAGCTTTTGCGGAAATCAAATCACAACCGACGTAATAACGCTGAATGTAAAGGGTTGAATAATAAAAATTTGATTATGTCATATTAAGCTTATAATAAAATTATAATTAAACGGGTTGTCTCAAATGCAAATTTGAAACAGCCCGTTTTTTTATATAGAATAAATAGAAGCGATAAGCTAAATGTTGTTCTATTTTAGCGATTGTTCAAGACGGCTTTAATAGTAGTTGAAAATACCGTAGATTGAAGCTTCTTTAAATTATTTTTTTACCTTATTATAAAATCTTTGACCATTTTTATGTGCGCACAAATCGCAGATGACGAATATTGCGAAATAAATTGGTATTACTATCAAAGAAATTACAGGATACGTCAAGAAGTAAAGCCCCTCAAACGGTGAGTGTATTAAGAACATTGAATTGACGTCATACGCCGCCGCTTCGGATACGAGTGCATGGAAAACAAGGTTGCAGTAACAACCGATAGCCGCCATTACAAAAATTGAGATGATTATGTTTATAATGTTTCGTTTTACGTCGATTTTTATGTAGCCGAAGATGGGGAGCAAGAGAATATTAAATAGAAGCGTTGCGTGTGCCGTTATGCTCTTAAAATTCTCATAGTCGGCAAGCGTGGGATTCATTATAAAGTCGACGTTTGCAAACATACCGACAAGGGTTGAAGCTATACCAAACCAAAACAGATAATCGATGAAGAACTCTGCGACCCTTGATTTTTTGTTCTTTATAAAAGCAAAGATTAGAGCCGACCACATTACTACGTTGCAAGGATATATAGGCAGAATTAAATTAGGGGTTTCGCCTAAGTATTCAATTGCATTTCCGCCCGATAAGAGCTTGAAAATAAACGAGCTGTAATGGAATACGATAGTAAAAAGCGCGGCGGCTATAAGAATGACGTTTCGTGTTCGCTCTTTCTTGACGCTTTTTTTGACGAGCCATAACCCAAGCGCGATTAAGGCTATAAGAAATAAATTAAAGATAATTAGCTTGCCCATTTTGTTGCTTATTGTTGTCTTCTTTCCTTGAAAAATTTATTTTACAACGTAACCCCAAATGACTGACTTATTATTGTAAGTCCATTGATTGCTCCAAGCAGTAGGCTTAGATTTTGCCTCGCAATATATTGTAAGCAATTTACAATCTCTAAACGCCCAAATCTCAACGGTTGCTACGGATTTAGGAATTACTATGCTTGTAAGAGAGGTGCAATCCATGAATGCTCGATCTCCGATAAATGTTACCGAGCTTGGAATAACTACGCTTGTAAGAGAAGTGCATCCGTCAAACGTAAATCCTTCTATGCGCGTAATAGTGTTTGGAATTACTATACTTTTAAGTGAGGTGCAATCGCTAAAAGCAGAACGTCCTATAGAAATTACGCTACTTGGAATAATTACACTTGTAAGAGAAGTGCATCCCTCAAACGTAAATTCCTCTATGCGCGTAATAGTGTTTGGAATTACTATACTTTTAAGTGAGGTGCAATCGCTAAAAGCATAACTTCCTATGGAAATTACGCTATTAGGAATTGTTATTTCGACAAGCTCAGAGCGTCCCGAAAATGCATTTTTGCCGATATAAAGTATACCGTCGGGAATCGTGTACGTCGAAGTGTTTTCCTTTGAAGCGTACTTTATTAAGGTTTTACCGTCTGCCGAGCATAAGATTCCATTTATTGATTTATAATATTCATTATTTTCATCAACATTTATTTCAGTGAGCGAACCGCAGTTAGCAAAAGCATTATCGCCGATATTTGTTACCGAGGCAGGAATGTTAATACTTGGGAGAGATGAACAATAGCTGAACGCACTATTTCCTATATTTGTAACTCCTTCGGGAATAACTATATTTGTAAGAGAGCTGCAGCTATAGAATGCCATTTCGTCTATACTCGTAAGAGATTCGGGCAGGGTTATGCTAATCAATGAACTGCAACCCTGAAAAGCATGCCAGCTAATATGGGTAATACCGTTAGGTATAGCTATGCTTGTGAGGCGTGTGCAACCGAAAAATGCTTCACCTATAATGGCTTTTGTATTTGCGTTTATTTCAAAGCTTGATACTGTTTTGTCTATAACCGAAACGAGTAAGTGATGGGGGTTGTTTTTTGTTCCGAGATATAATCCATTATTATAGGTATTATATTCGATTAACGGAGCGTCCAAAAATGCTCCGACGTGTACGTATCTTACGGAATCTCCCAATATAACATTTTTCAAGGATTTGCAGTAGAAAAATGCTTCGCAACCGATGTATTCAACCGAATCGGGAATTACTATACTTGTGATAGGGGCTACCTCAAATGCACAATCCTCAATGATTTTTACTGAATTTCCTAATGTGAGTTGCGAAAGATTTCTGCAGCTCGAGAATGCTTGATCTCCAATCACAGTTACGCCGTTTCCAATTATAACGCTTGTAATAGAGTTGCATCCAAAGAAAGCGTGATTATCGATTTTTGTAACGGTATCGGGTATTACGAGATCTGTAACAAGCGTACCGCTAAAGTAAAGATTAGAGGAGTGTCCTATGGGAGAGCTCCAGCCGGTAACAAAATCGATAGCGCACCAGCCCTCGACATCACCCTCATAATAGACATTTTTGAGCGATGAGCACAGGTAAAAGCCTTCCTCACCTATTACCTTGAGGGCTGCGGGGAGAGTTGCGGATTTCATTGCCTCACAACTCATAAATGCGCGAGTGCCGATTTCCGAAACATATTGCGGAATTACAATGCTTGTAATTGATTTGCAATCCCTAAATGCGTTCTCACCTATTGCGGTTACTTTATATCCTTCAATATATTCGGGAATAACTATATCTAAATCTGTGCAAGTGCCGATGCCGATTATCGTGCAACTTTTTTTGTCGGGGTTTGGTAAATAGTCAAGACCTTGAGAAACTATTGCGCTAATAATTTCTTTGTTTACCACTTTACCGCAAGCAGTACATTCGGTATGCTTTAAGCCGTCCTCGTTTGGAGCTGCAGCTTTGTCTATAATCCAATCACCGGGGGTACATTCAAGCACAGGCAAAGGCTCTTGCTCAACGATAACTGTATTACACATTTCGCACTTTTTGCCCTCTGTCAAGCCTGCTATTTCGCATGTGGGGGTTATAGCCTCAAACACGGTGATTTTGCTTGCGTTGTCGTGCTTGCAATTGGCCTCATGCTCATATTCGGACACGATAACAGTTATAGTTTGATTTCCGCCGATAACAACGTCTTTTATAGCACTTTTATCAACGTATTTTATTGCATCGATAGTATAATTGTGCTTTCCGCTTTTGCGTCCGACATTGCATTTAATGATAATTGTTTCCATATTAGAGCCACGTTCAAACATATAGCTTGAATATTTTTCTCCGTTCAGAGTAAAGGACAAGATTTCAAATTTGTCGGGATTTTTAATATGAACGGTAATAAATATATCTTCACCGAGGTCGGCGTAATAGTTGGAAGATGTTATTTCAATATCTTTAAAATTCTTGTTTAAGTTTATTGATGATGTTGACTTTGCGAGCGCTTTTGTCCTTGCATAAGTGGCTTTGCTCAATGTATCCACTTTAATAGCGGATGAAATTGTCATGCCCTCATAGATAGGAACCTGCTTATCATCCTCAATTGGTGCATCCTCTGAGCAAGAGAATAGTGAAAATGCAAGTAAAATGCTTAAAAATAAAAATAATATTTTTTTCATACCGTTTACCTTCTCCGTTAATTTATTTTTTTAAGAGTGTGATTTAATTATAGCGATTATGCCGATAAAATTACTCTGTCGGGCTATTATGATTATGGTGTATAGTATTTACCGTTGCGGTTATGGGGGCTTGATTAAACTGGAAAATCGAGTTTTTCTTCTTATAAGGGAGCAGCTTCTCATCAAGCTCCTCTATTCTATCGATTTTGCCGTTTGCGTAGCTTAAAATTCGACGTCGGCAGGAGTCTATGCGGTAAAGAAGTGCGCCCAGTCGCATTTCCTGAACGTCAAATCCGTGAGGCTTGTTATCCCTCATCCATTGTTTTTCAAAGGCTCTAATAAACACCGAAAGACGTTTTTTAACCTCTGCATATTCATTTTCCGCAAGACGTTTTAACTCGGTCTTATCGCCCGCCTCATACGCTTTTCGTGTTCGCAAGCCTAATTCGTATTTGATTTCCAAAACCTCGCAAAGCTTTGCCGCGGTATCAAATACATATCGGTATTTAAGGCTTTTTCTTGCCGTTTCGTGGAGCGCTTTTGCGTATTCCTTATACTTTTCACCCACGCCCTCTGTTACCGTATAGTCTAAATAATCGTTAAAGCAATCGGAATAGAGCATATATTTTGAGGGGTTTGCAGGCATACCGTTATGCTCGATAATATTATTCGGGCAGTCGATTTGCATAAATTCATCGAAGTCTATTCCGCAGAATTTCTTGAATTTTGCTTTTATGCTTGCCTCGTCGGTATTTCCCTTTGCATATTCGGCAAGGTAAAATAGAGAGGGGAGCTGTGAGAAATGCGAGCATTCCGCTCCATCATCGCCCCACATTGTAAAGATTATATCCTTAATTTGATGCTCCTTGCAGGCGTGAAGCGCGGGAATCATTGTTTTTAAGGTGAATTGATTGAATGGAACAAATCCAAGCCATGACCAAGCGCCCCCCGCAAACCATGTCTTGTTGGATAGCTGCTTATGATTTTCAAGCATATCGTCATAGACAGATATCTTACTTTGATAATAGTCCCAATAAACGGGTATTACCGAGCTTGGCAGAGAGTCTATTACCTCCTTTGGAATTTCCTTTTTAGGTATTACGTATTCACCGTTATTCCACGGACGGAAGAACATATCCGACCAAACCATAAGCTCGTAGTCATATTTTTTTGCTATTTCGCAAATTCTTTCAAGGTGGCGCTTCATTATTGCGTTAACGGTTTCGTATCCGTGCTTATCAAGATGTCTACCTCTGCCGAGCATATTAGCCTCATCCATGCCGATATGTATTTTGCGTGAGGTGAAGCATTCCGAAAGGGTAGAAAGCATATTTTCGATAAGCTCGTAGGTGCGCTCGTCATCTGTCAGCAAAATATCGTCGCAATCGTTGGGAAATTTTTTCCATCTGAATATTGCGTTAAGATGCGCAAGGGTTTGAATACAAGGGATAACCGATATACCGAGCGATGCGGCAAAGGCGTCGATTTCCTTCATTTCCTCCTTAGTGTAGCGTCCTCTCATATATCCAAAATATGGCTCGTTATCGACCTCATAGGTATCCTCGGTATAAAGCATAACGCAGTTGTAGCCCATTTTTTTTAGCAGTGGCAAAAAGCGCTTAAGACCGTCGAGGCTCATAACGGCATTTCGTGACATATCTATCATAACACCGAGCGTGCGGTAAGAATTGTTCGTTTGTTTCATAGCAGAATGCTCCTTTTAGTTATGTATTAATTATACTATGTAAGGGTATTTTTGTCAATCCCTTAGCGTTGTAATAATATGTCTTGACTATTTGAAGGAATTATGCGAAATTGATATCAATTAAATATTATTTTATGCGTATTTTAATTTGTATCGGAGCGGTAGGCATATATATTCTGTATCAATTTGATTAATTAAATTTAATATAATAAATTAAAAGCAGCTGCGCCCGTTATGGGAGCAGCTGCTCGTTTCTGTTTTAAAGGATTTTAAGCTTTTTTGATTAAGATTTCAATAATCTTATCATCGTCGATAGCGACCTTAATGGTAGCATCGGGATCGCTTACCTCTCCGTACATACCCATAGTTTCGGAGCAGATATAATCTGTCCATTCTGTGGGGAAGGCTTCGGTGCTTGTGGAGTAGATCATAATCTTATCCATTATCTCATAGCCTATCTTCTTTCTCGTATCCTGAATGTTACGAACGATTTCACGCGCAACACCCTCTGCACGAAGCTCATCGGTAATTGTGAGGTCGAGGGATACTACTATACCGTTCTGGCTTGCTACGAAAAGTCCTTCCTTTGCAATATAGGTTACAAGGATGATTGCCTTATCAAAGCTTTCCTCATTTCCGTTTATGTTAAGTATTGCAAAATCGCCCTCAATGCGATACTTGTTGGATTTAACCGCCTTAATGATATCGGGAATGCGAGTGGGATAACGGTTGCGTATCTCGTTAAAGTTAGGATCGCACTTAACGGTAGCGATAGCGCTTACGTCCTCTGCAAGAACGACCTGCTTTACGTTAAGCTCCTCGGCGATAACGTCGGTGAACTCGGAAATGCTTGCAAGACGGCTCGAATCGGAAACCGCAAGCTTAAGCTCACTTAAGGGCTGACGGTTCTTAACTCTGTTCTTGTTACGGATAGAGCGTGCAAGAGAAATAATATCCTGAACGAGATCAATGCTTGCAACAAGCTCCTCGTTCTTAAATTCCTCGGGGATAGTAGGCCAATCTGCAAGGTGAACCGAGTAATCGTCGGTAAGTATCTTGTATATCTTCTCGGAGATTATAGGAGCAACGGGGGCAAAGAGCTTTGCGGTGTTAACGAGAACGTAGTAAAGCGTATCGTACGCCTGCTTCTTGTCCTCGGTAAGACCTGTTGTCCAGAATCTTCTTCTCGAGCGGCGAATGTACCAGTTGGTTATACCGTCAACCAAGGAGAGCAAATGCTCAACGAAATGGTTGATCTGGTAGTTATCCATATTTTCGGTGATAGCCTTCTCGGTCTGGTAAAGCTTTGCAAGTACCCACTTATCAAGCTGATTATCGCTCTTGGGGAGGATATTAGCATCGGGTCGGTAATCGTCTATATTTGCATAGGAGATATAGAAGTTACAAGCGTTCCAGAAGGGAAGAATAAGCTGCTGATAGGAATCAACTATTCCGTTATCGTCAAAGAGAAGGTCGCCTATGAGCATAGCGTTTGTCTGATAGAGGTACAAGCGGAATGCGTCCGTGCCGTACTTCTGCATAAGCTCCATCGGGTCGGTGTAGTTCTTTGAGGACTTGGAAAGCTTCTTACCGTCCTTAGCAAGTATTGTTCCGTGAACTACGCAGTTCTGGAATGCGGGACGGTCAAAGAGAGCAACGGCAAGAACGTGGAGGTAGTAGAACCAGCAACGTATCTGACCTGTATATTCAACGATAAAGTCTGACGGGAAGTGACTGTCAAACCAATCCTTATTTTCAAAGGGATAGTGCTTTTGAGCAAAGGGAACGCTTCCGCTTTCAAACCAACAGTCAAGAACCTCGGGAATACGGCGCATAGTCTTGCCGCACTTGGGACAGGTAAAGGTAACCTCGTCCATAAACTGTCTGTGGAGGTCGGTGAGTCTTACGCCCGATCTCTGATAGATTTCCTCGATGCTGCCGAGAACCTCTTGATGGTCGCAGCCCTCGTCCTCACACTTCCAAATCGGAATAGGCGTACTCCAATAACGGTTACGCGATATGTTCCAGTCGCGAGCGCCGTCAAGCCAGTTACCGAAGCGTCCGTGCTTAACGGTTTCGGGAATCCAGTTGATGCCCTCGTTAAGCTCTATTAAGCGGTTTTTGATTTTACCGATATCGAAGTAATAAGCATCCATAGCCTTGTAGATAAGAGGACGCTTACAACGCCAGCAGTGAGGATAGTTATGCTCGATAGTTCCGTCGGTAACCGCTTTTCCGTTTTCATAAAGGAAGCGAATAACGATGGGATTCATTTCGATAACGTTCTTCTCACCCTGAAGCGGATAGAAGTCGGTAACGTCGGGGGTAAATCTACCCTTTGCGTCTACGGGGTTAACAAGCGGAACTTGATTGTTCTTGCAGGTCCAGTAGTCATCCTCACCGAATGCGGGAGCGGTATGAACTATACCAACACCCTCCTCAGAGCCAACGTAGTCTGCGGTAACAACGGTAAATACCGAGGGGTGAGCCGCCTTTTCGCCCTCAAAATAGTTAAACAAAGGCTCGTAGGACTTTCCTACAAGGTCTGCGCCGAGGCATTCCTTGATTATCTTAGGCTCTTTGCCAAATACCTTTTCAAAGTTAGCAAGCGTTTCCTTGCCCGCAACGAATATCTCGTTTTCTACCTCAACGTAAGCGTAGGTAAGAGAAGCTCCGACTGCAAGACACATATTAGAGGGAAGTGTCCAAGGAGTGGTTGTCCAAGCAAGCAAATAAACGGGCTTGCCGTCGATAACGTCAGCAGTCTTGAACTTAACTACCACCCATCTGTCCTGACGGGGACGGGTAGAGTCGGATTCTCTGGTGTCCGAGATAGAGAGGGAGGTTTCGCAGTGCGTACAGTAGGGAGTTACACGGTAATCCTTGTAAATAAGACCCTTATCGTGGCAGGTCTTGAACGCCCACATAACGCTCTCCATAAAGGAGGGGTGCATAGTTTTATATGCGTTATCATAGTCAACCCAACGTGCCATCTGACGGATATAATCGCGCCAAGATTCGTTGTTGCTTGATACTATTTCAAAGCACTTTTCATTGAATTTGTCGATACCGATAGAGTCCTCAATCTCGTTTTTATCGGTAATTCCCATAAGGGCCTCGGCTTGATTTTCAATGGGAAGACCGTGACAGTCCCAACCCCAAACTCTGGGCACGCTATGACCCTTCATAGTCTGGTATCTTGCAATCATATCCTTAATAAAGGATACGAGAACCGTACCGTGGTGAGGCTTACCCGTCGGGAATGGAGGGCCGTCGTAGAATACAACCTCGTTATCGGCGTTTTTTTCTACCGACTTTTCGAAAATTTTGTTTTCAGACCAGAATTTTTCTGTTTCGGCATGAATTTCGGAAAAATCGGGCTTTGAAGACAATTCAGAATACTTCATAAAGCATTACTCCTATATTTTTTAATGTTATAATTATCATATTTATATTTTGATATTATCTATATTATTGTATCACACATTAAACCTTTTGTCAACACTTAAAGAAGGCAAAAAAGCCTGCGCAGAAAAGGATTTTTCCTAAAATTTATTGATTTTTATGAAAAAATGGAAAAGTTGTATTGAAGTGATAAAAAACTTGTGATATACTGTAAATGAAAGAGCTTTATTAAGAATATTCGCTTAAAAAATTTAAAAATATTTGATAGAAAGGAAAACAAAAAATGTCGCAGATTAAGTATGTAACACGCGGTAATTCCTCTCCAAACGGAAAGCCGAGAGTTTATTTTACCTGTCATTCAAAGGATTTTGAGGCGTGCTTCCAAATGATATGCAAGGATATTTTTGCAACGCGGGATTGCGCTATTTATTATACCGAGAGTATGATAGCGCCTTTTTCTCCCGAGGAAATCGATATCGAGCTTGGAAGATATAATTTGTTCGTTGTTCCGATTACTCTTAAGCTTTTGACTGAAGAAAGCCGCGCTATGAGCGTTGATATCGCCTATGCAAAGGAACATCATATTCCCATCTTGCCGATTATGCTTGAACGTGGGATAGATATACCGTATTCTCGTCCCGAGGCGTTCGGTGAGATTCAGTATTTAAACCGTGATTCGGACGATCCGACCGAAATAAGCTATGAGGAAAAGCTGAAAAAATATCTTTCGGCTATGCTTATTTCAAACGAAACCGCAAAAAAAATACGGGCGGCATTCGAGGCTTATATTTTCCTAAGCTATCGAAAAAAGGATAGAAAATACGCAAACGAGCTTATGCGTCTTATCCATAAAAACAAGAAATACAGAGATATCGCTATATGGTACGACGAATTTTTGACTCCCGGAGAGAGCTTTCAGGAAAATATTGAAAAAATGATGAAGGAAAGCGCTCTTTTTGCGCTTTTGGTTACACCTAATATTCTTGAGGGGTCAAATTACGTAATGAACGAGGAATATCCGAGAGCGCTCGGAGCAAATATGCCTATTCTTCCTGCGGAAATGGTGAAAACCGATAAAGTCGCGCTTAAGGAAAGCTATTTAAATATTCCGGAATGTATCGACCCTGAGGACAGCGATTTGCTTGACGGAAAATTACAAGAGCTTCTTGACGGATTTATCGGCGCTCAGGAAAATAATTCTCCCGAGCATAAGTATTTGATAGGGCTTGCGTATCTTGAGGGCGTTGACGTTGAGATAAACAGAGAGCGTGGGATTGCTCTTATAGAGGAGGCGGCAGAGGGGGGCGATATTTCGGCAATCGACTCGCTTTATGAGTTTTACAGTAACGGAACGCACGTTCCGCTAAATTACGGTAAGGCGCTTGAGCTTGCAAAAAAAGAGCTGGAGTATTATACCGAGCTTGAGGGCGAGAGTGGCTTAGGAGCGCTTGCGTCAAGAATTAAGATTGCCGATATGTATATGAGTCTGGGGGATTTTAAATCCGCATTACCTATCTGCGAGAGGGGATTCGATATTTCAAAAGAAATTATCGATAAGAATACCTCTAATTTAATGATAAAATATTTTTCTAATCAGCTTAGCTCTGTTTTATGTGAGTTAGGCGATTACGAAAGGGCGATAGAGCTTCAAGAGGACGTCGTTAAATTTTATATTACGGCTTTCGGCTCGGAGGATGCCGATACCTTTACTGCTCTTAACAATCTTGCGATGATATACCGTAGCGCAGGGGACGTTGAAAGAGCGGAGCAAATATTTGAGGAATTATATAAGGATTTAAAGTCACTTCTCGGAGATGAGCATCCTACCACCTTGATTTGCTTGGGTAATATCGCTTCTCTTAAAATACAGCTTGAGGAATACGGTGAGGCGCTTCAAATTATCGAGCCGTTGTATGAGGTAAAGCGTAGAGTGTTCGGTGAGGACCATCCGCACACCTTGGATACCTTGCACGAGATAGCGATGATTTATTCAAATCTCGGTGATTTTGAAAAGGCGTATGCGCTTTATGAGAGGGTAATAGACCTTACCGAAAAAAAGTTAGGCTATAATCACCCCGATATGCTTGCAACGCTTGAAAATTATTTTGGAGTTTGCGTTGAGCTTGGAGATAATAAGCTTATAGTTGCTTCACTTGAAAAATTATATAAATGTCGAGAAAGGCTATTTGGTGAGCTGAGCATTGAAAACGTCAATATAGCGCAGACTATTGCCACGGTATGCGCTAATAACGAATGGTATCCCGCCGCTATAAAATGGCTCGATACAGTCTATCAATCAACCTGCGATATTCCCGAGTATGCAGGTCATGCCGAGGATGCTAAGAAGAAAATAGAATTTTATATTCACCGTATAAACGATAAATCGCTTGAAGAATTTAATAACGGTAATATAAGCGCCGCGCTTATGATACAGGAGCAGGTTTGTGAGCTTAGGCGCGCATATTTGGGTGCGCAGCATAAGGATACCTTGATTTCTAAAAACGATATAGCTATTATGAATTATAAGCTCGGTAAAATCGAGGAAGCGATTGAATGCTTTGACTTCTTATATAAGGACCAATGCGAGGTGTTCGGAAATATCTCCAATGAGGCTATGAATACGCTGAATAATTTAGTTTCAATAAGTGTAAATTCACAAAATTACAGAATGGCAGTTAGATTTATTGCTAAAAAATACGTTGTCCAATGTGAGGCTCACGGCGGCGAGAGTATCGAGTCGTTTGAAACGGTAGATTTGCTTTTCAGAGTATGCTTTATGCTTATAGAGGAAAATGATATTGCGGCTTTTTCAAATCAGCTTCTTGCCGATTATAACGGTAAGGTGTTAGAAATTTTGACGGATATGGCAAAGCTGTTTCTTGAAACCGAGGAACACAATAAAGCAAGCCGTGTATATAAAATTTTGTATCGCTATTACAGTGAAACCGAGGGCGCAGACTCAAAAAATGCGCTTGAAATTAAAGCAATTCTTGATAATTTAAATTAAATAAAATAAATAATAAAAAACCGCTTTACTATCACCGAAAAATGATAATAAAGCGGTTGCTTTTTACATTATTATATAAATACCTTGCGTTATAGTAAAATTACTATAAACTGTGAAACGAGAACTACTGCGATGAGCGCTACGGGGTAGGTTGCCGCATATGACGCCGCTACGTCCTCTGTTCCTGCGGTGGAAATTAGCGTTCCGAGAGCGGGTGTACTTGTCATACCACCTGTAATAGAGCCGAGGTTGTTGAGAAGACTGAGCTTAAGAACGTATTTCGCAAAGATAAATCCGACTATCAAGGGAACGATGGTCATTAAAATTCCGTAAACGAAGTACATCGGGTCGAAGTTTGCAACAAACTCTGCGCCTCCGGGAATTCCCGCTCCTACGAGAAAGAGAACGAGTCCAAGCTCACGGAAAAGCTTAAGCGTGCTTTGCGTTGGCATAATGCTAACACGTCCAAAGCGTCCGAAATGTCCAAGAATTAAGCTTACAAGCAAGCATCCGCCCGTGGTTGTAAGGGAAAAGCAAGTGCCGCTAAAGCCGTCTGCCGAAAGCGGTATTTTTATCTGTCCGATAAATGCGCCAAGCACAGCCGCAAGAGAGAAGCCTGCTATTCCCATATGGTCGATGTGGAAAAGCTTGCCCTTGTATTCTTTCTTTTCTTCTGTTGCCGCTACGGTAAGCTTTGCTCTTTCCTCCTCCATATTAGCCTTTGAAAGCTTGGGAATGATTTGAACGAAAAGAACAACTCCGATAACACCGAAGATGTAACCAATTCCGTGTCCAACCGAAACGAGTCCCGTATATTGCGGGTCGACGGTAGCCTTTGCCGCAGAGAATGCAGGAGTTGAGGTAAGCGAGCCCGAAAGCAAGCCTACTATCATCGCTACAAAGCCGTCTTGGTCGGTAATCGTTGAGCCGTAACCTATAAGCTCACCAAGATAGATGCATCCGACAGCCGCAAGTCCGCCCGCAAGTATAATTATAACTCCGAGCAAAACGTAGGACTTAAAGTTTCTCTTAAAATTGCCGAAAAACTTCGGTCCTGCGATAAATCCGACAGAGGTTACGAACAAGATAAGTCCGAGGCTTTCGATTATTGAGAGTCCTGACGAAAAATCGTAAGGCTTTGTCGATGCGTCAAATACAAGAGCGCCGCTTTCGTTTACTCCAAAGAATAATGCTCCGCACAAAAGCGCTACTATAAATACGCCTGCATCGCCAAGTGAAATGCCTTTTACAGTTATTCTTCCAAGCGCATATCCTGCGAGTAAAACCGAGAAAATAACGAGAAGAAGTGTTGATATATTGCTAATAGAGATAAGTCCGCCAAATAATTGCATAGATAATGTCCTTTCTTAGACCCTTCGAGTATAGTCGGGGAGAAGCTTGGGAGAAACTACGTCGGTGGTAATTCCCGCCGCCTTGATTTCTGCTTCAAAGCTTGCAACGTGCGCAAGGCTAAGCTTTCCAACGGTGGTTTCCTTTGCTTTTGCCGCCGCATTCTTTCCTGCGCTTCTGCCGAATACGATAATATCGAGAAGCGAGTTACCCATAAGTCTGTTCTTGCCGTGTATTCCGCCAACCGCTTCGCCCGCAACGAATAAATTCTTTACGTTTGTAGTCATACAGTCGTCGGTAATGTCAAGACCGCCGTTTTGATAGTGAAGCGTTGGGTAAACGAGAATAGGCTCACGTCTTATGTCAATTCCGTACTTATCGAACATTCTCCACATAGCGGGAATACGTTTCATAATAGTACCCTCGCCGCCTATTTTTTCTATCATAGGCGTATCGAGCCAAACGCCCTTGCCGTTTCCGCAATCGATTCCGTTATCACGCTCGTTGCACTCACGGATAATAGATGCTGCGGTAACGTCACGGGTTTCGAGAGGATGCATAAACACCTCTCCGTTTTTGTTAACGAGCTTTGCTCCGAGAGAGCGCACCTTTTCGGTTACAAGCGCTCCGAATATCTGCTCGGGGAATGCAACGCCCGTGGGGTGATATTGAAGTGTTTCTGCATAAAGAAGCTTTGCGCCCGCGCGGTAGCCGAGAACGAGTCCGTCTGCGGTTGCTCCGTAGTGGTTGGAGGTGGGGAAGCCCTGATAGTGCATTCTACCCGCTCCGCCCGTTGCGATGATTACCGTTTTTGCCTTTGCAACGAGAAGCTCTTTAGTTTCCATATTCATAAGCACCGCGCCTGCCGCATTACCGTTTTCGTCGAGTATAAGCTCGATAGCGGCGGTAAAGTCTATTACGGGAATATTGCGATTTAATACCTCATCACGAAGCGTGCGCATAATTTCTGCGCCCGAATAGTCCTTAGCGGCGTGCATACGCTTGCGTGACGTACCGCCTCCGTGGGTGGTTACCATAGTGCCGTCAGGCTCCTTGTCAAATTCAACGCCAAGCTCGGAGAGCCATTTTATCGCCTCGGGAGCATCGCATACAAGCTTTGAGAGAAGCTCGCGCTTTGCGGCAAAGTGACCGCCTCCGAATGCGTCTATAAAGTGGATTGCAGGGGAATCGTTGGGCTTATCTGCCGCTTGAATTCCGCCCTCTGCCATCATCGTATTTGCGTCGCCCATACGGAGCTTGGTTACAACGGTTACACTTGCACCTGCCTCGTGAGCCTCGATTGCCGCAGAAGCACCCGCTCCGCCTCCTCCGATAACGAGAACGTCGGTTTCGTAATCGGGAGCGCTGAGGTCAACGCTATCTGCGTTTATACGGCTATGAGCCTGAAGAATTTCGGCAAGCTCCTTTGGAACCTTGTCGCCCTTGTTTGCGCCTATTGAAAGAGTAGTAAACTCGTCAACCTTGTAGTCGGGGTGGAATGACGCAAGCACTGTTTCCTTTTGCTCTGCCGTCATTCGGGTAGGCTCAAGAGCAATATTCTTTTCTCTTGCCGCTTCAACAAGCGCAAGTGAAGCCTTAAACTGTTCAGAATACATTTATGCGTCCTCCTTATTTTTCTATATCACGGTTGTTGTAAAGCTCTTTCATCTCGTCGATGGGCTTTTGCATAAGAGCTTCTATAAGCTCATTAAAATCACCGCTTTCTATTTCTTTAACACGGTCCTCAAGGTGACCGCATCCCGGAGCGAGATATTTTCCGTTTATTCTTCTTGCAAGCATAGCAACCTGAGGATGTGAAATACCCGCAGGGCATCTTGACGAGCAAACTCCGCACATAACGCAGTCAAAGGACTCCTCGGCACATTTTTCAAAATCTCCGCGCTGAGCGTATGCTATGTATTGCATTACGTTGAGTCCCTGTGTGCAAGCCTTTGTGCAGGCGTTGCATCCGATACATGCGTAAACCTCGGGGTAAAGCTGCATCATAACGGTTTCGTTTACGGGAATTTCGTTAATATTATAAACCTCTTTAACGAGAGGGAAGAAGGGCAAGGTAGCGATATACATATTGTCCTCAACCTTGGTTTGACACGCAAGGCAGGCGTGAAGCTCCTTGTCACCCTTTATTCGATAAATCGTAGCGCAAGCACCGCAAAAGCCGTTTCTGCAGCCGCATCCGCGAACGAGCTGATAGCCTGCATATTCCATAGCGGTCATAATAGTAAGATTTTCGGGTACTGCGTATTTTTTACCGAAAAGAAATATATTTACCGTTTTTTCCATTTGTTTTCTTTTCTCCTTTAATATTCGCTCGGAAGCTCTTCAAGCTCGTCACATCTGAACACGGGTCCGTCCTTGCAGACGTATTTAGCGCCTACGTTGCATCTGCCGCATTTACCGACTCCGCACTTCATTCTAAGCTCGAGCGTTGTATAAACCTGCGTTTTGTCAAATCCGAGGTCAACAAGTCCCTCAAGTGTGAATTTTATCATAATTGGAGGACCGCAGATTATAGCGGTTTTGTCGGTGTCAAATCCAAGCTCCTTTACATAGTTGGGAACAAAGCCGACGTGACCGTTCCAATCCTCTTGCGGATTGTCTATCGTAAGATGGACGTTAACGCCTGCGTCGGTCGACCATTCCTCAATAATTTCACGGTAATCAAGCAGGTCCTCCTTACTGCGTGAGCCGTAAACTATATCGATATCACCGTAGCGCTCGCGATAGTGGCGGCAGTAGTTTATAACCGAACGAAGCGGAGCAAGTCCGACACCGCCTGCTATAAACAGAAGATTTTTTCCTGCGAACACGTCGTCTACGGGAAAGGGCTTTCCGTAAGGACCGCGTATTGTAATCTGTTGACCTACCTCGGCTTGGTGAAGCCAATCGGTAACGCATCCGCATTTTTTAATTGCAAACTCCATATACTCGGTGTTTGTAGGCGATGAGGTTATAGAAAACATAGCCTCGCCAACACCGGGAATAGAGAGCATAGCGCACTGTCCGGGACGGTGGTCGAATGCCTTTTTACCGTCTACGGTTACAACGCGGAAGGTCTTTATGTCGGGAGTGTCAATTCTTACGTCGGTAATGACGCCAACCAAAGGAATTAAAGTATCGTTTGCAATATTTATATCATTAAAATTATTTATATCATTCATCTTTATTTCCTCCTATTTTCTTCATTACCTTAA
Organism: Eubacteriales bacterium; assembly: GCA_045643945.1. GTDB lineage: Bacteria > Bacillota > Clostridia > Oscillospirales > CAG-272 > HGM12713. The sequence goes on along the minus strand of JAZRGA010000018.1, from coordinate 23,222 downwards.
CTATATTCATAGAAATAGGACATTTTGTAAGGCATCTTCCGCAACCGACGCAGCTGAAGAGTCCGTCGTTGTTTTCGGGGAAATATACAAGCTTATGCATAAATCTTTGACGGAATCGCTCCTTTTGCGTGAGTCTGTTGTTTCCGTGAGCCATTTTTGTAAATTCGGAATACATACACGAATCCCAGCATCTGTAACGTATAACGCCGTTGCCTGTGTTAAAATCCTTTATATCATAGCACTGGCAGGTTGGGCAAACAAAGGTACACGTTCCGCAGCCAAGACAAGCCGTTGAAAGCTCCTCCCAAGCGGGGTCGTCAAAAATTTCCATCGTTTTGCCTCCACCAAAGGAGTCTGTGGAAAGGTCCTTTAAGGGAAGCTTATTCATTATTTTTGCGATTTTTTCCTTCTCGGCATTTACTGCGCTATCGTCACATTCCTCGAGAATGCCGCTAAGACGTGAAAGGAGAGCTTCACCCTTATCTGTGTTGGCGCGAAGATAAATAGCATCCTCGCATCTCCAAGCGGTAACGTCGCCCGCGGGGTCTGCCGCATCAATTCCGAACGTAGAGCAAAAGCAGGTTTCGGCAGGTCTTGAGCAAGCGAGTGAAACTATTATTCCTTTTTCACGCTTCATAGCATAAAAGCTGTCGCGTGGCTCGGAGAGGAAAACCTTATCAAGAATATCAAAGCTTTTTACGTCGCAGGCACGGACTCCGAATATAACGAAATCCTCAAGCTCACGGCGTATATCAATTACCTCGATGCTCTTTCCCTCGGTTTTAAATCTCATTAAATCCTCGGTTTGAGGAAAGAAGAAATCCTTGGGACTTTTCGTTGTGTTAAGTGCCCTCGACCATTCAACACCCTCGCTCCATTCTGCGTAGGATGCGCTTTTATCGGCGTTGTCGACGGGCATATAAAGTCTTGCGCCTTTAGCTATTTCGGCAAAAAGGCTTTGAATTTTATCAAGAGAGCATTTAAGCATTTTTATCCCTCCTGTCAAAAATCTCACTTGCCTCAAGGTCGTCAAGTGTGTAATCAACGAGCGGTGAACGTGAGCCTACCTCCTCGCCAGCCTGATACTCACCGTAAAAATTGTTTATATCCTTTATAAACTTGCGGTTGAGCAGGTGGAGAGGAATATTTTGAGGACATACTCTCGAGCATTCACCGCAGTCTGTGCATCTGCCCGCAACGTGAAAGGTTCTTATAATATGGAACATTTTTTCTTCAAAGCTGTTTGCGGGGGATTTATTTTCTATTCCCGAGCTTGGATTGTCAAATACGCACTTTTCGCAGGTGCAAGCGGGACATACGTCACGGCAAGCATTACAACGGATGCATTTTGAAAGCTCGTTTTGCCAAAATTCAAATCTTTCGTCGGGAGTCATAGCCTCAATTCGAGCAACCTCGTCAAATCTGTTTGACTCTATAACGTCACCGTCATCGCCTAAAAGCTCGTCGTAAGCAACGTGCTTCTTGCTTTTACAGTTTATGCACCGTTCTGCAAGAACGTCCGAAAAATTAATAGAAATAGGCTCGTCCTCGTAAAGCGTGGTGACCTTGATTTTATCACCTTCACACTCTATTTTGCAAATACCCTCGCCCGTTACGGATTTTATTTTTGCAATATCAACCATACCCTCGCAAGGAATTCCGACGGCGTAAACCTTTTCACGGTCGAATCTATGCTCGCTGAGAAGCTGATTAAAGCTATATGTGTCGCAGGGCTTTAAGAAAACAAGAAGCTTACCGTCAATGCCTTGCGTTTTTGAAATAAGATATTTTGCAAAGTTTGCACCGCAGAAATCTCCCCAGACAAATCCGTCCTTAAGCTCGTCGATGCTTTTAAAAAGAGTAGGAGCTACGTCATAATCAAATTCACCCTTGACCCAACCGAGAGCGCAGCTTACAGTGCCGTTTTCAAAAAGCTCGGTGGCTTTTGCTATTAACTGTTCACGGGTTATTTTTTGCATCTTAAGTCCTCCAATCTCTTGTTTTCTCCAAGTGCCGTAACCGTTGCAACGAAATCGTTCATAGTTGCGGCAAACTTTGCTCCCTCTGCGGCAGATACCCATTCAACACGGGTGCGCTCCTTTTCAATACCGAGAAAATCGAGCATAGAGAAAAGAGTTGCCATACGGCGACGGGTATAGTAATTACCCGAGGTATAGTGACAGTCGCCGGGGTGACATCCACAGATTATAACTCCGTCAGCGCCTCTTTGAAACGCGCGGAGAATAAACGTGGGGTTAACTCTGCATGAGCAGGGAACTTTTATAATTTTTACGTCGGCGGGATATGCAAGACGGTTGTTTCCCGCAAGGTCAGCGCCCGCATATGAGCACCAGTTGCAGCAAAAGGCAACTATTAAGGGCTTATATTCATTTACTTGCATATTGCATCAACCTCCGCCATAATTTGATTGTTTTTAAATCCCAAAAGGTCCATAGCGCCCGAGGGGCAAGCAACGGTACACGCTCCGCATCCCTGACATACCGCAGGGTTTACCGAAGCGACACGTCTTATTTTTGTTGTTCTGTCGGGCATACGGAATTCCTTTTCGATATAGGTTATAGCACCGTAAGGACAAACTCGCTCACAGCTTGAGCAGCCGTTGCACATAAGCTCGTCGGAGCTTGCAACGCAGGGGTTACCCGTAAGCTTGTTCTTTGAAAGAAGTCCGATAACCTTAGATGCTGCCGCACCCGCCTGAGATACCGTTTCGGGGATATCCTTAGGACCTTGGCAAGCGCCCGAGAGAAATACTCCCGCGGTCGGGCTTTCAACGGGTCGAAGCTTTGGATGCGCCTCGGTAAAGAAATCGTTTGTATCCATACTTGCGGTAAGCATAGTAGCAAGCGAGCGAGCCGATTTGTCGGGCTCGATAGCCGTAGCCAAAACCACAAGGTCGGCGTCAATGTGAAGCTGCTTGTTAGATAAAAGGTCGGATGCCTGAACCTTGAGCTTGTCGCCCTCGGGAACTATTTTTCCTACCATACCCTTGACGTATTTAACGCCGTATTCCTCGACTGCGCGACGGTAGAACTCGTCAAAGTTCTTTCCGGGTGTTCTTACGTCAATGTAGAAGACGTAAACCTCGGTATCGGGATATTTATCTCTTGTAAGCATTGCGTGCTTAGCGGTATACATACAGCATATCTTTGAGCAGTATTCCTTACCCTTTTCTGCGCAGGACTCACAACGTGAGCCGACGCACTGAACGAAAACTATCGTGTGAGGATGCTTTCCGTCTGACGGACGTACAAGCTTTCCCGCAGATGGGCCTGCCGCATTGGTAAGGCGCTCGAACTCAAGCGAGGTGATAACGTCCTTTGACTGATTGTAGGCAAATTCGTCGAATTTTTCCATACTGATAGGATTAAATCCTGTGGCAACGACGATAGCGCCGTATTTTTCTTTGATTATTTCATCCTTTTGAGTGTAGTCGATAGCGCCCGCAGTACAGATTTTTGCGCAAAGACCGCATTTGCCGTTCTTAAGCATATTGCAGGCGTTAGGGTCTATCGTTGCAACCTTGGGGACTGCTTGCGCAAAGGGAATATAGACTGCGCGTCGGTTGTCCATTCCAAGATTGAACTCGTTGGGGACTTTTTTCATGGGGCACTTTTCAACGCAAGCGCCGCATCCCGTGCAGATATCCTCTTTAACGTATCTCGCCTTTTTCTTTATCGTTACGTCGAAATTACCTACAAAGCCGTGTACGTCGGTAACCTCACTGTAGGAGAAAATACGTATTTTTTCATTTTGAGCAACGTCAACCATTTTAGGCGTAAGAATACACGCCGCACAGTCGAGCGTTGGGAATGTTTTGTCAAGCTGAGCCATTTTACCGCCTATTGTGGGCTGCTTCTCAACTATATCTACCTCAAATCCCGCATCGGCAATATCGAGGGCAGTTTGAATTCCCGCAATACCTCCTCCGATAACGAGCGCGCGCTTGGTTACGGGGGATTCACCCGGTGTGAGCGGTGCGTTAAGGTTAACCTTTGCAATAGCCGCTTTACCGAGGATTATAGCCTTTTCGGTTCCCGATGCTATATCCTTATGTACCCAAGAGCATTGCTCGCGGATGTTTGCGATTTCGACCATATAAGGATTAAGACCTGCCGCGGCTGCGGTTTTACGGAAGGTAGCCTCGTGCATTCTCGGTGAGCATGAGCAAACTACTATTCCTGTAAGATTATGCTCCTTTACGGCATCCTTTATCATATCCTGACCTGCCTGAGAGCACATATATTGATAATTGGCGGAAAAGACTACGCCTGGTTCATTTTTTAGCGCTTCGGATACCGCTACAACGTCAACCGTTCCTGCGATGTTACTTCCGCACCAGCATACAAAAACTCCAACTCTTTGCATATGTCCTTCCTCCTTTACTTAGTATATTTTCTAAAAGCGCTTACAAGAAGCTGCTGAGGCGTATCCGCATCAAGCCTTGCGGGTACGTCGTTAGGTGTCATACGGTTTGCGCCCTGCTTTCTTACCGCAGTAAGACGCACCGCCTCAACCACCTTTGCAGGCTCGACTCCGCGAGGGCATCTGTCGATGCAAGCGAAGCAGGATAAGCACTTATAGAGTGATTCGGATTTTATAAGCGGCTCGATATCTCCCTCCTGAACCATAGATACGAACTGATGGGGGTGATACTCCATTTCATCGTAAGCAGGGCAGGTAGCCGAGCATTTTCCGCACTTCATACATTTGCTTGTGTCAACGCCGCTCATTCTTAAAATTTCTTCTCGAAGATACTTATTGTTTTCCATCGTTAATTATCGGTATCCTCCTTTACGCCGAGAGCCTCTGCTAAAATCTCGGTAAAATATACAACGGGAATATCTCCGCCGCATTTTTCAAGATTGTATTTGCAAAGAGGGCACGCGGTTATAATCATTTCCGCTCCCGCCGCCTTTGCGTTTTGAATAATAGCGCTTGCGTTTCTTTTTGCGCTTTCGGGAGCTTCAAGTGAAACGTATGCTCCGCAGCACTCGTTTCTTCTTGCGTATATTATCGCCTCTGCACCAAGCGCGCGTATTAAGTCCTCGATAACGGTGGGGTTTTCGGGATCGTCCATACGCATTACCTTGTTAGGACGAAGGAGCAGACAACCGTAGTATGCCGCTATTTTTTTACCTTTGAGGCTGTTTTTAACACATTCCTTTACCTTGTCAAAGCCAACGATATCGCGGAGCATCTCGAGATAGTGATATACCTCGGCCTCACCGTGATATTCGTTTTCCTCCGCCATATATTGATTTACCTTATTGCAAAAGGCTTTGTTTACCTGCAATTCGTGATTGGTTTGCTTTATGACGTTATGGCAGGCAGAGCAGACCGTTATAAGCGGTTGATTTTTTTCGTACGCATATTTGAGCGCGCGAACCGAGGAAAGCTTTGTCGCCGCCTCGTTATTTGCGGTGGTAAAGACTCCGCCGCAGCACTGCCATTCTTCGATTTCCTCTAAGGTTACACCGAGGGCCTCTGCGGATCTGCGTGCGTATGCGTCAAGATCCTTTGCCTTGTTTTTTAGTGTGCAACCGGGAAAATAACTGACCTTCATTTATTTACCTCCAATTTGCCTCGGAATTTAGCGCAGACTTATACCATCTGCTCGGGGTGGAATACCTCGTCAAACTTTTCCGCCGTTAAGAAGCCAAGCTCAATGCAAGCCTCTTTAAGAGAAATATTGTCCTTGAATGCCTTCTTAGCGGTTTTTGCCGCATTCTCATAGCCGATATAGGGGTTGAGAGCGGTGACGAGCATAAGGGAATTATGAAGATTGTGATGCATTTTTTCTCTGTTTGCTACTATTCCCACTGCGCAATTCTTGTTAAAGGACGTGATAGCCTCTGCAAGAAGTCTTGCCGACTGAAGGAAGTTGTAGATGCATACGGGCATAAATACGTTAAGCTCGAAGTTTCCTTGAGAAGCCGCCATAGCGACTGCAACGTCATTACCCATAACCTGAACGGCAACCATAGTAACCGCCTCACACTGAGTGGGGTTTACCTTACCTGGCATAATAGATGAGCCGGGCTCGTTTTCGGGAATGAATATCTCTCCAAGACCGTCGCGAGGACCTGAGGCAAGCCAACGAACGTCGTTTGCTATCTTCATCATATCGCACGCAAGAGCCTTGATAGCACCGTGAGCAAATACAAGCTCGTCCTTTGAGGTGAGCGCGTGGAATTTGTTTGATGCGGTAATGAATTTCTTACCCGTTATTTTGGATACCTCCTCGGCAACGCCAACGTCGAAGCCCTTGGGAGCGTTAAGTCCCGTTCCTACGGCAGTTCCACCGAGAGCAAGCTCACGAAGCGGCTCAATGGAGCGCTCGATAAGCTCAACGTCACGCTCAAGGCTTGAGCGCCATCCGCTTATTTCCTGACTGAATTTGATAGGGGTTGCGTCCTGAAGATGTGTTCTTCCGCTCTTGACTATACCCTCGTTCTCGGCCTCAAGTCGGATAAAGGTTGCGATAAGCTCCTTTACTGCGGGGATAAGCTTGTCCTCAAGGCTTATAACTGCCGCTATGTGCATAGCAGTAGGGAAGGTGTCGTTAGAGGATTGGCTCATATTTGAGTCGTCGTTGGGGTGGAGAAGCTGCTTTCCGAGAATTTGATTTCCACGGTTTGCAATAACCTCGTTAGAGTTCATATTCGATTGTGTTCCCGAGCCTGTCTGCCATACTACGAGAGGGAAGTGACTGTTTAATTTTCCTGCCATAACCTCGTCGCACGCCGCAGAGATAGCGCTAAGCTTTTCATTTGTCATCTTCTCGGGACGGAGCTTATTGTTGGTAATAGCAGCCGCCTTTTTGAGTACGCCGAATGCGTGAATTATTTCGGATGGCATAGTTTCAATACCTACGCCTATTTCAAAGTTTTCGTGACTTCTTTGTGTTTGAGCCGCCCAAAGACGGTCTGCGGGGACCTTCATTTCTCCCATAGAATCATGTTCAATACGGTATTCCATTTGTTTTCGTCCTTTCTTGAATATTCGAGGATGAATATTCCTTGCTTTTCTGTATTTTAGATTAATATTTTTTACCTTTTAAAATTTAACGCCCTTAATAACCTCTTTGAGCGCGTTTGCCGATTTGTGAAGCTTTTCAAGCTCGGAATGAGGGAGGCTTTGCGTTATTATAGAATGTACTCCGCTTCGGTCTATAAAGGAAAGAGAGCTTAAGCATACGTCGCTTATTCCGTACTCTCCCTCGTGAAGCGAGGATATGGCGATAGCGGTTTTTTCACTGCCGCTAAGAGATTTTACAAGATGAGTGCAGGTCATTCCTATTCCGTAGACTGTACAACCCTTTTGAGCGATAATTATTCCGCCCGATTTTCTGACGTAGCCCTCAACCTCGTCAAGAGTGCTTTGAAAATCGGCTCTTTTCGCTACGGTGTTGTTAAATTCGGGGAGCGGAATTCCCGCAATTGTTGCGGTCGACCACGCCACAAACGAGGTGTCGCCATGCTCGCCGAGTACGTTTGCGTGCACCTGCTGCTGATTTACCTTGTATATTTCCGAAAGACGGGTGCGCAAGCGAATGGTATCGAGCGCTGTTCCCGTGCCGAAAACCTGATTTTTCGGAAGTCCCGTGTACTTTAAAAATGCATAGGTCAAAATATCCACCGGGTTTGCGACAAGTATGTATATTGCGTTCGGAGCAACCTTTACTATTTCGGGCGCTATCTGCTTTATTATGTCCACGTTGGTTTGAACGAGGTCAAGCCTTGTTTGACCGGGCTTTCGTCCTATTCCCGAGGTGATAATAACTATATTTGAGTCCCGTGCATCCTCGTATCCACCTGCGCGTATATCGCAGTTGTCGATAAAGGGGGTTGCTTGCTTGATGTCAAGCGCCTCGCCGAGAGCCTTGTCCTTATTTACGTCTATTAAGACCACCTCAGAGGCGGCTCCGCGTGTAAGAAGCGCAAACGCCGTCGTTGCTCCGACAGAGCCGGCGCCTATAATCGTAACCTTTTTTGGCATAGTATTTTTCTCCTGAATTTTATTTTTTTAGGATAACAAAATATTTCAAAAAACAATTTATATAAGTGTCTTGCGTAAAGGCTTGAAGCACTATGTTAAAAAAATGACAAATTTTTCACTATATTATATCATATTTTGAAAGCAAATTCAATAGTTATTTATAAATATATTATTAATGTATGAAATAAATGACGAAAAAGGTTTTGGAAACGGTGACAAAATAAGGAAAAAGGACTCAAAATGACGCTCGATGCGTTATTGACTTTTCTGTCCTACTATGCTATAATGAAAAAGGTAAAAAAAGGAATAAAAATATAAAACGTGTAGAGGTAAAAATGAAAAAGTGTATAGCGCTTATTCTCGTTGTAATTATGGTTGTTATCGCAGTTTTTCCGAGCGTTGCTTTTGAATGGCACAAGGAGGAATATGCTGAGGTTGGAGATTTTACGGGAAAAAAGATTTCAATTCTCGGTGACAGTATATCAACCTATGTAAATTATTCTAATAGCTCTGCGGCATTGACGACTAATTCAACTATTGCCAAGGGAGCGGTGTATTATCCGAGAAGCGGATTTGACGTAGCCGTTGAGGATACTTGGTGGAAGAAAACGGCAGATCGCTTGGGTATGGAGATTCTTGTTAACAATTCTTGGAGCGGCTCTTGCCTTTTAAATACTCGCTCGGGCACTGTGGGAGCGTATTTGGACCGTTGCGTTCAGCTTCACGATGATACGGGTGATAATGCGGGCGAGCGTCCGGATATTATAGCGATTTTTCTCGGAACGAATGATTTTTACACCTACCCAGATAGCTTGGGCAGATTTTATGATATTAACTTTAATAATCTTATAATCGAAAAAGAAAATTCGGTAAGCTACGCAACTCCTAAAACGTCTATCGAGGCGTATGCTATTATTTTGGATAAGATTAGCAGAGCATATCCCGACGCAGAGGTGTATTGCTTTACTCTTTTGCAAAGGATTGACGCTCACACCTCGGCTCAACCGCTTGAATTTAATTCCGATATTGCAAGCCTTGCCAAAATGTACGGAGCGCAGGTTGTAGACCTTTACAACTGCGGCATTTTAACGGATAGCATCGCATTTAAAATGTTTATGGGAGATACTTTACACCCAAACCGTGCGGGTATGGAGGCAATTTCAAATGCTTTTACTTCCGCTTTGCTTAAAAACAGTAAGTACCTTGAGTACAGTCAAGTTCACGACGTTCGCTTTGAGCTTGACGGCGTAGTTGCTATGGAGGGAGCTTTAAGGGCTGCGGTAGAGGCACATCCCTTTAAGACGGAAATTGTCGCGATAGACCCGTCGATGCATTTTGAGGTTAACGTTTTTATGGGGGACAGGGATATAACGGCAGAATGCTATGAGAACGGTGTAATTATTATTCAGTCGGTAAGCGACGATGTGTTTATAAAGGCTTATATAGCAAAAGAAATCCCCGAGAGCTTTTATTGGCGTACCGAAGAAAATTCTATCGTAAGCGTTACTGACGATTTTTATGAAGAAAACGCTCTTACTTTAAAAAGCGGAGCAATATTAAATGGAAATTTCAGAAACGTTCGAATTGAGATGGAAAAGACTGTTCTGCTAAAGCACGATAAGCCGTGGTATATTGAATGGAAGTCCGAGGGCGCTTGGTATGATAACACCGATGGAGCATTACTCTTTTCGGAATCTAACCAAAGCGTAAATTCTAATTGCTATTTATATCGCCGTTATCAAAGTGAATTTATAGCCTTCGGTATGGCTGTGGGCGGAAAATACTATAATTACGGAGTATCACTTAAGCAAAACGGAATTAATGGAATTGATGAACATACATACAGAATTGAAAATCGAGTGTTTGATGACGGATACAATATGCCTTTTCTTTTGGTTGACGGCAAGGAAATCGGAGCGATGAATCATCATTGGATAGGCGGAACAGACCAGAAAAAAGCGGTCGATTGGTTGAACGGTAGAGATTTGGTGTTCAAATATATGGGTACATCTCCCCATACGATAGGCGACTGTCGCATCGAGTATATTAAGGTCAGCGAGGACGGAGCAGAGAAAGAAATTACTGAGGAAAAAGACAATTTTTATTGGCAGACCAAAGAAAATCCAATTCTGAGTATTAGTGACGGTTTTTACAAGAAAAATAATCTCACTCTAACGAGCGGAGATATAATAAACGGCAAATTCAGTAACGTTAAAATCACGATGGACGAGGCTATCGTTCTAAAGCACGATAAGCCGTGGTACATAGAATGGGAATCCGAGGGCTATTGGAGCGATACCACAGACGGAGCATTACTTTTTGCAGGCTCACCAAACAGCACAACCCCGGATACTCCGTATCTGTATCGCCGTCATAATAGCGACTTTATAGCCTTTGGTGTGGCTTCGGGAGGGAGGTATTATAACTACGGAGTGTCGCTTTCTCAAAACGGAATCAATGGAATAAAGAAGCATATATACAGAATTGAAAACCGAGTGCTAAATGACGGTCACAATATGGCTTATCTTTTGGTTGACGGTAAGGAAATCGGAGCGATGAATCATCACTGGATAGGCGGAACAGACCAAAAAATAACGGTCGATTGGTTGGATGGCAGAGATTTAGTATTTAAATATATGGGTACTTCTCCTCATACGATAGGCAATTGCTATATTGATTATATTAAGGTCAGTGAGGACGGAGCGGAGAAAGAAATCACTGAGGAAAAAGACAATTTTTATTGGCAAACTAAAGAAAATTCTATTGTTAGTATTAGTGATGATTTTTACAAGAAAAACGAGCTTACTCTAATGACCGGAGCTATAAAAAACGGAAAATTCAGTAACGTTAAAATCACAATGGACGAGCCTATTGTTTTAAAGCACGATAAGCCGTGGTATATTGAATGGAAATCCGAGGGGTCTTGGAGCGATACAACCGACGGAGCATTACTTTTTGCAGGCTCATCGTATAGTACGACCGAGGGAACACCGTATCTGTATCGCCGTCATAATAGCGATTTCATAGCCTTTGGCGAGGCTTTGGGAGGAAGATATTATAATTACGGAGTATCACTTTCTCAAAACGGAATAGACGGAACTAAGGAGCATACATACAGAATTGAAAACCGACTGTTTGACAACGGACGTAATATGCCTTATCTTTTTGTTGACGGCAAGGAAATCGGAGCGATGAATCATTATTGGATAGGCGGAACAGACCAAAATATGATTGCAAATAGGTTGGTCGGCGCAGATTTAGTGTTTCAATATATGGGTACTTCTCCTCATACGATAGGTAATTGCTATATCGAATACATTAAGGTCAGCGAGGGAGGGCATACGCACGTTTACGAAAACGGTGCTTGCGTTGAATGCGGTGATATTTTAGAAATTCCCGAGGAGCAGAAAACCTTTGAATTTTACATAGGTGACCGTATGTTTACCGCCGTAGAGGGTCAAAGCTTTGCGGAATGGATATCCTCGTACGGGATAAGCGCGGGAGATAACGGAATTGTTTGGATAGGATATCAAAATCATCCCTTGATGCAGCACGGTTATCTTTATTACGGCGCAGACGGTATAGCGCTCGGTGAGGCGCAGATTATGCTTGGTGATAAGCCGATTAGATGTGACGATAAAATATTGAAGGCTAAATATTCTGTCGACGGACCGAATTCTTCGCAATAGCGGTAAATATAATTTTTTTAAAAAGGAGCATTCGCTATGAAATACAAGGTAATAGGTTGGACGAATAACGATGACGAGAGATATCCCATAACCGAGCTTGACAGTGATGAAAAGTACAATGCAATCGTAGAGGATATCCGCGCGAATAATTATAAGTTTAACGGTTGGGAGCATCACGAGCATCCCTCCTGCACTCCCGTTCTTAATAACGGTAAACGTGTTTGCTGCGCTCAACGAGCCTTTGCGGGCTTGATGGCGGACGCTCATAACGTCGACAATTGGGACGGCAGAGCCTATATTTACTATCATCTTACCGAGTTTGAGGACGCAAAATATCCCGAGGAATACGTTGACGAGTCTGCAATAGTTGCCGATTTTGACGAGCCAGCTAAGGTTGAAAAAACGTTGGAATGGGATGAAGACGATTTGGATGATGATATCGACGAGGAAAGCAGGAGGCTTACCGATAACATGTATAAAATGACTATGCTTTCGGCAACTAAATTCGGAATGAACGAGGATGAGTTTTATACTTTGCTCGGAGAGTACGATAATAATCCTGCACTTGTCGCATCCTTGCTTTTAGAGCGCGCAACTCTCAAGAAGGATATTTTAGTAAGGATTGATGCTAAAATGGCGGCTTGCGATATAATTAAATATTGGCTTACAGACGATGAAAGAGGCGTTAAGGATGAAAGGCTTTCTCACCTCGAGGATAAGTTCGAGAAGGGTCGTTATTCCGAGTCTATTCGTGACCTTTGCCCCGAAAGGCTTCGTTGCGAGCTTGATAAGCTTAATAACGACCTTCTTCCCGTTATCTACTTTTTGCTTAGTGTGGTAGGCGATAACAAGGAGCTTCTGAGAAGAATATCTACTTATATGAATTATTTGTTTGAGTATTCGTTTATCTACGGTATAGACTCGGTAAGCGCTTTAGTTCCAAAGGAGCTTATAGATGAGATTATAGAGGTTTTAAAGCCAGACAATCATTATTACGGAAATTACGAAACCACAAAGGGAAATAAGAAAATGCCGAGCAAGGAGCAACTTATGGATCAGCTTTTGTTGTTGGCGGACGGTAAGGCATTTGTGATTTCAAATGAGGATTTGGTGAGTATTGCGGTAGGCTCTGTGTATTACGAGATGGATGCGCGTGGAAAAATTCATTTTTACAGATGCACGAGAGAGCAGATGGAGGCTTATTCAAGGCTTTCAAAAACGCTCGGTGAATGGTCGGGACGCACGAACGGCGTAAGGCTTGATTTCGTTACCAATTCAAATTTCTTCGGCTTTTGCGTTGACGAGGGCAAAAAATATGAGCTTTTCGTTAACGGTGTAAAGGAGGACCATATAGAGCTGTCCTCGGGTGATATATTCAAAAAAACGCTTGATACCTCAAAGGGCGAAAACAGAATTACACTTATATACCCAAGCCACGAGGCAGGCGTTATTTCAAAGGTGATGCTTTCAAGAGGTGCGTATTTCAAACCGTATAAGCATACCTACGGTAAAAAAATACTCTTTTTGGGCGACTCGATAACACAGGGCTGGGATACGGTAAGCGATTCAAATTCTTATGCATATCAGGTGTCGCTCCGATACGATGCCGATACCGTTATCTTTGGAGTTGGCGGCGCTTATTTCCACGAGAGCATTTTGCCGAGCGAGGACGTTTATCATCCCGACGTTGTAATAGTTGCCTTTGGCGCAAACGATTACGGAAAGGGAATAGACGCTCTTAAGGAAAATATGCCGAGGTTTTTGGATAAGCTTTTATCTGTTTATAAAAATTCGCAGATAATAGGACTTACTCCTATAAGCGGTCGCTCGGGACGTAAAGCCGAAAGAGATATCTTTAGAGAATTTATCGGCAGTACATATGAAAAATACGGTATTGAGTATATAGACGGCAGTGATATGGTTTCTCCGCTTGAGGAAAACTTTGCCGACCGTTATCATCCTAACGATAAGGGTTATCTTGAAATGGCGGATAAGCTTATACCAAGGCTCAATGAGTTAATTAAATAATCAAGCGTAAAGATATAAAATAAATCAGAGGTCCTCTTGCTTTGTGATACTTAGATAAAAGAGGACTTCTTTTTTATTTAAAATGCCGAAAATATATTACAAAAGGCGAAAAAGTCGGTACAAGATTGATTTTTTTATTTTTTGGTGTTATAATTTATAGAGAAATAAATGATATTTATATATATTTTAAGGCTCGGAGGGGCGTATGAAAAATATAAAAAAACTAAAGAGGATAATTTTTGCCCTTGTAAGCGCAATTTTGTGCTTTTCGGCTATGCTTTCAAGCGTTGGATGCACGGCTTTTGATGATAAATTCGGAGAGAGCGACAGTGACGCAAGCGGTGCGTTTACCGAGTCGGGCACGCTTGGATTAGGCGAAACAGAAAAGCAGACCGAGAAGAAAACGCAGAAGAAAACCGAAAAAAGAACCGAAAAGCAGACCGAAGCGCCTCTTACCTTTAACGTCAGATTTGCTTCGTACAATATAATGCATGCGGGCAATAATACGGATTTAAAGAAGATTGCCGCCAATATCAAAAATAACGGCATCGAGATAGTCGGACTTCAAGAGGTCGACAATAATACCAAACGCTCGGGCAAGGTAAATCAGGTAAAGCGACTCAGCGAGCTTACGGGCTACAAGTATTATAAATTTTTCAAGGCTATAACGCACGACGGAGGCGAGTACGGCACGGCTATTTTGAGTAAGTATCCTATCGAGGAGTCAAAAAAGATAAATCTTTCCTCGGGCTCGGCAGAGCAGAGAGTTCTCGGATATACCAAGATAAACGTAAACGGAACGATGATAAATTTCTTCGTAACGCATCTTTCCTATGACGGAGAGGGCGGAGGCTCAAGTCGCTCAAAGCAGTTCTCGGAGATTGCGGCAGAGCTTGCAAAATATGATAATTTCGTGCTTTCGGGCGATTTTAATACAAGAAATCTCGATGAATATAACGTAATTGAGGGCTCGGCACTCGTTAATACCAAGGAAGACCCAAAGGTGACCTATCCCGACGGAAGATCTCCGCTTGACAATCTCGTATATTCTACCGAAAATTGGAAGCTTGGCGTTATAAACGTAGTAACCGATAGCTATTCCGACCATTATATGATACATTCGATGGGAACTTATACCGAGAAAAAATAATAAAGCGATAAAATAAAAGCAATAAAATTAAAAAGGACGGTAAATTAAAACTATGAGTTTGGCAAATCAAAAAATGCGCTTCGCCTCGTATAATATCTATCACGGCGGACACGCAGAATACGATATGTCAAGAATAGCAAGCAATATAACCGAGAATGACATTGATGTCGTAGGACTTCAAGAGGTCGATATCGGTACTAAAAGATGCGGCGGTCGGGATATATTAAAGGAGCTTTCCGAGGCGGCGGGATATAGGTATTATGCTTTTTTTAAAACGATAGATTTCGGCGGCGGTGATTACGGTATTGCGGTGCTTAGCCGTTATCCTATAATAGCAACAGACAAGGTGCTGCTTAATTCGGGAAAATCCGAGCAGCGAGCAATAGGCTTTACGAAAATCGACGTAAACGGTACGGTGGTGGATTTTTTGGTTACGCATCTCACCTTTGATACTCCGTCTATCAGAGAGGCTCAGCTTGGTGACGTAGCGGAAATTCTGTCGAGCAAAAAGGGATTTATACTTTCGGGGGATTTTAATACCTCCGACCTTGGCGCTCTTGACGAAATGCAGGGCGTTGCGAGAATAAATAAGAAGGAAACGCCCGTAATTACCTTTCCCGAGGACGGAATATCGATTGATAATATCCTTTATTCAACCGATAAATGGCGCTTTGGGGATATAAACGTGGTTAAAAAAAGCCATTCCGACCATTATATGATTTGGGCAGAGGCGGAATTGCTTAGCGAGGATTAAAGCATAAATAATTTTACGGAGGATAATATATTATGAGAAATACAGTAAAAAGAAGATTACTTGCGGTAATAAGCCTTCTTCTTTGCGTTGCGTCAATGCTTTCTTGCGTTGGATGCGATTTTGAGGGTACGGGGGATTCTTCCGAGTCGGCAAGCGATTATTATACCGATGCCTCGGAGCTTTTTACGGATAAGCAGACCGAAAAGAAGACAGAGAAGAAAACCGAGAAAAAGACAACCGCAAAAAAGACCGAAACCGCTCCGATTCCGGGTGTTTCAAAGACTACTGAAAAGCTTACTTCGAAGACCTATAATTTTGCGAATATGTCGACTATAAATCAGTCCTACTTTAAGTTCTTGGGACGCGCTCAGGTGTCAAGCGACGGACTTATTTTTGATAATTCCTGCGCAACTATAGAGTTTGAGGGATATCTTACGGGCGACGTTGTTATCGAGATTAACTCCAAGGGCGGCGCTTACGGATTTTCTTATTACACTGTTTACATAGACGGAAAGCGCTCGGCTACTCGATTTAAGGTAGGAAGCGGAAAGACCGAAAAATTGACTATCGCAAGCTTTTCGGGCAATTATTTCCATAATATAAAGGTCGTAAGACAGACTGAATTTAAGTGGTCGCTTTCAACTATTAAGACGTTGGAGATAAAGGGTATCCTCAGTAAAGCGCCTAAGGAAAAGGATTTCTATGTAGAATTCTTGGGAGATAGCCTTACAACCGCATACGGTAATATCGGAAAGCCCGGTGACAGACCCGACGACTCTCCCGATTTCCAGGACGGAACAAAGTCTTATGCATATCTCTTTGCTAATTCTATCGATGCCGATTATGCTATGATATCAAGAAGTGCGGCGGGACTTAGTCAGTGCTGGTCAAATTCTCCGATATTAGACTATTATAAGAAGGTTTCTAAGGACCGCGGTAGCGGAGATTTTGATATTAAAAACGCGCGTAAGCCCGACCTTATAGTGCTTCACCTCGGAGCAAACGATTATAACGTGGGCGGCTCAAATAAGACTAACTTTGTAAGCAAGGGTAAGGAGCTTATAAATTATTTCAGAGATAATTACGGAAAGGACGTTCCAATAATCTGGGCGTATGACCCTAATGAGGGATTTCCTGATAAGGTTAAGGAAATAGTTAATTCCTTTGGCGGCGAGTCTGCGGGCTATTATACTCTTGCGCTTCCTTGGAGTGAGGCGGGAGCAGGCGGACATCCGAGCGCAAAGGAGCATGAAAAGCACGCAAAGCTTCTCGTTGACCTTGTTATTAATAAGAATATAATTAAATAACTAAATAATTAAATAATGATGTTTTTACGGGGAAAACTTTCTTAAAAGAAAGCTTTTCCCCGACCCCCTTTCAAAGAACTCTCCACGGAGGGTTCTTTTTTTGCCGTAATTAGTGGGCTAAATGGGCGAATATCTATTGCTCATACGTCGAGCGCAGAATGTTCTTTAAAACATTCCCCGATTGAAAGTTTTTTTACTACCTTTTTCAAAAAGATAGCAAAAATCCTTGAAATAAACTAACTACAAATCAATTTTGGAGCTACCGTCTTTTTCTTTTCGGCATTTTTTGCGATTTTGAAGCGGCGAGCAGTGAGCCTACCGTTGAGGCTAATATCATCAATCCTCTGTAAAGCCAAGAGATAGGCTCGCTCGTTACGTTAAGGGCGAGGGCAAATATCCAAAGGACGAGCGAAAGCAAAACGGTAACTATACAACCGCAGAGTGCGCCACAGTAGATAATATCATGCCCTTTGTTTTTCTTTGCCGAAATAAATCCTCCGAGAAAGGCGGATGCGTATATCGAGAAAAAAGAGAACGGAGCGAGAAGTGAATGAGGATTGTTGCTTGCAAGTCCAATTAATGAAAACAAAGCGAGAAGCGCAATAAGCAGAGCCAAAGACGTTAATGCTCCGAACAGAGCGGAGGAGAGCATTCCATTCTTTGGCTTTCTTTTTTCGTGAGTCCTTTTTTTCATAAATATTACCCCTTAAATTTTGTTACAATATAATTTGTATTTATCTATATTTAACCATATTTTAAAGAGCAAAATAATATGCATATTTTGAGATTGTTTAAAAGTTAACATAATTTTAATAAAATATTTGCGCTTGTACTTGAAAAAAACTTGAAAATGTGGTAAAATTATATTAAAATTGGGGTAATATGGGAAACGGACGGTTTTCATATTTACTTATATAAACGGAGGCACAATATGGTACAGATTGACGAAAAGGTTTACGGTCAGTCAAAGGCAAGAATTGAGCAGCTTTTTGATGCGGCAACCTTTGTTGAGCTTGGGGCTTATACAAAGCGCTCGGGCGGCGACTGCTTTGAGGGCGTGCTTTGCGGATACGGAGCAATAAACGGAAGGCTTGCATTTGCTTTCTCACAGGATAGCTCCAGAGCAAAGGGTGCGTTCAGCGAGCGCCATTTTAAAAAGATTGAAAATCTCTACTCGCTTGCAATAAAGAACGGAGCGCCTATTATAGGCATCTTTGATTCGGCGGGAGCGGTAGTTTATGACGGAGCGGAGGCACTTGCCGCTTACGGAAAATTTATGAGGTGCGTTTCGGGCGCATCGGGCATAGTTCCGCAGATAGCGATTATCGACGGAGTATGCGGCGGCTCGTCTGCGGTTGTTGCGTCTATGTTTGACGTAACGCTTACACTTAAGGGCGTTTCGAAATTATTCGTTAATTCTCCCTTTGCGATTGGTGAAAGCGATGCTTCTGCAAGCGGACTTTCGGCTTATGAGGCAGAGAGTGAGGGCGAGCTTTTCTCCTTTGCAAGAAAGCTTGCAACAATTCTTCCCGCAAATAATGCTGACGGAGCGTTTTGTGAGAACGGTGACGATATGAACAGAGCCGTTTCCTTTGACGCAAGCGCTTACAAGGCAGAGGAGCTTGTAAAATTAATTGTTGATAACGGTGATTTTACAAGACTTTACGCATCATACACCGATAACGCAATATTCGGATTTGCTTCATTTGGAGGCGTTACCTCTTTGGTTATCGCAAGCAATCCCGAAAAGAGCGGAATAATCGATATAAAGACGGCAAGAGCTATGGCAAAGCTTATCTCTTTCTGTGATAGCTTCTCTATTCCCGTTCTTACGCTTGTCGACAGTATAGGACTTGACGTAAGCCTTGAAGCTGAAAAGGCGGCTTATGCATCCGAGCTTGCAAGACTTGCTTATGCGTATTCTACGTCGGAAAACGCAAAGGTTACCGTGGTTATAGGCAAGGCCTACGGAGCGGCGTTCTCGCTTCTCGGTTCAAAGGCTATTGGCGCGGATATTGCCTATGCGTTGCCCGAGGCGGCAATAAGCGTGCTTTCTCCCGAGGCATCGGTTGCCTTTGTATGGAATGATAAGGTGGGCGAGCAGAGCCGTGAGTCACTTGAGGCGGAATGGAAAGAAAAGTGCGCATCTGCATCCGAGGCTTGCTATAAGGGTGAGCTTGATGACGTAATCGAAGCATCCGAGCTTCGTGCAAGAATTTGCGCGGCTTTCTCAATGCTTGCATCTAAAGCAGAGGGCGTACCCGCACGCAAGCACGCAAATATGCCTCTTTGATTTGGAGGAATAAATAATGTTAAATAACGAAATTTTAAATATTGCGGCTCTTGCGCTAAGACCCGATGGCACTTATACTCCTTTTTCGGGCGATGCTATTAAGTATGCTCTTGAAATGACGCTTCTCGGAATGGGAATGATATTTGCCGTTCTCGGTATTCTTTGGGGCGTGCTTGCTTTGTTTAAGGTTATATTCGCAAGACCTAAAAGTGATAAAGCCGCTGAGAAAAAGATAGAAAAGGCGGAAGAGAAGAAAGCAGAGCCTGCTCCCGTAGTTGAGTCTGCGCCTGCTCCCGTAGCGTCAAACGATGACGGTGAGCTTATCGCAATTCTCACGGCGGCAATTATTGCTTACGAATCGGAGCAAAATCCCGACGCGCCGATTGGTAATTTTAGAGTTGTTTCCTACCGTAGAGCTAACGGCGGACGTTCTTGGAACGCTAAATAAATCTTGTTTTGATATTTTTTGATATTTATTGAAAGGTTAAGGTATAAAAAATGAAAACTTATAATATAACCGTAAACGGTGTTACCTATACAGTAAGCGTTGAGGAGGTTAACGGAGCGGCAGCACCCGCAGCGGCGGCAGCACCCGTAGCGGCTCCCGCACCCGCAGCAGCACCTGCGCCCGTAGCAGCGCCCAAGCCTGCGGCAGCACCCAAAAAGAGCGGAGCGGCAGGAGCTATATCCGTTAAAGCGCCTATGCCGGGTAATATAATTAAGGTTAACGCAAAGGTTGGCGATAGCGTAAAGAAGGGCGACGTTCTTATAGTTCTTGAGGCTATGAAGATGGAGAACGATATCTGCGCTCCCGAGGACGGAACCGTTGCAAGCATTGAGGTTGCTCAGGGCGCAACCGTTGAAACCGATGCTCTCCTCGTAACTCTTAACTGATTTCCTTTTTGGATTTTGTTTTATGAATATACAGAAAGGAAAACGTTACGATGCTTGATAAAATATCGGACTTTTTGCAGACTACGGGTGTTGCAAGACTTTTTTCGGGTAGCGATTGGTGGCAGACGCTTATTATGTTTGCTATTGCATTCGCGCTTGTTTATCTTGCAATTGTAAAGAAGTTTGAACCGTTGTTGCTTTTGCCTATCGCAATAGGTATGCTTCTTACAAACTTGCCCGGTGCAAATATGTTCAATCTTAATTTCTTTATTCCGCCCGAGGAAACGGTTACGAATTTAACCAATTTAATAAATAATGCGTGCGCGGATATGATACTCACAATTGACGAATACAGAGTGTTGCTTGCAAACGGTGTAGAAGTGGCTGAGCTTTTCCCGCAATTTGCGGCAGGAAACGTTATGCCTACGGTAATAACCGAGGAAACAAAGCAAGCACTTCTTGAAACGGTTACCGCAGTGGATTACGGAGCGGTCTTGCACGACGGTGGTTTGCTTGATTTGCTTTATCTCGGTGTAAAGCTTGGAATTTATCCTTGCCTTATATTTATAGGTATTGGAGCTATGACCGACTTTTCACCCCTTATATCAAATCCCAAGAGCTTGCTAATCGGCGCGGGCGCTCAGCTTGGAGTGTTCGTGGCATTCTCCACAGCTCTTATTTCGGGAATATTTACACCGCAGGAGGCGGCGGCAATAGGTATTATCGGAGGCGCTGACGGACCTACGGCAATACTTGTTACAAAAACGCTTGCGCCTCACCTTTTGGGAGCGATTGCGATTGCGGCATACAGTTATATGGCGCTTATCCCAATGATTCAGCCTCCTTTTATGAAGCTTCTTACAACAAAGAAGGAGCGTCAGATAAAAATGACGGCTCTCCGTTCTGTTTCAAAGACCGAAAAGATACTTTTCCCGATAGTCGTTACATTTGTTGTCGGACTTATCGTTCCCGATGCTGTACCGCTCGTTGGATGTCTTATGTTCGGTAATTTGCTCAACGTATGCGGAGTTACCGATAGACTTTCAAAGACGGCGCAAAACGAGCTTATGAATATAGTTACTATATTCTTGGGTATTACTGTTGGAGCTACGGCAAGCGCTTCGAACTTCTTGAGAGTTGAAACACTTGCTATTATCGCTTGCGGACTCGTTGCATTCTGCATTTCAACGTGTGGAGGACTTATTACCGCAAAGATAATGAACGTAATTACGGGCGGAAAGATAAATCCGCTTATCGGCTCTGCGGGAGTTTCTGCAGTTCCTATGGCGGCAAGAGTTTCACAGCAGGTAGGACAAAAGGAAGACCCCTCAAACTTCTTGCTTATGCACGCAATGGGACCTAACGTTGCGGGAGTTATAGGCTCTGCGGTTGCCGCAGGCGTATTCCTTTCGTGGTTCTGATTTTTTAGGAGGTAAATTAAAATGGCACAGGTAAAAATAACAGAAACAGTGCTTCGAGATTCGCATCAGTCACTTGTTGCAACAAGAATGACAACCGAGGAAATGCTCCCGATTCTCGCGGCTCTTGATAAAATAGGCTACCACTCGCTTGAGGCGTGGGGAGGCGCTACCTTTGATTCTTGCTTGCGTTTTCTTAACGAGGACCCTTGGGAAAGACTTCGCAAAATAAGAGCAGAGGTAAAAAATACAAAGCTTCAAATGCTTTTCAGAGGTCAGAACATTCTCGGATACCGTCATTATTCCGATGACGTCGTTGAATATTTCGTTCAAAAGTCTATTGCAAACGGAATTGATATTTTGAGAATTTTCGATGCTCTTAACGATGCAAGAAATCTTGAAACCGCTATCAAAGCAACTCAAAAGGAGGGCGGTCACGTTCAGGCGGCTATAAGCTACACAACGGGACCTGTTTATACTCTTGAGTATTTCACAAATTACGCAAAAACGCTTGAAAATATGGGTGCAAACTCTATTTGTATCAAGGATATGGCGGGACTTTTAAAGCCTTACGATGCATACGAGCTTGTAAAAGCTCTTAAGGAAACCGTTTCACTTCCTATTCAGCTTCATACTCACTATACCTCGGGTCTTGCTTCGATGACGCTTCTTAAGGCAATCGAGGCGGGAGTAGATATAGTTGATACCGCTATTTCGCCTATGGCGCTCGGTACGTCACAGCCGCCTACGGAGGCTCTTGTTGCAACTCTTGCGGGTACACAGTACGATACCGGTATTACTCTTGAGGCTCTTGATGAAATAACTAAGTATTTTGCGCCTATCCGTGAAAAGTATCTTGCAAGCGGCTTGCTTGACCCCAAGATGCTCAAGGTCGACGTTAATGCGCTTATTTATCAGGTTCCCGGCGGAATGCTTTCTAACCTTGTTTCACAGTTGAAGCAGGCAGGAAAATCCGATAAGCTTATCGAGGTTCTTGAAGAAGTTCCGAGGGTAAGAGCAGATGCAGGCTATCCTCCGCTCGTTACTCCCTCCTCGCAGATAGTTGGAACGCAGGCAGTGTTTAACGTTATCGGCGGTGAGAGATATAAAATGGTAACTAAGGAATTTAAGGGACTCGTTCAGGGTCAGTACGGTAAAGCGCCCGTTGAGATAGACGAGGCTTTTGCAAAGAAGATAATCGGCGATGCAGAGAGAATTACCTCTCGACCCGCAGATGCGCTCGCTCCCGAGCTTGATGCGCTCCGTGCAAAGATTAAGCCATATATGGAGCAGGACGAGGATGTGCTTTCTTATGCGCTCTTTGAGCAGGTTGCTCTTAAGTTCTTCGAGTATAGAAAGGCTAAAAAATACGGTATTGATGCCGATAATTCCGATGCATCATTAGGTGTTCATACGGTTTGATGATTTATATATCTGTTTAACTTGGGGCTGCGTCATTTAGCGCAGAACAAAAACACACGAAATAAAATTAAATAAAAATTAGCTTTAACAGTGAAAACAAGCATGGTTTAAGCTGTTTTTTGTAGGAATTTTTCGAGAAAAATCTCTCAAATTCCATTTTTATGTGTGTTTTTTAGCCGCGCTTTGGCCCTCTGGCGTACCTTTGTACGCCGACGAGAACCAAATCACGACTTCTGCATCTGAATGAC
>JAZRGA010000017.1:0-51103 GCA_045643945.1 Eubacteriales bacterium | reverse complement strand
TTTTGAGTTGTCAATACCTTTTCGAAAAGTTTTTTAAGTTTTTTCAACTTTTTTCTTTTCGACCTTCGCGCTCTTCATGCGAGCGCTTGATTATTTTACCACTTTAACACCATTTTGTCAAGCACTTTTTTCAACTTTTTTCAACTTTTTTCGTTTTTGTAAAAAACAACCACCTTTCCTGCCTTATTTGTGTATTTTTTAGTGCTTTCTGCAAACAATATATAAAAAACAAGGAGTCCTTAAATGCTTACCGTATTCATTCGAACCTTTATCATTTACATTTCTCTTATTATAGTTATGCGCCTTATGGGAAAGCGTCAGCTCGGTGAGCTTGAAATTTCCGATCTCGTAACCACCTTTTTAATATCCGAGATTGCCTCTCTACCGATTACCGACTCCGAAATACCTTTGACACACGCCATAATTCCCATAATAGTATTACTTTCGCTTGAGGTCGGAATCTCCGCATTTTTATCGAAATTCCCAAAATTAAAATTTATTTTTTCGGCTCGTCCCTCTACCCTGATAAAGGACGGCACGATTTGCAAAAAGGCGCTTCTCGACTCACGCATATCATTTGACGAGCTTTTTACTCAACTTAGGCAACAAGGCTGCGACGATATTTCTCAAATAAAATACGCAATACTTGAGCAAAACGGCAATATCACGGTAATACAGAGGGCAAAATACAAGCCTCTCTGCCCTGCCGATATCGATTTATCGGTAAAAGAGTCGGGGCTTTTTCACATAATAATAGAGCACGGACGAGTAAACGAGCATGGACTAAAGCAAATAAATTATTCAATCGAAAAGCTTAACAAAATACTTTCCGCTCTCGGTTACAGTGCAAGCGACATATATTTAATGACGGTAAACGATGCCCACGAAACACGAATAATACCAAAGGACGGTCAAAACAAAAAATGAAATCTCTTATCTCTGCAACAATTATTTTCGCAATCCTTGTAATTTTAATAATCTCAAACTCCGTCTACGTTCATATTTCCTGTGACCGAATGATATCTATGACGTCGACGCTCACGGTAGAGGACCAAAGCGGAGCGACAGGGCTTTGCGAGCTTTGGCAAAAGCATAAGCCTATTTACAGTATAAGCATCCACGATTCGCACATTGATAAAATAACCGAAGCAACCGAAAGCATAAAAAGCGCCGTTGCTCGCGGCAACGGCGCTGAATTTGATAAAAGTGTCACATTACTGACCGAATTACTTGATGAACTGAAAAACAACGAAAGTTTATCCCTCCAGGGCATACTCTGACAAAATCTCAGGACGCTCGACTTTAGCTTTAAGAACACAGTAAAAAAGATTTTGAGTATTATTTTCAATTTTTGAATTTTCTATTCTTAAATTCAAATCATTAGCAAGATAATATCCGCTCTTACCGTTTGCAGAATAAAATTCACCCTCGGAGGCAGAGTATATTCCTTCAAGCTCGGACACCTCACATCCCTCGCAAAACAGTACAGTATTGTTTTTATTTTTTGGTAAATCCTTATACGAAATATCTTTTATAATATATATGTAAGAAATTTCCTCTCCGAACGCAGTTCTAACGTCGGCTATCATATATCTTCCGTCTGCATCGACCGATATATTAAAGCTCTTAACACGACTTTTATTATAAGCCACCGCAATTTTCTTATCCCCAATCAGTATCTCGCTATACCCAAGCGCTTCGATGCTATTCAAATCAAGGTCTGCGTCTAAATTTTCATTTGGATTTCCAATAAAGCAAATATCCAAGCTCTCAGAGCGCAAAAGCGATATAAGCTCATAATTCGGCTTAAACGGCTCATCTGTATTTTTCTTCAAAAAGCAAAAGGTAGATTCAAAAGCGGTATCAATAAACTCAATCTCGCTTTTCACAGCATATTCCAGCTCTATAATTCCACCGTCGGCCTCTTTTGAAATATCGTCCATAAATTTCTTTGCTGAAAGCCAAATCGAATAAGTGTCAACTCCGCTTATCGCTATTCCGTTTTCTATCCGACATATTGAATTTTCCTCGCCCTTGCGCAGACTTATAATTTTTCCCACGCCTGCGATGATATTCTTTTCGGAAATAACGTCAAGAAAATATCCGCTTTTTTCGCTTATAAAATCTCTTATAACGAAAGCCGTATTCTTTTCACCGTGTGTGCCGTCCTCTGGATATGTTATAGCATAATCGTAAAGGTCATAGCCGTCAAGAGTTATGCGCTTTATCTCATATTCCTTCATATTTTCAAAGTGCGCCTCGTCGGGCATAAGAGAATATTTAGAGGAAATCGGTAATATCTCGGTTATAAATCTATCAACCGCAACGATTGTTGAGGCGTCGCTTCGACCGCAAATCACCACCGCTCCATCCTCCCAACGGCAAAGATATTCTCCGTTGCGCAAAACGTCAAGAGCATTATCCGATATAAGACGGTTTGTATTGCCAATGAGTATCTCGCAGGAATTTTGCGGAACGATAACAAGCTCGTTATCGTACTTAAGGCTTGTCAAAATTCCCGTTTTAGCCTCTATACCGTCGGCAAGCTCACGCGCCTTTAATGAAAGCTCACCCGTGCAACCGCTCGGTATTATTACATAAACACGTTCCGCAAAAGCAGGCGCATCGCTCTCGTCAACTATAAGCTGACTGAACACGTCGTCGATAGAAGAACCTGCACCAAACGATGAGCATGATATTAGAGTTAATAACGTGCAAAAAATCAGAATAAGGCTTACTGATGCTTTTAAAATTTTCATAAAGCTTTATCGACAGTCAAAGCGTTCTCCGCAGAGCTTGGGAATATCTCTCCCATACCCTACCTCGCTTATCCGTTTTAGCACCTGCTCCGCTTGGGTTTTCTTAACGGCAAAGCGCACCAAAACCTCGGACGTAAAATCGGTAGAGTCTATAATTGCCTTTTCAAAGCTCAGTACGTTTGAATATTTTTGATATTCGGAATATCCGCAGGAAAGCGAATATTCATTATAAGGCTCGTAAACAACCATCTCGGCTTCATTTATGGCTAATACGGCAGAATGAGAATATGCCCTTACAAGTCCTCCCGCGCCAAGCAATATTCCGCCAAAATATCTCGTTACCACTACGCAGGTATCATCAACTCCGCTTTTTCGTATCGCCTCAAGCACCGGCATTCCCGCAGTTCCCTGAGGCTCTCCGTCATCGGAATAGCGAGCGATTATTCCACCCTTTAGGTGATAAGCCCAGACGTTGTGGGTTGCATCGGCATATTGCTTTTTTATACTTTTTACAAAAGCCGCCGCCTCCTCCTCGTCCTTGACGTGAATAGCGTGTCCTATAAAAAGCGAGCGCTTTTCCTCGAACTCAACGTGAGCCTCCTGCTTTACGGTAACGTATTTATCCACCAATTCTGTAAATTCTGCCATTTTAAACCTCTCCGGATTTTTTTACACACATTCATTATAAAATATTTTCCGAAAAAAGTCAATATATGTCACTCAAAAAGGCGTTTCTGCTAATATGTTTTAAAATCGGTTAGCATTTTTAACGGTATTATCATATAATTTAATAAGAACATTTTTTAGGAGGTTATCAACGGTTATGGAAATCAAACGCGAAAACATCGACAAGCTTTTATCGCTAAGCGATTGGCAACTGAAAATGATAATACAAAAAATTGCAAACGAAAGCGGCATAGACCCCTCGCAATTCAACATAGACACCAGCAGTATAGAAAGCATACGCCGCGCCCTCTCTACGGCAAGCGACGAGGAGCTGAAGGCAGTCGCAGAGCAATACGAAAGAAATCAACTGAAAAAGAGAAGATAACAGGTGGCGCTTATGAGTGATACAAGCCCCATAATAGGCGAAAACGAGAAGCTTTCATCTACGCTTAACGAAATACTCTCAAATCCGCAAATGCTCTCCGCAATATCCTCGATAGCGCAAGGCTTAAAGAGCGGTAACTCCGCCCAAGCGCTTGAAAAAAAGGATATACCGTCGGAAAGTGGCCGTGTGAACGAGAATGCGCAAAAAAATGAAA
Source organism: Eubacteriales bacterium (assembly GCA_045643945.1). Classification (GTDB taxonomy): domain Bacteria; phylum Bacillota; class Clostridia; order Oscillospirales; family CAG-272; genus HGM12713. The sequence goes on along the minus strand of JAZRGA010000017.1, from coordinate 47,079 downwards.
GTGATGCCTCGATACAAAGCAAGCTCCCCGAGCTTCTTAATATACTTTCACAAGGAAACAGTAACGCCAAGCAATCACAGCGCAGTGAGCTTCTCTTTGCGCTCAAGCCCTACCTTTCACAAAGCAGAAGTGAGGCAATCGATAAAATAATTCGTTTTTCCGAGCTTTCAAGCGTTTTCAAAAGCCTTTCATAATAAGGAGGAAAAAATGTACTACCGACCGCAAGGCTATCGCTATCCGCAAAATATCAGAGTACCGATAAATTATAGTGGAAACGCTTTTAGCGAGGACGATTCACATACAGAAAAAGAGCCCGACACGGACTCCGAAAATTTTGTTGAAAATTCTATTATAACCGATGAAAATGAAAGTCAAACCGAGGATGCATCAAATGAGCCCGAAGCCACCTCAACAATAGGCGAAGCCAAGAGTACGCCCGCCTCTCTTTTCGGTAGTGCTTTTGGTAAAATAGGAGCTGAGGAGCTTTTAATTCTCGCGCTCGTCTTTCTGCTCTCCGACAATGACTCGGAAAACGATATCATCTGGTTACTTTTGCTTTTACTTTTTATTAAATAATACTTACGGAGCTATCAATCTTGCGAATTTCAAAGAATGATAGCTCCATATTTTATGCTCTATTACACGTTACACTATTAAATTTTTTATAGTATCCCTCGCAAGAATTATATCCGATTTGGGATCTGCGCCCGTTTCTCTCTCAACGGTAAGATAGCCTTCATAGCCTATTTTTGAAAGAGCCCTTATATAAGCAGGAAAATCAACCTGCCCCTTGCCGAGCGGAGCTTCATAAAAATACTCCGAAATATCAATTTTTTCTTCATTCCCCGACGCAAAGCATCCATAAATGCGCTCGGGGTCGGTTTGCTTAAGCATAACGCCGTCCTTTGCGTGAGTATGAACGATATATTTACCCAATATCTCAACCGCCTCGACAGGATTCTGTCCCGTTACCATAACGAAATTAGCAGGGTCTAAATTAACACCAACGCCCGCCTCGATGGATTTTACGAAATTATAAAGAACGGTTGCGCTCTCGGGGCCCGTTTCAATAGCAAGGGTAACGCCCCTCTTAGCGGCATACTCTCCGCAACGGCTAAGCGCATCACGCATTACCGAATAGCGTGGGTGAGCAACATCCGCAGGTATAACGCCTATATGAGTTGTAACCGTACGCGTGTCAAAATCGCACGCAAGGTCTATAATGCGCTTAGTTTTTTCAATTCTGTCAGGATTATCCTTCTCGATTTGAAATCCAAAGCCGCCCATATCTCCGCAAAGCGCGCTAACCTCAAGTTTTTCCCTATCAAGAATCCTTTTGATTGAAAGTCGCTCAAAAGCAGATAGCTCGGGACTAAATTCACCACTCGTTGCATATATCTGCACTCCGTCAAAGCCAAGCTCGGATGCAAGTGCTATGCTTTTTTCAAGCGGAAGCTTAAAGCAATCGGTAATAACTCCAATTTTCATTTTTATACCCCTCTTTTAGAAAATGAAAAGCATTTACATCATTCTTTTTTGCTTTCTTATATCTATACCCGAGAAAACAAGCGGATAATACTCTCCAAACAAACGGCTCGTAATTCTCTCGGCATATTTTGACTCGATCTCCTTTTGCGAAAGATTCGTATTTATAAAGGTCGACCTTGCTCCGTTTATGCGCGAGTTGATTACGTTATAAAGGCAAGAAACGGTAAACTGATTTGTAAGCTCTGTTCCGAGATCGTCGATTATAAGCAAATCACACTCAAAATAACGTCTTGTGTTGTCGGCATCACCGTCACCGTTTCCAAACTGCTTTTTTTCAAAATCGGCAAACATATCGATAGCGCTAACGTAAAGCACGTCAAATCCTCGCTCGATAACCGATTTTGCAACCGAGGTGGAAAGGTGGGTTTTACCAAGCCCCGTTCCGCCCATAAGCAAAAAATTCCTATAAGTATCCGCCGAAAACGTCTGCGCAAAGGAACGAAGCGAGGTAAAATAATGCTGCATATTTTTGTAATTTGCTCCGCCTGACTTATAGTAATCAAGCGAAAAATTTTCAAAGCTCTGCGTAGCGATAAGTCTGCCAAGCCCCGAGGATTCATATCCCGCCATAACAAGCTCTCGCTTCATACACTCACACATTTTACCGTCAACGTATCCCGAATCGTCGCATTTCGTGCAATCATAACGAACGTCGGTATAATCCGCAGGATAGCCTGAGGATATAAGAAGTCTTCCGCGCTCCTCCATAAGCTTGGCATTTTTTGCTCTAACCCTCGCAAGAGCCTCGTCTGCGCTCTCCTTGCCGCTTGTAAGCGCCGACATTATTTCAAGCGCAGTGCGTGAAAGAGAAACGTCTATTTCCTTAATTCTCGGAATTTTTAAATATACCTCATCTGCACGCATATCTGCGCTTCTTCTCGCCTTTTGATATTTTTCACGGTATTCCGCCTTTATGCGTATAAGATCATCTCTGTTATATCCCATTTTAAACCTCTTGCAAAATAAAAATTATTTAAGGTCCTTAAAGCTTCTGTTCATAGCCGCCGCAAAGAAATCATCAACCTCATAGCTCTTTTGCGGCTCATTTTTATCACTGCTTTGAGAGTTATCCTTCTTTCTACCCTCATAAGCCTCAATGTCGGCAAGGCTCTTAAGACCCTCACAGTGCCATTTTTCAATTATTTTATCCGCATACTTTGGCACAGGCTTTTGAATTGCGTCTATCATCATATCATAAGCAAGCTTTATTACGTCGACACTGTAAGAATAAGTCATAGTCCACTTATCAAACAAGGTCTGCTCGGTTTTCGTAAGAGCGCGAGCGCCAAAGCCAAATATCTGCTTAATGCGGTAAACGTCCTCCTTAGAGCGCTCAATAAGAGCAATTCTCTCTATCACCTCGGCGGCTGTGGTAATTCCGTCATCGTAAAGAGATATCGCAATCTTTTCGGCATATTTTACACCCTTCTTTTCAAGACGTCTAACGTAAGCAAGAAGCTCTAAAATTGCCTCCTCCTCAAAGCCGTACTGATCTACAAGACCGACAACTATCTCTATATCCTTCGAGCTGAATATCTTTCCGAAAACCCGTTGCGACTCATCAATAAAGGACGCAAGCTCGTTTCTGCTCTCCAAAAGTGTCACAAGGTCGGTGCTTGTATAGCCGTCTGCGCCGTTACTCTCGACAATACCGTCACGGTGAGCCGCCATAGCTCTCGCTACCGTCTTAGGCTCTGCAAAATCAGCCTTTTTCTTTTGAGAGCGTACAACGCTGATAACGCCCGCACCGCGCCAGAAATTAATTGATGAATCAAGCTCGGATTTAGATATTCCAAGCATTTTATCAAAGCCGTCGGAATCCTCAAATTCACCGTTTTCGTTTGCCGCCATCAAAAGCAGAGTCAATACCTTTAGCTCCTGCTCACTTGAATTATTAAGTATTTCCGATATATTTTGAGGAATATTTCCGTTTGTATAATTTATTTTCTTCTTCGCCATTATTTATCCGCCTCTTTAGCGACCTCATAACAAAGCGACATAAGTGAGTCGCCCATATGTACGTCCTCAACCACTATACTGCTCTTTGAAACGTCAAGCTCCTTGCCCGTAAAGTTCCAAATTCCCTTAACCGTGTTGCAGGTAACAAGCCTATCAACTATTCCGTCGGCAAACTCCTTCGGCAGAGTAAGAATAACTATATCAACACCGTATTCGTTAAGCTTTTGCTCTAAGCTATCAAGTGAAAAAATATTTATCTCGGAAACCTTTTTTCCTATAAGCTCCTCGGATATATCAAACATCGCCACAACGTCAACTCCGCGCTTTTCAAACATAGGGCTTTTAGCAAGCGCACGTCCAAGATTACCCGCCCCCACAAAAGCCGCGCGAAATCCAAAGCCTACTCCGAGAATCTCACAAATCTTTGAGTAGAGATAATTTACGTTATAACCGTAGCCCTGCTGACCAAATCCGCCAAAGCAGTTGAGGTCCTGACGTATCTGCGATGCGGTGAAATTCATCATTTTCGAAAGCTCCGCCGAGCTTACACGGGTCTTTCCCTGACGTATAAGCTGACGCAAATATCTAAAATATTTCGGCAATCTCTTAACAACCGCAGGCGAAACGTCGGGGCGGGAAATGCTCTCACCGTGAGCGAACGTACCGTCGTTTTCCTGATTTAATATAACGTCGACGTCATCAACGTATCTCTCGATATCGTTATCATTATTATCGGTATTTTCTGTCATTTCATTGTTTTTGTTAAAGTCTGTCATATTCATCTCCTTAATTTCCATCATCATTTGCCGAGGCATTAAGCGATGTATCGGCAAAATGACCGTCGAGATACTCAAAATATCCCGCCGCCGCTACCATTGCGGCATTATCCGAGCATAGCGAAAGGCTCGGACGGCAAAATTCAACGCCTCGCTTAGCGCAAAGCTCCTCAAGTGCGCGTCTTATATGAGAATTTGCCGCAACACCGCCCGCAAGCACAAGCCTTGTGGGGTTATGCTTTTTAATTATGTAATCTGTCTTTTTAACTATCGCATCAACTATGACCTTAGTGTAAGATGCGGTAATATCTGCCGCATTAGGCTCTGTTCCCTTTTGTCTTTCTGAATTTATATAATTGAGCGCCGCGGTTTTAAGTCCACTAAAGGAAAAGTCGGCATTATCGCCAACAAGAGCAGGCGACGGAAGCTTGATAGCACCGCTATCTCCCTCATACGCAAGCTTATCCATAGCCGCACCCGCAGGATACGGCATACCTATAACTCGTCCTATCTTGTCAAATGCCTCGCCTGCCGCATCATCTCTCGTGCCGCCTATTTCAACGAAATCAGTGGGAGCATTTACACTGTAAAATGAGGTATGCCCTCCCGACACAACAAGAGAAACGAATGGAGCTTCAAGCGCAGGATACTCAAGATAAGCCGCCGCAACGTGAGCCTTTACATGATTTACCGCAACAAGCGGAATACCGTAAGCAAAGCTTAACGATTTTGCAAAATTAACACCGACAAGCAGTGCGCCAATAAGTCCGGGATGCGACGTTACCGCTATGCAATCGATATCCTCTATTTTTAAATTCGCCTTTTCAAGCGCCCCATAGGTTATACCGCTTATCGCCTCGATATGCGCACGGCTTGCTATCTCGGGAACAACACCTCCGTAAAGCCTATGCGTTTCTATCTGCGATGCAACTATATTTGAAAGTATCTCCCTTTTTTCCTCAGACATCGACACAACCGCCGCAGAGGTTTCATCGCAAGAGCTTTCTATACCAAGAATATACATTTTTAAATTAATTACCTTTCGTCAATTCCTTAATCATAATAACTGCGTTATCAAGAGGCTTTGAATAAAAATTTTTGCGAATTCCCGCCTCACGCCATCCGCAGGAGCTATAAAGTGAGCGTGCCGCTTGATTTTTCTCACGCACCTCAAGCGATAGATAAGCTATGCCGCTTTCTTTGGAAAAATCATCTATCGCGCTCATTATCCGCCTTGCAAGTCCAAGCCTTCGATAATTCGGATGAGTCGCTATATTAGTAATCTGCCCCTCGTCAAGAACGGTAACGAGTCCTCCGTAGGCGGCAATCTGTCCGTCAAGAATAGCCACAAATCCAATATTTTTTTCTTGAAGCAACAGCTTTAACGAATTTTCGCTCCACGGCTCGTCAAAGCATAGGCGTTCTATTTCGGCAACAGACGCAATATCTTGAGATATAAGAGGTCTTATTTCAAGCATTCTCAATACCCGAAAATTCCAGAAAGCGAATCATCGTCATCTATCCAAGAAGATACGTCGATTATGCGAAAGCTTTCTCTATCGTCGCGCACAACAATTTGAGATATGCCCGCATTTATTATCAATCGCTTACACATCATACAACTGTTAGTGCCCTCAACAAGCTCTCCCGTTTTCGAGTCAACGCAAGTCATATAAAGCGTTGCGCCAAGCATTCTCTCTCTTGCCGCGGCAATAATAGCATTCGCCTCGGCATGAACCGAACGGCAAAGCTCATATCTCTCTCCACGCGGAATATTGAGCTTGTCCCTCATACAACAATTTAAATCGCTACAGTTTTTTCTGCCTCTGGGCGCACCATTATATCCCGTAGAAATAATAACGTCATCCTTTACTATAATAGCGCCGAATTTTTTGCGAAGACAGGTGCATCGCTCTGCAACAGTCTGCGCTATATCAAGATAATAATTGTGCTTTGAAACTCTGCTCATAATATCCTCCAAGGCGTAATATCTTATAAATATACCTATACATAATAATTATATAACAAACCGAAAAATAAATCAAGACCTTTTTTAACTTGAAATTATATTTTGTATTTTTTTGGATATTTTTGGAGAAATCAAAAAACAAAAGCCGAGCCAATATAGACTCGGTCTTTTATTCTCAATCAATTGTTTTTTCAAGGCTTTCACTATTCTCATATATCGTATAATCAAGAAGCCGCTCCGAATTTTTTGCATATACAAGCCTACCCGTATAACTACCGTCATTAATATTTAAGCCTTGAGCAACTACAGTAATCTCTTTACCATCAACCGTAAATGTCACCAAATACGATTTACCGCCTTTATAAAATCCTTCCTCTTTATAATCAAATCCACCCTCGTAAACAACATAAGCATTAGATTCAATATCGGTTTTCATTAAATAAATTTCTTTTATTAAAAAGCAAAAGAAAAACGAAAACAAGCAAAAGCATAGTAATATACATACTATCTTGCTCCTAAAACTCATTTCTTTTTTGGTTGACACCATAAATCCCGATAAAATTAATACTACAAATCCCAGAAATAAAATTGCTAATATAACAGCAATGATATAGCGAAACTGAACTTCGTCTTTAAGAAAATCTGCATATTTTTGATAATCAAGTTCAAATGAGTTTGCCATATTCCCACCGCCTTTCTAAAAATTAGTATAGCATAAATCTATAAAAATTTCAAGTGTAACCTTGCGAAGCAAGATTTCATTGCGAAGCGATTACAACCACAATAGGGGATTTATTCCGCTCTAGCGGATTTAGTTGATTCGTACAACATATTTTAACAATCATACTTATATTATAAATTTTAATGAAATCCTGCGTTGCAGGATGAAATCCAAACAAGTTTGGATGAAATCCTCGATCGTAGATCTCGGATGAAATTAAATCCGCCCCCTTATAACCTTGCGAAGCAAGATTTCATCGCAAAGCGATTTCATCCACGATAGCGGATTTAGTTGAAAAAAGCCCGTTCTTGAGAACGAGCTTTTTTCTGGAGCTGGTGATGTGACTCGAACACACGACCTGCTGATTACGAATCAGCTGCACTACCGACTGTGCTACACCAGCGACCTTAATATTATAATATAATAAAAAGAATTTGTCAAGTGCTTTAATAAAAATTTTTAGAAAAGGAAAAAATCTATCTAATTTATTTATTAAAAAAAGAGCCATACGGCTCTTTTTTAAAGCTCCTCAACCGCAACTACTCCGTCAAGGCTTGCAATACTGTTAAGCAGCTTTGCGTGCGAGGTTTTTCTCGGCATCTGCAAGGAAAATATTGCACAAGAATTATTAGCAGTATTGTTACTCTTTGTGATTTCTATATCTCTGACATAGCTTGAATTTTCCTTTACGGTATCAATTATAGATGTCAGATTTGTAGTATCGTTAAATTCCACCAAAATATTAATAGTACGGGAGTTTGAAAGCATAAAATACTCAAATCTCGATAAGAAAAGCTCGGCTACAACGATTATAAAGGTTGTAACAAGCGCACCCTCAAGAAATCCCGCACCTGTGCAAAGTCCTACAATTGCCGATGCCCAAAGTCCTGCCGCCGTAGTAAGTCCCTTAACGTTCTTTCGCTTGGTTACTATAATAGTTCCTGCACCGATAAAGCCTATTCCCGCAATAACCTGCGCTCCAAGACGTGCAAGGTCCGTAGTCGCCTTAAGGTCAAATGCTATGTACTGGCTTGTAAGCGTGGTCATCGTCGCGCCTATACATATAAGTATATGAGTTCTAAATCCCGCGGGACGCTGCTTTCTCTCTCGTTCTATTCCTATTATACCGCCACACAAAAGCGCAACGATAAGTCGGACGGAAACCGTGAGGAGATCTATGTTTCCCGTTCGTTGAAAATCAAATATTTGAAGCAAAATCTCTCCTCCTTCTTAAAGCTCTTCAATAGTCTTTACCGATTCAACCTTAGCAATCTCGGCAACCAAGCCTGTATGACTAAGCTTTTTCGGTAATCTCATAATAAGCGTAGCGCTTGAATATTTACTCGGTGTATCGTCTGCGTGCATAAGCTCTACGTCAAATATACGCACACCGCGTGACTTTATGCGTTCTACGATATCTGTAATATTATCGGTATCATCAAATTCAATATATATAGTTATATTTCTCGATCTTGAGGTAATAAAATACTCTATCTTTCCAAAAAGTGTTACCGTAAGAATAATCATTATACATCCTACGCAAGCACCGATATAAAATCCCGCTCCAATAGCAAGGCCCATACAAGCCGACGCCCAAAGTCCTGCCGCGGTAGTCATTCCCTTGACCTGATTTTTACCCGTTACTATTATAGTTCCCGCGCCGAGAAAGCCTATTCCGTTTATTACCTGCGCGCCAAGACGGGAAAAATCTCCGTTAGTAAGATGCGGAGCTACCTGCTTCCACGTTTCGTGCATAGCAACCATATACGAGCTTAAAACCATAGTAAGCGCCGCGCCAACGCACACGAGAATATAAGTTCTAAAGCCTGCGGGACGATGCTTTCTTCCACGCTCAACGCCTATAACTCCACCGCAAAGCATTGCGAGTCCGAGCCTTAGGCAGACCTCCCAAAAGGGCAAGGTATTCATAATGTCATCCTCCCTTCAGTTGTTAACTCACTGTCAAACAATCGGCAAACACCCCCAACATTGAGTTGTATTATATTATTATACACTATAAAACGTTTTTTTGCAACCCCTTTTTTAGTATATTTTTAATAAATTTTCTCAATTATTCGACAATGACGTCAGAAAGCTCCTCTGCCTCTGCCCTTTTTCCGTTTTTCATTCTTTCAAATACTGCATTTATTTTATCAAACGCAAAAGCATAATCAACCATATACCTATCGCTTTTCGTTTCGCTTGCGCAAGCTATGCCGACTATTTCTCCGTTACTGTTAAAAAGCGGAGCGCCGACCCCCTCCTCGGTAAGCAAAATTCCTATTTGAAAAAGTTTTAATTTTCTACTCTCGCCACCGACTCCGCAAAGCTCGACCGTCGACTCTGTATGTGATATCCTACCCGAAAACAGACTTCCGCCCACGAAATCCGATTCGGGCGAATAAATTGCGCAAAAGGTATAAAGCTCCTGCCCCGTAAATATATTTCGCGCCGAATTTTTCTTCACCGCGGTAAGTCCGCTTGCATCTATCTTCATAAGAATAAGTCCGCTTTCCCTACTCTGCCTAAATGACTCAACAAAAAAGCTCCTTCCGTCAAAAAGCGTAACCTCTATCTTCCCCTTTACGTTCTCGTTTACAACGCCCTCGACCGTCGCAATCCAACCGTCAGAGGAATAAATAAATCCAGAGCAGCATTTTCCGTCCGCCATTATAAAAACCGATGCCTCTTTGCAAGAATTGAATACATCCTCACTAACAAATGCTCCGTCCCAACGGGAATTAACGCTAATATCTGCCGACGGCTCATTTTTTTCATTTGCCGCTTGCTCTTTACCGTTTTCTATTTTTTTAAATATAAAAACGCTTAAAACCGCCAATAATATCAAAAGAAAGAGCAAGAAAAATAAAAATTTCCGCTGTTTTCCTTTTTTAAAATTTTTAAAATCAATATCAAGCTCTATCCGCTCCACCGTATCAAGGCGCGGAATATCATCATTATTATTCATCCTCTGTTTTCCGCTCCGATTAAAAATATAAAAACAGGGACTTACCGTTTTCCGTGAAAAGTGCGATAAGTCCCATCAGCATCCTCGGATACTGAAAATAGTATTATGTATTTAAAATATTTTTATTCCGCAGTAAGAGTAAATTTAAAGGAGCAGTTTTTACCATATTCGCTCTCTACCCAAATTCGCTCGTTATGAGCCTCAACTATGGTCTTCGAAATAAAGAGTCCAAGTCCCGCCCCGGTTTTATCAAGACCTCGGCTCTTGTCGCTCTTGTAAAATCTTTCAAAGACGTACTGCAAATCCTCCTTGGCTATTCCCTGACCGTCATTATAAACCTCAACCAATATCTTTTTACCCTTTATGCGTGTAATAGATATTTTCAAAGCACCGCCCTCATTCGAGAACTTAACAGCATTATGGCAAAGATTATAGATAACCTGATACACCGCATCACTGTCGGCGTTAACGTACATTCTTTCATCCTGCGAATTAAATTCGACCTCAAGATGCTTTGCGTCTATCTTTCTTTCAAAGGAAATAAGTATAAGCCTTGCGGTTTCACAAACGTCAAACCGTGACATAGTAAATTTTCGATCGCCCGCTTGAATACGCGAAAGGTCAAGCAAGGTAGAAACAAGACGTGAAAGCCTATGCACCTCGTTTGATACGACCTTTAAATAATATTCGTGCTGCTCAGGCGGAATAACACCGTCTAAAATTCCGTCTACAAATCCCGCAATAGAGGTCATAGGGCTTCTCAAATCGTGAGATACGTCGGACATAAAGGTATTTCGCATACTGTCATAATTATTAAGCGACTCCGCCATATTGTTAAAGGTTTCGGCAAGCTCTGCAACCTCGTCGCTTCCGTGAACAGGAACTCGAACGTCAAATTTTCCCTTTGCAAAGCTCTTTGCCGCATTACTTATTTCACGCAAGGGAGCGGTGACTCTTACACTTATAAAATATACCGCAATGAGTGCCGCCAAAAGCACCCACAAAATAGCGCCCATAACCGTTCGGAACATAAGCTCCCAAAGGTCGGACATCATAAACGAATCCGAGCAGGAAAAAACGTATCCGCATTCCACTCCGTTGCAGTTTTTAAGAACCCGTCCGCAAAGAATATTCGCTCCGCTAAAGAAATCGGTAAACCGTCCCGTTGAAAAATATTCGCCGTCGGTGGAAAGTGCGCTTAATATATCCTCGGGCAGCTTTCCCTCAAACGCCATTTTACTGTTTTCGCAATAATAAGAAAATACGATATTACCGTTAATATCGGTAACAAAGGTCGATACGTCCTCAACATTCACCGATATATTATTAAGCATACTCACAGTTTCGCTTTGCTCCCTCTCGTCAAAGGAATATAGGTCCTCCGACTCCGAGCTGTAAAGCAACGAGGAAAAATAGTTTTTAGAGGTTTCGACCGTATTTATAACGACCTCCTCCTTAATACTGTTCGAAAATCTTCCGATTGACGTAACGGTAATAACAAGCACCACCAAAAAGCTTACTAATATTATAAGCATAAATGCGGTAACGTATTTTGAAAAAACACTTTTAAACATAAGCCTCTCCAAAAATCAAAGGGCTGCTTTTCGACAGCCCGTGATTATTTTGTTTAAACAAATTCAAAAGATTTAAGTCCTTCAAGAAAAGCGGAAAAATCAACCAAGCAGCTCAAACTTGTAGCCTACGCCCCAAACGGTTTTAAGAGTCCATTTATCGGAAACTCCCTCGAGCTTTTCACGCAAGCGCTTTACATGTACGTCAACGGTACGCGAATCTCCGAGGTAATCAAATCCCCAAACCTTATCAAGAAGCTGATCTCTTGTGAAAACTCTGTTTGAATTTGACGCAAGGAAATAAAGCAATTCAAGCTCCTTTGGCGGAACGTCGACCGACTTGCCGCAAAGCTTAAGCTCATATTTCTGATGGCTTATTTCGATATTATCAAACTTGATAACGTCCTCGTCATTTTGATTTGTATGAGCCTGATATCTACGCAAAACCGCCTTAACGCGCGCCGAAAGCTCCTTCATATCAAAGGGCTTAACAACAAAATCGTCAGCTCCAAGCTCAAGACCGAGCACCTTATCAAACACCTCGTCCTTTGCGGTTATCATAATAATAGGCTTCGAGGATATTTCTCTTATCTCGCGGCATACCTGCCAGCCGTCCTTTTTAGGAAGCATAATATCAAGTAAAACTATATCGGGATCGTAAATTTTAAAAAAGCTTACGCCGTCCGCACCGTTATTTGCAGTCTTAACGGAATATCCGTCATTTTCAAAATAATGCTTCAAAAGGTCGCATATATTAGTATCATCGTCAACTATAAGCATTTTAGTATCTAACATTTTTTCTACCTCCAAATGAATTTTTAAAGGCTATAAATCCATCTTCATTACATTATAGCATATATTTTCCTTTTTTGCAAATGTTTTCGAAAATTTTTAACAAAAATACAACACTTTTATTACAAAGATAAAAATCAACGCTAAAAAAGCGACTTTTCACAAAAAAATGTTGAATTTTTTTGAATTTTATGTTAAAATTAATATACCAAATTATAAATCGGAGGTAAACTATGAAAAAACTTTTAGCTTTAATTCTCTCAGTGCTTATGATTGCTTCATTGGCGGCGTGTACGTCCTCTACGGATAACGACAAAACCGATGACGGCACTAAGGAAAGCACCACTCAAAAGTCCGATGAAAACGGTGACAACGGTGATAATGACACAAAGCCCACCGAAAAGCCCGCGGGCGATGACAACACCGACGAGGGCGAAAAGCTCCCCACCGATGAAAACGCAATATTAAAATACGTTTTAGATGCTCTTACGGCTACGGTCAATTACAAGGGCGACATCACTATCAATGCTTCCTCAAACAGTTATTCCAATCAAACAATGGGTACTGAGGTTGAGGAAAGAACCTACGTCGAAAAAGAAATTTCCTCATTCGACGCAACAAATAAGCTTCGCTATTGGGAAACCGTTGATGAAGATTCAATACATGGCAACTCAACAAGCTTCAACAAGACCTTTGTAATAGACAACACGCTTTACGGAATGGAAAAGGCAAGCTACCCTAACTCCACAGAGCCGATCGAAGATTATTTCAAAATTCACGATTCCTCAAAGGCGGAATATCAAACCTCCGAGCAGGATGAAATCTTTGAAAGCATTTTCGATATGTACGAGGGATTTACGCTTGCAGAAAATATGGCAGAAATTAAGTCCGCGTTCGATACGGCTATCCCCGTGCTATTTGACGAGATGTATGACGTTGATGACGTTAAGCCGACCATCACAAAGGAAATTATTGCCGAGTCTAAGGACGGCGCTTGCACTCTAAGAATCAATATTGATTCCTCGTTGAGCCTTGTACGCGACGGTGTAGATATGGCGATGTTTATAAATATGCACACCGTTATTTCGGCAAAGGACGGCAAGATAGTAGACTTCACTATGGATCTTGATACCGAGCAAAAGGCGGTTCAGGGTGATAGCATCCTCCAAAAATTCACTCAAAAGGCAATACACGCGCTTACCGTAGAGTATAAGTTTGCTAAGGATAAATACGATGCGCTCGTAGCAAATCTTCCCACCGATGCAGAGGAAATTCACATTGTAGGCGCTCCTGCGGAGGATTATAGCGACGTAAAGACAACGGTTTACGTTAATGGCGCAGAGTCCGAAACGGCTTGGTATGACGGAGTTGAAACACCTCAGATGGCATTCGATAAGATATTAGACTCGTCAAGACTCGATATGGAAAAGGTTACGGTTAAGGTATTCAAGGACGAGGCAAAGACCCAAGAGATAACCCGTGATTCGATAACCAAGGAAGACGTTTTGGCGCTGGATAAGGTTTACGTCGAGGCAACTCCCGTAGATTGCGCGCTTGTAATAGTAAAATATTCAACACGCTACGAATACAGTAAGCCTTACAAAATCGTCGTACCGTTTGTAAGTACGGTAGGCTTTGGCGCATCTCACCAAAGAATGCAGCCTCCGTCATGCTATGATGCGGGTGAATATACGTTAGATATCTCATCCTTTAATGACGAATATTGCGAGATTTGGATAAACGGAGCAAAGCAAGAGCCTAAGGAAAGAGTTATCACGCTTGAAAATAATACTCTATATATAATCGAATATGTAACGGTAATTTCCGAAAACAATTTAGAAATTTAAAAATCATTTAAATTCATAATGGACTGAGTCATTTGGTAAAATCAACAACCGAATGACTTAGTCCCTTTTTTGTTTGATTTATTTATATAAAGCACTTGAAAAATCCTTTCGTTTGTAGTATAATATTATGGATAAAAATTCGTAACATAAATAAAAAGGACGGTATAAAAATGAAACTTGGTATGGTAGGACTTCCTAACGTTGGAAAAAGCACGCTTTTCAACGCTCTTACAAATGCAGGAGCAGAATCGGCAAACTACCCATTTTGCACGATTGAGCCTAACGTCGGCGTTGTAACCGTACCCGACAAGCGTCTTGACTATCTTGAAAAAATGTATAATTCCGAAAAATACACCCCCGCCGTTATCGAATTTGTTGATATTGCGGGACTTGTAAAGGGTGCGTCTAAGGGCGAGGGACTCGGAAACAAATTTCTTTCCCACATCCGCGAGGTAGATGCTATTCTTCACGTTATCCGTTGCTTTGAGGATGAAAACATCATTCACGTTGACGGCAACATTAACTCGCTCCGTGACCTTGAAACGATAAATCTTGAGCTTATCTTCTCGGATATCGAAATGGTTGAGCGTCGAATTGACAGAACTAAAAAGGCTATGAAGGGCGACAAAACTCTCGCCGCTGAGCTTGCGGTATTTGAGCGACTCCACGCAGCACTTTCCGACGGTAAATGCGCCCGCGAGCTTGACCTCGATGCAGACGAGCTTGCATATCTCTATGACACTCCCCTGCTCACCTTGAAGCCCGTTATCTACGTTGCTAACGTAAGTGACCTCGAGGCGGGTAAAGAGCCAATCGGAAACAAAAACTATGATGCTCTTAAGGCTCAGGCTGAAAAGGAGCATTCACAGATAATTGCTATCTGCGCTCAGCTTGAAGCAGAGATTGCCGAGCTTGACGATGAGGACAAGCAATTATTCCTTGACGATCTCGGTATTGCCGAAAGCGGTCTTGACCGTCTTATAAAAGCAAGCTACTCGCTCCTCGGTCTTATTTCTTACCTCACCGCAGGTCAGCAAGAGGTACGCGCTTGGACTATTACTAAGGGTACTAAAGCTCCTCAGGCGGCAGGTAAGATACACAGTGACTTTGAGCGTGGCTTTATTCGTGCGGAGGTCGTTTCCTTTGATGACCTTGAGCGCCTTGGAAGCATGAATGCCGTTAAAGAGGCGGGACTCTACCGAAGCGAGGGAAAGGAATACGTTATGCGTGACGGAGATATCGTTCTTTTCCGCTTTAACGTCTGATATTCGGGTACTGTAAAATGAGAATGAGAAAAAAGAAGCACGGCGAGGAGCGTATAAACGCTTGCGCCGAGTTGAGAATAATTGACCCCTCGGTAATGCTTTCGGGGCTCGACAAGCTCTTTCCTCAAAAGCAACCTATACATATGGAAATAGGATGCGGTAAAGGAAAATTTGCTTGTGATATGTCAAAAAAATATCCCAACGTAAATTTTATCGCGATGGAAAAGGTTCCCGACGTTTGTTGCATCGCTCTTGAAAAGGCTATGGCGCAAAAGGACGAGCGCGAGAGCGATAATATTAGATTTATAATCGGTGATGCAAAAACACTTGCGGAAAACGTTCCCGAGCATTCACTCGACTGTATTTATCTTAATTTCAGCGACCCGTGGCCCAAAAAGGGACACGCCAAGCGCAGACTCACTCACAGAGGATTTCTTGAAATATACAAGAAGCTCTTAAAGGAGGACGGCATTTTAAAATTTAAAACCGACAATGCAGGACTCTTTGATTTTAGCCTTGAAGAATTTGAGGCTATCGGTGCGACTGTCATTTGGCAGACTCGCGACCTTCATTCAAGCGAAAAAAATGCCGACAACGTAATGACGGAATACGAAAAGAACTTCTCGGAAAAGGGCTTTTCTATCTGCTCCGCTTGGGTAAAATTTAATTAAAATAACAAATAAAAATAACAAAACGAAAGGCGGTGCTTTTATGGAATCATCGGGAGTAATAATTATAAACAAACCCGAGGGAATGACGTCACATGACGTTGTAAACAAGATGCGCCGTCTTTTTTCAACTAAAAGAGTCGGACACACGGGTACGCTCGACCCTATGGCAACGGGAGTCTTGGTTATTCTCATCGGCAGAGCGGCAAAAGCGGCGGAATATCTTTCAAGCGACGAAAAAGGATACGTCGCAACGTTACGTCTTGGCACTACATACGATACAGAGGATATTACGGGTACTCCAACCTTAAGCTGCGATGCTATTCCGAATGAGAGCGCAGTTTATGAAGCGGTAAACGGCTTTGTGGGCGAAATATTGCAAACTCCGCCTATGTATAGCGCACTTAAGGTAAACGGTCAAAAGCTATGCGACCTTGCAAGAAAGGGCGTTCAAATCGAGCGTGAGGCACGTCCCGTTACAATATATTCTATTGACGCAAAAAAATGCAACACGCCAACCGATTATACGCTTTCGGTAAAATGCTCTGCGGGAACTTATATTCGCACGCTCTGCGCAGACATAGGCTCGACTCTCGGTTGCGGTGGCGCTATGGCAGCTCTCTGCCGAACTCTTGCGGGCGGATTTTCAATTAGCGATTCGCACACGCTTGAGGCGCTTGAAGCACTTTCGTTTGATGAACGAATTTCACTGCTTATACCGACAGAAAGTCTTTTCTCGGACCTTTCTCGAGTCTTGCTTCCCGCCTTCTACGAAAAGCTTTGCCGTAACGGTTGCGAGATATATCTGAGCAAGCTTCGTTTACAGAACGCCCCCACTATCGGGCAACGTGTAAGGCTTTGCTCACAATCGGGAGATTTCTTTGCTCTCGGTGAGGTAAGAGAATATGATGCAGGACTCGCTATTAAAGCAATTAAGATGTTTGACATTTAATTTAATATTTAAAAAGAGGATTTTCAATTCGACGGAAATCCTCTTTTGGTTATATAGCGATTTTTGCAGAAAGAAAAAAGGCTGCCGCAAAGGTACTCACTCAAAGGACAGCGTTAATAAAATAACCACTATAAAAAACGAGCTGAATCAAATCAACTCGCGTTTTTTTGCTACACCGATATTTCGGTCTACGGTGTAGCTATTTAGTTAAAGGCCAAGTAACTGTTTTTTCTTTGCATCAAATTCTTCTTGGGTTATTATGCCCATATCAAGAAGTTCTTTCATTTTTTTAACTTCTTCTGCGGGAGAAATAGCATTTACAACCGTAGTGGGCCTATCCCCGGCAGTTTTGATTTCATCAATCTTTTTTCTGATATAATTGGCTACTTCTTCCATTTTTTCATTTGAAATAACCGTTGTATCGATTGTAAAAGAATTCTCTCCAAAGAAATTGCTTCCTTTGTTATTCATCATTCCAGATGAAGTTTCAAACTGTAAATATCCAATTGTAAATTTAGATGGTTTATATTGGATTCCTACACAATCCTTATAGTAAATAGTTTTTTCACCGTCAGTTGCATTTGAGGCAATAATTGAGCCCAGAGTTACTTTAGTTTTTAAGGTGCATTTATTTTCATAAACGTCAATATGTTTTCCTCTAACACCATCAATGCTATAAATGCATCCATTGGTAGCATTTTTAAGGCCCTTATTAGAAGATATTTGTGGACCGGCATTCTGTGAAACATTACTCTTAATCAGTTGTTTTCCACACCCCGAGCAGAAAGTGCTACCATTGGGCAAGCTTTTACCGCAACCAGAACAATACATAGTCAAATCCCCTCTTACATCATCATTATCATTCCAATTAAAGAACTAATAAATGAGCAACCTAATGCAATTGCAGATAGAATAATACCTATTTTGCAGTTTTTAACATACTTATTTTTATTTCGACCTACTAAAGCAAGCGCAAGACCTACGCCACCTAAAATCCATCCTAAAATAGCTAAAAGCCAAGCCCAAATTATTCCTAAAGCACCGAGTATAATGGCTGCTATTCCAAAAGACTTCGCAGATTTGATGGATGGATCAATCGTAGTTGTATCAATTGCCTCTCCCGCATTTTCTGTGGGACAATCGCAAAAAGGACACCTCATCGCATTGTTGTCAATCTCTTTTCCACATTTCAAACAAAACATTCTTTTTCTCCTTTCAAAATAAAAAAGTGCGGCAACCGGAGTCACCGCACCGAAAAACGCCAACTCCAATTGTCGCCAAACAATCTCTTCATAGCATAGATTCTCTATACAATCAAGCAGGAGCAGCGTTTTTTTTCAAAACGAGTTTGCTTAATTGTATAGCGAAAAAAGCTATAGTTATTCCATAACAAGAAAAAACCTATAACTATGAATATTAAGATTGTTTGGCATAGTTATTATATCACAATTTTGTCGGTTTGTAAATATATTTAATGAATTTTTATCTCATTACCTTTCAATATGCAAAAATCTTCTCTATATTCATATTTAACCTGTCATTTTATCGATTGCGAAAAGAAAAAAGGCTGCCGCAATCGACAACCTTTTCTTCCGCACTATTAACTTTTTATCTTTTATTACCTTTATTACTTACCAAGGAACAAAGATGCGCTCTGCTTAGCAGCTTCGGGCTCGGTTATTGCAATAATGATAACAAATACAACCGCAAGTATAACGAAGATTATAGAGAGAATAGAAGTAATTATGCTCAACGTTCTCTCCTTAGTCTTGCCCTTGTTCTTTGAGAAGAAGGACTCACCTGCTCCCGCAATAGTTCCTGAAAGGCTCTTTTCCTTACCTGTCTGCATAAGTATCAAAACAGCTACTACCGCAGCAAGTACCATAAGTATTATTCCAAGTGTTAATTCTAATGCCATAACAGACCTCCAAAATCGTCTTATTTTCTTTATTTTTAAACGTTAATAATCATTAGCCTTAGTATTATATCATATTTTTTCAAAAAATGCAATAGCATTTTAGCATTTTTTTAAAATTATTTATAATTATTTATTTTTCGGCTATACTCGATAAAAAAGAGAGCCCCAAGCCTGAAGCTCTCTTTATTTTTTAATATTTAATATTAGCCGATAGCGCCGCTATTTCCGCTTGAACTTGAGTTGCCTGCGATTTCGAGATTGCTATAAAGCGTATAGCCTTCAACGGTTGTAGACTCAGTTGAGGGGTTACCGCCGTTATAAAGCTTACCTGTTCCCTTTACATACGCCCATACGCCGTCCTCGGAAACCGAAACAACGGTGATATTATCTGTTCCCTTAGGAATCTGAGCAACGATAGAGCTTGCACCGAACTCGTCGGAATCAAGAACCTTAAATGTATTAGGATAACCGTCTGCCAAGGGGAACTTACGAACGATAGCATTGTTTGCGTTGATAGTAGACTTAATCTTTGTAATAACCGCAGAGCCGTCCTCGTTCTTCTTCTCGATGAAGTTAACTGCCTTTGCGTTAGTTGTGATAAGGTCGTTTGCTATGTAACCGGTAACGGTTGAGCCATCCTTGGTATATGTAACCTTACTCCACTTACTGTTCTTTTCAGAACGTGTAAGAGATGCACCGAAGGGCGCGGTTCCAAGCACGTCTACGCTTGACTTATCGCTTGCCTGCTCACGGATGTTAGCCGTGTAAAGAACGTAAACGGTATCGTTAACACTTTCCATCGTGGTATTGCTGGTGTTGTTATTGTTGTTATTATTGTTAGTATTAGTATTGGTGGGCTTCAAGGTCTCACCGTTTTCATCGGTTTCGGGCTCCTGAGTGTCGATATCGTTTCCACCAAAGTCAACTACGAAATCATCGTCTTCATCTACGTTATTGTTAGAGCTTTCGTTACATGAAACGAGAGCAACCGATGCGGACATAATCAAAGCAAGTAAAATGGCAAGTGTTTTTTTCATTTTTTCTCCCTCTCTTTTAACACAATTTTAAATCTATATATTTGATGTTTTATATACTTTTGTTATTTTTTATTAATTTTTATAATCCCATCAACACAAAATCAAGAACGCGATTTTGCATTTTGTGCGCAAAAACAAAGCATACACAGATAGGTATAATTTATTATAACATAGTAAAATATATAAGTCAAGAGAAAATAAAATTTTTTTGAAAAATTTTTGCCCTTTTTTTCGACTTTTGACGTACCTTATATCGACTCGCCCTTTATAAGCAATCTAACCGCCTCAACCGCAGTTTTTATTGCCTTTTCGGTATCGTGAGTTTCATTTGAGGAATCGTCCATACCCGCCGCAAATCTCTCCTGATTCCATACGCAAAGGAAGACAGAGCCGGTCTTAATTCCAAGGCTTGCGCCTACAACGTAAAGCGTAGAGGATTCCATTTCGCTTGCAAGAACGCCAAGACGCTTCCAAGCCTCCCACTGCTCGCAAAGATGCTTCTCCGTGGGCATTCTGTGAGGGCTGTGCTGACCGTAAAAGCTATCCTTAGCCTGAACGACGCCTATATGATTATCGTATCCGAGATTTTTTGCCGCCTTTGCAATAGCGAAAAGAACGCTTGCATCTGCAACTGCGGGGAAAATTGCGGGAGCGTACTCAAGAGATGTTCCGTCCTGTCTAACCGCTCCGCTTGCGATAACCACGTCACCCGACTTAACGTCAAGAGAAATGCCTCCGCAGGTACCGATTCTTATAATCGTTTCCGCACCGCAAGCAACAAGCTCCTCAACGGCAATAGCGGTCGAAGGGCCACCGATACCGGTTGAGCAAACGGTAACAAGCTCACCCTCAAGGTATCCGTTCCAGATATTGTACTCTCTGTTCATTCCAACGTGATAAGGATTGTCAAGGAATGACGCAATCTTCTCGCATCTTCCGGGGTCACCGGGAATAATGCAATACTTTCCTACCTCTGCCGAGGTAACTCCTATGTGATATTGCTTCTCATGTGTATCAAGCATTTTAAATTTCCTCCAAAATAAAAATATTTTATGTACTTATATTTTAACATATAAAACAAAAAAGTCAAGGTATATTTTTGCGTTTTTGCATAACAATATAATTAAATTATATTCGGGAGTAGATTATGCAAGGAAAAATATTAAAATTCTGCAAACAAAAATGCCGCAACCCTGCAAAAACACTTGACAAACCCTATTAAATAGGGTATAATATAGAGGGATAGGAACAGCATAAGGAGATATAATTATGACAAGAGCATTTATTGAACTACCGATTTTTCGTGCAAAATGGGAAAAGCTTGGCTTAAACGATACAGATTTAAAAAGATTACAGGAAGAATTGCTTGCAGACCCTAAAGTTGGTGCTGTTATGAAAGGTACGGGCGGTATCCGAAAAATGCGATTTGCATTTGAAGATAGAGGTAAAAGCGGTAGTGTTAGGGTAATATACATAGATTTTGAGGTTTACGAAAAAATATATCTTATCACTGCATATCCTAAAAATGTGAAAGACAATTTAACCGACGGAGAAAAAAACGAATTACGTCAGATGATTGCTATATTAGAAAAGCAGCTTAAAGAAAACAATTAATAGAAAAGGAGATATGTTATGGCTATTTTTGATGATATTAAGCTTGGTTTAGAACAAGCAATTGAATACGAAAAAGGAAATTTAAACGTCAAAAAAACGGTGCTTACAATCACTCCTTTGGAGGTCTTTTCAGCACAGGATATAAAAAACATACGCCATAAAACCGGACTTACACAGGTTTTGTTTGCAAAATTTATGGGTGTATCGGTAAAAACCGTCGAATCTTGGGAGGCTGGAAGAAATCATCCCGAGGGCGCAGCCTGCAGACTTTTGACTTTGACAAAAAATGATCCTTTGTTTCCTCAAAAGGCGGGAATCATAGAAACGTAATAATACTAAAGTTCATATTTTTAACGGAGCTATCCAAAGTTTGTTTTTGATAGCTCCGTTATTATTATATTCGGTTTCATACTATACTTGATTATAGCATACGAAGTTTAAATATTCAAGGTATATTTTTGCGTTTTTGCATAACAATATAATTAAATTATATTCGGGAGTAGATTATGCAAGGAAAAATATTAAGATTTGACGGTGTATCGATAGCCTCGAGCGCATCGGTAGTAGGCAAAAACGAGTACGATGGACCTTTAGGAGAATATTTCGATATACACGATCCGACAGATAAATTCGGAATGAAAACTTGGGAGCAAGCAGAAAGTGAGATGCAACGTCTTGCCTTTAACACTGCCCTATCAAAGCTATCCCTCGCCGAGCGCTCGATAGACGCTATCTTTGCGGGAGATTTATTAAATCAATGCGTCGGCTCATCATACGGTCTGCTCGATTTTGATATTCCCTACTTTGGCTTATACGGTGCTTGCTCAACCGCAGCAGAGGGAATAATGCTTGCCTCCGCTTGCGTTTCGGCAGGATATTTTGACAGAGTAGCCGCAGTGACCTCCTCACATTACTGCGCCGCAGAGCGTCAATACAGAGCGCCCATTGAATACGGAGCGCAACGTAGCCCGACCGCACAGTGGACAGTTACAGGTGCAGGCGCGTTTATTATATCCAACAACGGAAAGACAGGTATTTACGAGGCTCTGCCCGGAATCGTCATAGACAAAGGTATTAACGATGCGTCCAATATGGGAGCGGCTATGGCTCCTGCCGCGGCGGACACCATTCTGCGATACTTTTCCTCCTCGGGGTATTCACCGAGCGATTTTGATATGATAGTTACGGGCGACCTCGGACACGAGGGTGGCTCTATTCTATGTGAGCTTCTATCCGCCGAGGGGCTTGATATAACTCGTCAATATGCCGATTGCGGTACGCTTATCTATGATTGCAAGAGTCAAGACAAGCACTCGGGCGGCTCGGGATGCGGCTGCTCTGCCGTCGTTCTTTCCTCATATCTGCTCCCTATGCTTGAGTGCGGCGACGCCTCCGATATTCTTCTTATCGGCACGGGCGCTATGATGAGTCCTTCAAGCATTCAACAAGGCTTCTCAATTCCCGCCGTTGCGCATCTTTTGCGATTTTCGGCAATTTAAGTGAGGTTACTATGGAAATATTTTTAAAGCTTTTATTTTCCTTTCTCGTCGGTGGCGTTCTTTGCGTTATAGCGCAGATAATTCTCGACAAAACCTCTCTGACGCCCGCTCGAATACTCGTTGGATTCGTTGTCTGCGGAGTTATTCTCGGCGCTCTCGGGCTATACTCCCCTCTTGTTGAGCTTGCGGGAGCGGGCGCTACCGTTCCTCTCTCGGGATTTGGTAATCTTATCGCTCAAGGCGTCCGTGAAGCGGTATCCTCTCAAGGCTTACTTGGCGCTCTTACAGGTCCGCTCGCCTCTGCCGCCGCAGGAATTTCCGCCGCTCTTATCTTTGGTTTTATCGCCTCTCTTATCTTCAAAGGAAAAAGAAAATAAAAATCGCGGGGAAAGCTTGATATCGCAAAGCCTTCCCCGCACCAATTCAAAAAATATTGAATATGGGTATAATTTTAAATTTTACTTTTTAGTCGTATGACAAGCTCCCTTCATAGCGCAAGACGAGCAAGA
The DNA here is from genome assembly GCA_045643945.1 of Eubacteriales bacterium. Lineage (GTDB taxonomy): Bacteria > Bacillota > Clostridia > Oscillospirales > CAG-272 > HGM12713. The sequence continues at coordinate 23,466 of JAZRGA010000017.1, read as the reverse complement.
GTTTCCGCACGAGCATTTACCCTTTTTCTTATCTCTTACGATTGAAAAAACGGCAAGTCCTACGATAACGATTATTATTGCAATAGCTATAACCGTTTTCCACATAATAAAGCTCCTTTGTAATTTTATTTAGATTTAGACTTCTTCAAATTCTTATCGGGACGAAGCAAAAGATATCCGCCAAATACCAATACCGCAATTGCGGCAACAAGTCCAATTATGCTAATCACCGTACCTTGAGCTCCAAATCCACCGACGAACAGCGTACCAAATTGATATATAACAAGTGAAAACGCATAAGCGAGCGCCGTTTGATATCCGAGAGCAAAGAGCGTCCATTTCCAATCGTTCATTTCCCTTCTTATAGCGCCAACCGCCGCAAAGCAGGGTGCGCAAAGAAGATTAAATATAAGAAACGAGAATGCCGCTATTGCCGCTATCTGTGGAGTTGCGCCAAGCGAGCCGCTAAATGCGCTCCAAACCTCCGCGCCGTTCTCCGACACCTCAGCCGCTCCGTAAAGAACTCCGAGAGTAGCAACTACGTTTTCCTTTGCGATAAGTCCCGTAATAACGGCAACCGCCGCCTGCCAAAAGCCAAATCCAAGCGGTACAAACAAATACGATAAGGGTCTGCCAACGTAAGCAAGGAGAGAATTTGAAGCATCGCTCACCGCACAGAATGAGCCTCCCTCAAATCCGAAATACTGCAAGAACCAAAGCACTATTGCAGAAAGCAAAATAACCGTTCCCGCCTTCTTTATAAAGGACCATGCGCGCTCTCCAATAGTACGGAGAAGATTTTTTGCGGTTGGCATATGATATGCGGGAAGCTCCATAACAAACGGAGAAGCGTCACCTGCAAAAAGCTTTGTTTTTTTGAGTATAATTCCCGAAAGAATTACCGCTAATATACCTATGAAGAATGCGCTTACCGATATAAGCGACGCAGAAAGTGCATCATCACCAAAGATAACGCCCGAAATAAGCGCTATAACGGGAAGCTTTGCGCTACAAGGAATAAAGCTTGTGGTTATTACCGTCATTCTTCTGTCACGCAAATTTTCTATCGTTCTGCTCGCCATAATACCCGGCACTGAGCATCCCGTTCCAACAAGCATAGGAATAAAGGATTTACCCGAAAGACCAAACTTACGGAATACCTTATCCATAACGAAAGCAATTCTTGACATATATCCGCACATTTCAAGGAAAGATAAAAAGGCAAACAAAATTATCATCTGCGGAACAAATCCGAGAACTGCACCGACACCTCCAATAATACCCTCTTGAATAAGCGAATAAAGCCATTCGGGGACTGTCGGCTCGCCCGATGCATTTAGCAAAAGCATATCAAAAAGCTCGGGCACAGATTTCCATGACGACATAAATTCGGGAAGAATTCCGTCCGCCGCCGCTGTCGAGAATGAGCCAAACAAGCCCTCGTTCATAAAATCAACGGTAAAAGCTCCGACAGAGCCTATCGAAATAAAATAAACGAAGAACATTATAAGCGCAAATATCGGGAGAGCAAGCCATCTGTTTGTTACTACGTTATCTATCTTATCCGACGTAGAAAGCCTACCTGCGTGCTTCTTTTTATATACGCCCTCCAAAATTTTTGCAACGTATAAATATCTTTCATTGGTAATTATACTCTCGGCATCATCGTCAAGAACCTGCTCGACCTCGCTTATATCCTGCTCGATATGCTCAAGCTTTTCCTTTGAAAGCTGAAGCTGCTCAAGAGCCATAGCGTCACGCTCAAATATTTTTATTGCGTACCATCTATGTAAATGGCGCGGCTGATCGTGCACTGCCGCCTCCTCTATATGAGCAAGCGCATGCTCGAGAAGTCCCGAGAATATATGCTCAGGATAACGCACCCTCTGCTTTGCCGCCTCGATTGCCGCCTCACAAAGCTCGTCAATTCCCGTTCCCTTAAGAGCCGATATCTCATACACGGGACACTTAAGACGCTCGGATAGCTTTTCTATGTTTATTTTATCACCGTTTTTTCTGAGAACGTCGAGCATATTTATTGCAACGACAACAGGAATACCAAGCTCCATAAGCTGAGTGGTAAGATATAGATTTCGCTCTATATTAGTTCCGTCGACAATATTAATAATCGCATCGGGGCGCTCTAAGGTAAGATAATTTCTTGCCACTACCTCCTCAAGCGTATAAGGTGAAAGACTGTATATACCCGGTAGGTCGACCACAACCGCTCCCTCGTGCTTTTTCAGCTTTCCCTCTTTCTTTTCTACGGTAACACCGGGCCAGTTTCCAACGTACTGATTAAGCCCCGTAAGCGCGTTAAATAACGTAGTTTTTCCACAGTTTGGATTTCCCGCCAGGGCTATCCTTAAATTTTCTGCCATACTTCTCCAACTCCATTTTCAAGTCAAATTATATATATGTTAACATTTCCAATATTAAGTTAGCCTATGCTAACTAATTAAGCGCAAAATTTCGGGGTATTACTCCCCTTAAAAAAATCAGCCCTTAATTTCTTCAATTTCTATAATGTCGGCATCCGCCTTGCGAAGCGATAGCTCGTATCCCCTCACCTGAAGCTCCATAGGGTCGCCGAGCGGAGCAAACTTTCGAACGTATATCTGTACGCCTTTAGTTATTCCCATATCCATAATTCTTCGCTTAATAGCGCCCTGCCCGTGAAGCTTTACAACCTTGACGGTTTCGCCAACCTTAGCATCCTTTAAGGTCTTCATAAGATATTTTCCTTTCATTTTTCAACCAATCCCTTAGTATCACCGCTTAAACTGATTATGAGAGTTAGCCACCGCTAACTGTAATTATTATACACCTTTTTAATTGAGTTGTCAACAATTTTTGCCAAATTTTTCTCATCGCTTTTTATTTTTTTCACTCTTTACAAAATAACTTTTTTATGTTATAATATTTATGTGCAAAAAAACGAATATAAAATCGATTAAAAGCAAAAGAAAGGAGCTTTGATATGTCTATTCAAGAATCGGGAGAAATGTATATTGAAACTATATACGTTCTCACCCAAAGCAGTGACAAGGTGCGTTCTATCGACGTTTGCGAGCGTATGGGCTATTCAAAGCCAAGCGTTAGCCGCGCGATTGGAATTCTTAAGCGCGACGGATACATAAGCGTTGACTCGACAGGTTATATTACTCTTACCGATAGCGGAATTGCGGCGGCGGAGCGCATTTATGAGCGCCACACGATACTCACTCAATTCTTAGAGTCGCTCGGTGTTTCGCAGGAAACCGCCTCCTCGGATGCGTGCAAAATGGAGCATATTATAAGTGATGAAGCTTTTTTGGCGATAAAGAAAAGCATCACCGATAATAAGAAGTAAAAAATTTTCTTGTAATTTTCAACACAAAAAATTAAATTTATTATTGACATAAATCGACTTATATGTTAGAATATACAACGGAATTCCAAAGGGGGTTCCGTTTTTCTGCGCTTATATATATCAATTCCCATAAAGCATTATCAACACATCACCGAATATCATTGAAAGAGAGTTTTTATAAATGTCAAAAAAGTTTGATATTTCAAATCTTATATTTACCTCACTTCACGACGTAAGAAAGGTAAATCTTCCGGGCGACTCTGTTTTTACGTCAAGCGCGGCTCATTCCGCTCTAATAATCAGAAAAAGCGGAAGCGCCCTATACGAGCATAACGGCAAGAGCTATTCCTCAAATGCAGATACAGTAATTTTTATCGCTAAGGGTAGCGAATACAGACTTACCGTCGAGGAGTCGGGCGAGGCTACGGTTATCGAATTTGATATTTCTCCCGCTCAGCAAGCCGAGCTTTTCTCGGACGGAGCAATATGCGAATATATGACGCTTGGAGATAAAAGCATAACGAAAATTGCAAAAAATCTCAAGCAATTCTACGGCTTAAGAGGTCCTGCGTATTATTCTAAATGCTTTTCCGAGCTTTACTCATTAATAACGCAGATATCGACGATACACGCCTTTAACTACTCGCTTGCGGGCAAATATTCGATAATACACAATTCTATAAAGTTTATAGAAACGAACTACCACCACCAAGAGCTTTATACTCCTATGCTTGCAGAGATATCGGGTATAGGCGAAACCTATTACCGTAACATATTCCTTGCGGTATTTAATATGCCGCCTGCGCACTACATTCAGCTTTACAGAGTTGAAAAGGCTAAGGAGCTTTTGCTTAACAGTACCGACACTATCGAAGAAATTGCAGTTGCGGTCGGATTTGCAAACGCGTCATATTTTTGCAAGGTCTTTAAGAGTCTTACAGATATGACCCCCTCAGAGTTTGCTCAAAATTGCCGTTCTATCGGTTAATAATACGGCATTATAATATTTATAATATTTTATAATATATAGAAAGTACCAAAAAGTTACCAATATGAAAATTCTTGCAATCGGCGACGTTGTTGGCAGACACGCCGTCACATATCTCGAAAAAAATCTTTGGAGCGCTCGAGCAGCCCTCGGTGCGGATGTTGCGATTGTAAACGGTGAGAACGCATCCGACATATACGGAATTGACGAAAACGACGCAAAGATACTTCTCTCTGCGGGTGCAGACGTTATAACCCTCGGAAATCACGCATTCGGAAGAAAAAATATATTCAATTTTCTTTGCGACAGTAACGCAATAATTCGACCTGCAAACTACCCCCCTCTCACTCCCGGTGGCGGACATACAATACTTAATTTAGGCGGCTGGCGTATTCTTTGCATAAACGTCTTAGGAACTGTGATGATGGAATCTCTTGCCTGCCCCTTTACTACGGTAGATAAAATTCTCGACCGTGAAAAAGGCAATTACGACGTTGCCATTATGGATTTGCACGCAGAATCGACCTCCGAAAAAATAGCAATCGGCAGATATTTTGACGGCAGAATAAACGTAATATTCGGCACTCACACACACGTTGCCACCGCCGACGAGCAGATACTCCCCAAGGGGAGCGGATATATAACCGACATAGGTATGACGGGTCCCGTTGATAGCGTTATCGGCTCTGACGTTTCTGCGGTTATTGAGCGTATGAGAACAAAAATAACCTCTCGCTTCACGGTTGCCGACGGCGCAATCAAGGCTCACGGAGCGCTCTTTGATTTTAACACCGATACAAAAAAAGTAACCTCGGTAAAAAGAATAGTATTTTAAGGAAATAAATTTATGACGGATAAATTAAACACCTATTCAAGCGCCTCTCTTGCCTATCTCGGAGATTGTGCTATCGAGCTTTGCGTAAGAGAATATCTTGTAAAGGAAAAGGGATTTTCCTCCTCTGCAAAGCTAAATAAAGAAGCGTTACAATTCGTCAAGGCATCGCGTCAGGCGGAGGCTATGAAGAATATAATTGATATTCTTACCGAGGAGGAGTCTGCGGTTTTTCACCGAGGCAGAAATATGGGACATTCAAATACCCCAAAATCGGCAACTATGGCGGAATACAGAAGCGCTACGGGTATGGAGGCTCTTTTCGGTTGGCTACATCTTGCAAAAAGGCAGGAGCGCATAAACGAGCTTTTTCGGATTGCGTATAAGCTCGACGAATCGGAAAACGCATAATCTTAATAAAATACCATAATATAAAAACATCGCCCTGCTATCACTCGGTAGCAAGGCGATTATTTTATTTGCATATTTTATTAGAAAATTCCTTTATTATATTTTATCTTAGCAAAAAAGCTCAAGGCGAGTCCGCAAATTAAACCGATGCATACGAATACCACTCCGAAAATAGAATAAGCGGGTACTTGCGTGCGCTCATATAAATACATCGAAACGCCTAAAACAATAATCGAAGCGCCTATAATTATCGAGCCTATTCCGACTAAGCGTCCGAATGGCTTTTTATCCTCCTCGCGAACACGCTTTCTGTGGTAGGAATGAAGTGAAGATATATTCCCCGTCATATTGACCGCACCTAAAACGCATACTAAAATTCCAATTAAAACGGTAACTATTAACCCTGACATAGACTACCTCCATTAAATAAATCATTCATTTATTAAAGCTATCTCAATTCCGACAACGCCGTATCTTCTCTGCTCCTCGAGCGAATAATAAGCGGTCATATCCTGATAGCTTGCATCGGCTACGTTTTCCTCGGTATATCCGCATTTAAGAAGCGGTAAGCTTTGATACAGCTCCTCAAAGGTATTAAATTTATGAAGTGCCAAAACCTTGGAAGTAACCGACTCACTGCTAAATGCCTGCGTAAAAACGATAATATCGCCAACCTTTATCTGGCTGCGCTTTTCATCAAGCAATCGAAGCTCAATAGTCTTTTTGCCGCTTGCTATCAAATCGTAAGGCTTTGGCGAAAGCTTCATATTAAATATTTGTATAGAATTTGTTTTTTTCATATTCATCTCCCATAATAACTGCCTATAAAACTATAATTATCGTAAACGCTTACCTTTGTAATATTTCCGCGACCGTCACCATCATCATAAAAGCAATAAAAAATCGTACCGCATTTTTTGCATTTTATAGTATGATTAAACCAATCGTCAGAGCATTCGCCATCCCCACCAACGATTTTATCAATATCGCACGTTCCACTAAGAAGCTCGTACTCACCGCTTTCCAATCGGCTTTGAAAATAAGAAATAGCTTTCAAATATTCCTCTTTGGAAATGCCACGCACCGTTTTAAGTTTGCCGCAGCTTTCACATTCATTTTGCGGATAAATATCGGCTTTCCAAAAGCTTTTTAGCGCCTCTGCATTTTCTTCATTATTAGGAAATAAAATATCTCCCTGCATATACTGCTGCATAGTCGGGCTGATGACGTATATTTTTTTACCGTTAGGGGTAATTCCTATTGCTACAACGTCGTTTCCACGCAAGTTCTTTTTAAACCCGAAAAGCAAGCCCTTGCTTTTTAAGTAACCGTCCTCTATCCAAATAAAGCACGCGCGTCGGTTTAGCCAAAACAAAATCAAGCCCATAGCAGGTAGCATCATCAACAATATAACTATTCCCGCGGTTAATGCTTCACCATTTTTTAAATTAATTCCGTAAACTACCGTACCAACACCCGATATAGCGCCCGCAATTAAAACGACTAAAATAATTAAATATGTTATTAACCATCTTTTAGATGCAATCTGTTTTTTCATAGAATTTCCCATATTTTTATTGCTTCAAAAAGTCCTTTTCTATAAAGCTTTTCGCTCTGCGACCTAAGCGAAAGGACACCTCGTTTGATTTTAACTCGGTAATTAAAATATTATTTTCATTAATTAAATTAACCGAAATTTCGTCAGGCTTAAACGCATAGCAGCCTAAATCCTTTTCGCGAAAGGAAAAGCCGTATTTCAAATTAGCGCAAACCCGTAGCTCACCGTCGGCTACAAAAATACACACGTCACGCTTTGCAAATACTTTATCGCTTGAATCGTAGCATTTTGTAACCACGCAAGACTCGGTAAAGCCGTAAAACTCGCGAAAGGGCTTTAACGTTTCTTCGTCATAGTGATATCTTTTGTAGCTAACCCAACCACCGAATTGTCGCCTTACCTTTGACCAAATCGGATAGCTTACGGCAATAGAAACAAAAACGATAGATAAAAGCGCAAAAGCAATCATTTGAATTTTGCCTATAAAATTCGCCACTGACGGTCCATTATACGGAAAGCTTTTCATTACCGATATGTTCACCGCAAGAGATATACCAAAAGCAATAAAAAATACGATAGCCGCGATAATGCTTGTACATTTCGCACGATTAAAAATCTTCATATTGTACTCATTTGCTTCTTTTCTCTGCTTGGCTATTTCTGCGCAGGAAAGCTCTGAATTTTCAAGTCTAAAATATCGCATAATATCTCCTTTCCTTGCTTTTTAATCATTATAATCTAAATAATCTAAAATTATATTTCCGTTTCCATCAAAATCCTCAGCGTTCTTGTTGAGGCAAGGGTGTCGTCCGACATATTAAATATCTCGTCCTTTTCTACCCACCTGTAATTTATCGTTTCTCCCTCTTGCAATACAACCGAATTTTTATCGCAATCGGTCAAGCAGAAATAAGCCACCGAAATAGTGTGGTATTTATCGCGGATAAGCCGCTCAACCTCCCGTAGATTTGAAGAAACGATTCCCGTTTCCTCACGAAGCTCACGCATAGCGCCATCAAGCGAGGTTTCCCCCGCTAAAGCAGAGCCACCTGCAGTAAGCTCCCACATTCCGCCAAAGGTCTTTCTTAAATCCCTTTGCATAAGCAAATAGGTTCCGTCAACGTGCTTAACTATAATATCGCAGACAAGATGATACATTCCGTCGGGAACAGGCTCGCCTCTTATCAGCTGCACGCCGTCTATTTTGTTAAAATCTCTATCATATGCGTCCCATATTTCGGGCATAATAATATCTCCTTTCATTTGAGCTTAGTTGTCAAAATTTCGTGTAAAACACACGACAGATTCAACATGGGTCAAGACCCAAAATTTATAAAAATCGGTCAAAACCGTGGGTTGTAACGACAAAAGGTATATTTTAATCTCCTTTTAAACTTGAATCATATTCTTTAAGATAATCAAAAAAAGAATCCAACTGAATATGTAAATCTTGAATCGTCTTGTATTTACCTTTAGTATTCCAAGATGGAACCATGCGTGTCCCTTCAGTTTCTTTTCTTTTTTCACTTGAGTAAAAGGCAAACTTTCTTTGTCTAAAAGAAATATAGTAGCTATAATTTTCTGTATCCATCCAAGCTGTCATTTGCTTTCCCAAGACCACTAAATTATTAGACCATGTTAATCCTCGTTTTTTGCTTATTTCTTTTAGCACGGTGAGATATTTATCATATGTGGCATACTCTAACATAAAGCAGTAGGGCTTTTTGAAACAGACCTTTATAATGTGAACATCTACTTGGTAATGCTTTTCAGTCATACCATGTACGATGTAACAGTCTTTCTCTTTCCAAACTTTTAACGCACCCTCAGCTATATAATTGGGCGTTCCATATTCTTGTGTTAAAATATCATCAACTTTTGCAAGAATTGAAACATCTTGATTGTCTATCTCGAATTCAATTTCTGTTCCAAAAAAAGATTTATAGACCACGGCTTTGGCAGTAAATTCGTTAAACAAACATATCTCTTTTTTATTATCAATTCTTTGTTTCATGATTTTGTAAGAATCAACAATATTAAAATTCAATTTTCCAAAAACAATTTCTTTCATAAAAGCTCCTTTCTCGTCAGACAAACGACACTTGCTTCTCTTTCGGAAAAATATTCCCGATGGGATATTTGTTCCTCTCGCGCCGAGGACGTGACACGATACGTGGAAAGTATGCCAAAAACGGGGGTGTAATACCTTAAAGTCTCACTTTATTAATGGATGTTTGCCAAGCATAAATTCATCTACATCATTAATAGCTTGTTCTATGGTCTGCGGATGCCAGTGGGTGTGACATTTTTCCAATCGCTTTCCAAACCAAGTTCGCTTTTCGTATTCTACAGAAAAGACAAATTCTATGCCGTGAGGATTAGGAACATCCTCATCGGCGTACAACCAAAACCGCCCTTGTTGAGATTCGCCATAAATAACAGGGACATCCCATGTAAATCCCTCGTTTAGAGCGAAGGAATTGGTCAAAGTCAAATTGTACTTATCTTTTACTTTATCATAAATCAACTCTATATCATTCATATATACACCTCATATTACTTTCTAGTGAGACAAACGACACTTTCAACGTGTCCGCTCCGCGGAAACATATCAACGGGTTGAACCTCACCCATTTCATAACCTCTATCAAGAAAATACGTAGCATCTCTTGCAAGCGTATCGGGCGAGCAAGAAACGTAAACTATTCGTTTTACACCTATATCGGCAAGCGTATCAACAAGCTCTCGCGTGCTTCCCTTTCTCGGTGGGTCGATAACCACTACGTCGGGCGCAACACCTCCAAACGCCGAAAGTATAGTTTCTTTATCGGATGCATCACCGCAGATAAACTCCGCATTGGCTATTCCGTTATTTTTTGCATTTTCCCTTGCGCACTCAACCGCACTCGGAACTATTTCTATTCCGCAAAGCCTTTTTACATCCTTCGCCATAGAAAGTCCTATCGTTCCCGTACCGCAATAAAGGTCGGCTATATTTTCACCGCCCTTAAGGTCTGCCGCCTCTCTCGCCTTTGCGTAAAGAAGCTCCGCTCCGTCGCGGTTTACTTGGTAAAAAGATGCGGGACTGATGAAAAACTTAAGTCCGCAAAGCTCGTCCTCGATACCGCTCTTACCGTAAAGAGTCTTATATTTATCACCCAAAACTACGTTAGTGTCATCACTGTTAAAATTAAGCATAATGCTTACCACGTTGGGAAATCGCTCTCTTACCCTCTCAACAAGCACGTCGGTATGTATCGGCTCTTTACCGTTTATAACAAGGCAAAGCATTATTTCACCTGTTTTCTCGCCTATTCGAAGATAAATATGACGCAAAGAGCCCTTTCCGCTTTCTTCATTGTAAATACTCCAAGAAAGCTCGTCGGCAACCTCGCAAACAAGACGTAAAATAGGCGCAAAGGCAGGGTTTTGTATTGAGCAATTTTCGGCAGGAGCTACGTTATGCGTTTTTGAAGCGTAAAATCCCGCAACAGTCTTCCCCTTTATTCTTGTAAGCGGATACTGTCCCTTATTTCGATACGCGCGCACTCTCCCCGCAGAAATAACGGGGAGAATTTTTGCGTTATCTATTCCCGCCTTTATAAAAGCGTTTTTTACATAATTATACTTTAATTCAAGCTCGTGGGAATATTTTATATGACGGTAAACGCATCCTCCGCAGGAAAGCGGAGCATCACAAAAGCCCTCCTCGCGCTCGGCAGAGGATACCAAAATTTCTTCAAGCCTTGCTACAATAAAGCTCTTGTTAATCTTTATGACCCTTGCTTTGACTCTATCTCCGCTAACCGCACCGCGAACGAAAACGACTCTGCCGTCAATTCTCCCAACACCGTTACCAAGATTGTTAAGGTCGGTTATATCAAGCTCTATAACCGAATTTTTATTTATATCAATCATTTATATAATATTCCTTACCGTTGTCAAGGCAAAGGCAAGCAAGCGGCTCACCGAATGCCGCTCCGCAATCTATAATTATAGAGCCCTCACCGTAATATATCTGTCCTCTGTCCGCATCGTCAATAGCATAAGTCGGAACGTGACCCGCAATTACCGTAACTCCGTCTATAAGCTCACGGCTTATATCGATAGGCTCACTTATAAAGTCCTCGGGCATATAATCCTCAAGAGAAGCATTAGGGTCATAATCGGCAATTCCTGCGTGAACGAGAATATACTTTTCCTTACCCACCTGAATTTCCTCATAAAGCGCCATATCGGCAAGATATTCAAGCACGCCCTCACGCATATCTGCGTCAAGCGCCTTAAAATCCTCCATAACCTTTGCGCCGCCGTCCTCCATCCAAGCAGCCATCTCGCCGATAGTTTCCTGATCGGGGCGAACACCGTCATTAAGCATATTATTAAGAGCCTTTAACAATCTCACCGCACGGTAATCGTGATCACCGACTATTGGAAGCACGTTAATTCTCATACTCAAATCGCAAAGAAGCGCAATAGAATCCTCACCGTAATCAACTATATCTCCAAGAACGTACATAACGTCCTTATCGGTAAATCTTATCTCGTCCAAAAGCTTTAAAAACTTTTTGTATGAGCCGTGAAGATCGGAAACAACGTATATCATTTTTATTCCTCCTGAATTTTAAAAAATTAAATCGCTTTTATTATGTTACTGAAATAAACGTCACAAATAGCGTCGGGCGCTATCTCTGCTATCATATTTTTCAAAACCTCGCAAACGGGATGCTCACTGTAAAAATGTCCCACCTCAAGAAGATTGAGAGGCGCATTTTTGAAATCGGGCGCATCGGTAAGCGCGTGGTATCCAATATCACCGCTTACAAAGGTATCAGCCCCCGCATCCCTTGCATTAGTGATAAAGCTTCCACCGCCTCCGCCAACGAAAGCAACTCGAGAAGCGGTATCGCCTGCTCTTGCGAGATTTACAAAGGGCGCTCCGAGTATCTCCTTAACACGCCTTGCAAAGTCCTCGATATCCATAGCGCAGGGCAAATCCCCAATTCTTCCGATTGGCGAGCCGTCGGTCATAATAATTTCTATATTTGAAAGCTCAAAAAGCTCGCAAAGCTTATCGTTAACACCGCCCTCGACCGCATCAAGACGGGTATGGAAGGACATAACCGCTATATCAGATTTTATAAGAGATATAAGCTTTGCCGAAATATATCCCTCGTCATCAACCGATTTAAGTCCGTTAAATATAAAGGGATGATGCGAAATTATAACGTCATATCCCTCTTTTTTTGCGTATTCAACCACCGCTCCCGTAACGTCAAGCGCAATCAATACCCTCTTGACCTCCTTATTGCCGTCGGGACAGCACATAAGTCCGTCATTATCCCAAGAGCAAGAAAGCGAGCGCGGCATGCGGGCATCAAGCTCGTTATATAATTTTCTTACATTCATTATTTTTTCTCCTTAAACGTATGTACTTATATATTTAAATAATCCTCTATCATTTTGAGAAGCTCGGCATCCTCTCCGCCCGAAAGCCCCGCCGTTTTTCTTCCCTCAAGACGAGCGCCGAGAATTTTACACTCACGCTTAAGAGCATCAAGCAAAATGCCCTCTCGCCTTTGAAGATTTATTTTGCCAAATCGAAGCTCGAGCTTGTCGGCATTTGACACAACTCCCGTATATTTTGCTACGATGATTTGATATATCTTAGAATCCTCAACGATAGCCTCGTCAAATATTTCAAAGCCGCCCGACAACAAAAATTTACGCAATATTTCCGAATGAGTCATTGGCTGCATAACGAGTCTTGTCCCGTTTTGCTTTAACCATTCAGCGTTTGAAATTATATTTACGATAAGCTCTCCGCCCATTCCGAGAATAAAGACGGTATCGGGCGAATATTCTTTAATTTTGGAAAGTCCGTCACAAAGAACGGGAATTATCTTGCCCTCGCAGGAAAATTCTCGAATATTCCTTGCCGCTCTCTCAATAGGACCCTCGTTTATATCGCTTACAACCGCGCCTCTTATTATTCCTTTGGTATAAAGATATATAGGCAGGTATGCGTGGTCTGTGCCAACGTCGGCAATAAGCTCCCCTCTTGATGCGAAGGAGGCGGCACATAAAAGTCTTTTACTTATTTTCGGTGAATTCACTTTTTAACCTCATAAAATTTCAAGGAATAGAATATAAGGGGCTGCGGCATTAAGCGCAGAATATTTTTTTCTGCATCTAACACAACAGCCCCCCAAAGTTAACAATTAATTACCTGCTTCCAAAAAAGCGTTTATCTTTGCTATAAGCTCGTCTGCATCAGTTCCGTGAACCATGCAAGCATCTGCGATAGACTCGCCTCTTGCAGAGGGGCATCCAAGACAATGCATTCCTATTTCAAAGAAAAACTGTGCGGTAGCGGGTGCATAATCAAGAACGTCGCCGATTATAGAATCCTTTGTTACCTTCATTTTTAAATTCCTCCTATTTTTAAAATATCTGGCTATATAATATTATAAGCAAAAATCCGTAAAAAGTCAATAAAAAGACTTTATTTTTTTGAAATTATATGTTATAATAATTGAGATTGAGTATTTTTGACAGTTTATTTTATATTTTTAACAAATCACAACAGATAAAAAACAGGAGAACATATGCTATCCACTCTAAAGAAAAATATGAGCGTCCTCGCAGAGGCGATAAAAAAAGACGCCCAACCGTTAGTATTTGCCGCGCTTAGCAGCTGGCTCATAACCCTCTCGGTATTTTCGATAATATCACCGATGTCCTTTATCAGAGTTCCCGATTTTACCGACAGTATTCCGTTAGTTCCGTTTTTTCTTGCGATTGTAATTATATTCGCGGCACTCTACTGCATAAATAAATTTTGGCTTAAAAAATCGCTTTTTTTGATAATGCCGCTTTCATTTTTGCTTTACGGTGTGATTTCCGTTGCCTTTTCGGCAAATAACGCAGGAGCAAGAGCCTTTCCGGCGTTCATATTTACAATTCTTTCGCTTATAGTTTTGGTGCTTTGCATAAACTACGCAAAAAATCAAAGAATACCGCTACCCACAAAGGATATATCCTTTAAAGCGGCACTCATAACCGTTATAAGCGCATTCGTAATTCTTTCGGCATATTGGACGTTTATGCTTTGGGCAAGACTTGAAGCCTTCTGCGCTCCCTGCTTTGATATGGGTATATTTACGCAGATGTACGATAATATGGTCGACCCCGCGCATAATTTCCAACCGATAACCACCTGCGAGCGAGGCTCTTACCTTACTCACTTTGCAGTGCATTTTTCTCCCATTTTATATTTACTTATGCCGTTCTGCCTCATATTCGAGCCAACGGTGGTCTTAGTAGTAGCGCAGATAGTTTTGGTGCTTTCGGGCGTTTTCCCGATATTCCTTATCTGCCGTGAGGTAAAGCTTTCGAATATTAAAACGACAGTTATGTCCTTGCTTTACCTGCTCTTTCCCGTTATGAGCAGCGGCTCATTCTACGATTTCCACGAGAACGCCTTTTTAGCGCCTCTCATTCTTTGGACACTTTATTTCTCACATAAGAAAAAATGGTACAATACGCTTCTTATGTTCGTTTTTGCACTGCTCGTTCTTGCAGTAAAGGAGGATGCGGCAATCTACGTTGCATTTATTGCTCTTTACGTTATATTCGGACAAAAGAAATACATCCGCGGCTCAGCGCTTTTTGTAATGACGGTAGCATACTTCTTCTTTGCAATATCTATGATAGCGCATTTCCAACAGGATATGCTCTTTGGCGCAGAGGGAAATATGTTAAGCTCACGCTACGCAAACATAATAGGCGATGAAGCAGGATTTTTGTCACTCGTAAAGGTGCTTATACTTAATCCTGCGCTTTATGCGGTTGAAAGCCTTACGGCAAATAAGCTGACATATGCATTTAATATGCTTCTTCCCCTTGCATTTCTTCCCCTTATTACCCGTAAGCCGTCACGTTGGTTGCTTTTAGGTCCGTTCTATGTGCTTAACCTTGTAACAGATTACCAATATCAGCACGATATCGGATTTCAGTATTCCTTCGGCTCGGGCGCTTTGCTCGTATATCTTGCAGTGGTAAACCTTGCAGACCTCTCGGACGACGTTCTGTTCCCAATTGCGGACACCGCCGACTCAAACGGGGAACTTGCCGAAATCAAGGACTCCTCCGAGGGCGAAAATTCAGAGATATATGTTGGCGCTCCCAAGAGAAACATAAAGGTCAGATTTATCTCCTCTCTTACCGCAATCGGTCTTGTGTTTGCAATATTCGCCTCGGTATTTATTCAAGCAAGCAGAGCGCCTGCGCACTTTACCTATGCAAGACGCCTTGTTCTTGAAAAAGAAACCAACGATTTAATAGACGACGTTCTCGCAGACATAGACAGAGATAAGAGCATCTTGGCAACCTCGATGTACCTTACTCACCTTTACGATGCCGATGAGCTTTACAGCACTATTCAGGCATTCGATCAGTATAACACTATAATAATATTTACCGATATAGTTATTCTCGACCTCCGTTCTCACATATCCGACTCAAAAAAGGCGGACATATGGACGAATAAATATCTTATGAATAGCTATGAAATAGTTGAGGAGCATGAGGGAATTATTAGAATTCTCGAGCGCACCGAGGACTCTCCTCCAACGGGATATTCCAAGGCTTATCTTGAATATCAGCAGATGCTCGACAATATGCCCGAGGACGATGAGGGCGACGATTCCTACGATAACGTGGAATAGTACGATTCGTCAATATAAAACAATTAAAAAGAGCCGCTTTTGCTACGAAAATAGTAAAAGCGACTTTTTATTTTGTTTAATTTTAAAAAGTTATCTCTCGATAATAACGAAGGACTCCCCTTGCGCTTCATTGGTTATTTTATCAACGGGAACACAATAACGCTTAGCAAGGTCAAAAATCGACTCCTCGCTCGCCTTAAAGCAAACCACAAACTGATTTTTCTTTCCTTCAATAGCCTCTCCAAAGGTCGCCCTTGATAAAACCTCAAGCTCATTAAGCCCGTAAATGCTTGCGGAAATCGAAAGCTCGCTCTCGATAAGCAGATTTTCTCCGTCGCATCTCACACGCGCTCCCATAACCTTGACGTCCGAGCAAAATCCCTCGACCTCAATATCTCCAAGCTCCGACTCATATTTAAAGGGAAGCTCGCAATCGCAGACGCTTATATTTCCATCATTTCTGCAAAGAATTTTATATTTAACCTTACCCCTAATCGAATATCTTCGATTTTCAAGTGCGCAATCCTCACAGCACGCAGTGCCCCATACGTCAAGAACTTCCGCACCCGCCTCAAGTCCTGCCTCGGATACCGACATTCTTTCGCTCTGCGTAATATTTACGTTTTTATTAAAGAGTACGGTAGGCAAGGAGCATTTTTTGTATTCGGCTTTGCAGACCTGCTTCGTGGAATAAATATCGCGAGTATATCGAACGCTCTTATTTTGAGCCATGCAAAGCTCCAAAACAATACCGACGTCGATATGCGCTCTGCCATCGTTTACACTGACATCAAGCTCGTTAATACTACCGTAGGCACGGCAAAGCACGTTGTCCTCTCCCACGTCAAGCTCCTCAAGGTCGGTTTCGGCATCAAAAGGAATTTTACGCACAACAGATTCTATATTATCTCCGTTTGCCAAAAGAAGCTTAACCGTCGCCTCGCCGCTAACTCGAGCGATCTCACCGTCTATTCTGATATCGTTTATAAAAACGTCGGCATCGGAATATATCAAGCGGTCGCCCTCGTCAAGAAGATACTCGTCGCTAAGGGTAACGATATCCGAGCTTTCGCAGTCAAAAAATGCACTCTCTCCGTCAAGCTCAAGTCGCTCGATAGCGCTATCATCCTCAGCGCCATCTACGTTCTCGCTAAGCACTCCTCTGCCAAAGCAGATAGCCGATGCGCGTATCCCTGCCCTTATCTGCAATCTTCTCGGAGTAGACACTCTGACGCTTGAGCCGTCAGCGCAAAGTGAGCAGATAACGCTTATATCATCGGATGCATCAATACCTTGATTTCCCTCAAAAGGCAAGGAAAAATTATACTCCGATGAAAACGGCACACTGTAAATACCTCCGTCAGCCCCGAGATAAACAACGGTATAATCAACTGCTCCGCTAACCTCGACGGATTTTGCGCCTATAAATTTTGCAGGCGACAAAATATTATCCTTAAGCGCAAGAACTCTCCTTACGTCGGGAAATCCGTCGGGAATGCTTACGTCCTCGCTTACGTCACAATTTATCACTCTGTTGGATATAGGCAAGGAAATAACGCTCTCAATCGCTCCCGTTTCAATATTATAATTCATTTTGCTCTCCTTTTCATAAAAAAGTTTTTGTTTCTCACAAAATAATATGATAAATGATTTACTTTTATTACGTTTTATTGCGTTTTATTACATTTATTATATTTTTATCATAAAATCTTTGACATTAAAGAAAAAATATGTTATAATATACTTTGTATGCTTAAAATATCGAATTTTGCGAAAGGAGAGTAAAGCAGGAATGGTAAAAATAACAGATGTATTGCCCCACAGTCGAGCAGAAAAGGCGGGAATTTTACCCAACGATATACTTGTATCGATTAACGGCAAGGAAATTTTCGACGTTCTTGATTACCGATTTTATCTTGCCGAAAAAAAAGTAAGAATCTCACTCTTACGAAATGGCAAGGACCTTGAGTCGACGATAATAAAAAAGGAATACGACGATATAGGGCTTGATTTTGAAACCCCGCTTATGGATAAAAAGCGTTCCTGCCAAAACAAATGCGTATTCTGCTTTATCGACCAGCTCCCCAAGGGAATGAGAGAAACACTTTACTTTAAGGACGATGATTCACGTCTTTCCTTTTTGCACGGAAATTACGTAACGCTTACGAATATGCAGGAGCGGGATATAGACCGTATAATAGAAATGCATATTTCTCCCGTAAACGTATCGGTGCATACGACAAATCCAGAGCTTCGTTGTAAAATGATGCATAACAAGCGCGCAGGCGAGGTCCTTTCCTACCTTAAAAGACTCGCAGACGCAGGCATCAATATTTGCGCTCAAATAGTTCTTTGCAAGGGAATAAACGACGGCGCTGAGCTTGACAGAACGCTCCACGATCTTATGGAGCTTCGTCCTTCAATTCAAAGCGTTGCCATAGTTCCGTCGGGACTCACAAAATTCCGCGAGGGACTCTACCCTCTCGAGCATTTTTCAAAGGAAGATGCAAGAGCGGTAATAGCGCAGATAAGTAAATACGGCGAATGGTGTCTTTCACAGTTTGGAACAAGGCTCTTCTTCCCTGCCGACGAGTTTTATATAAAGGCAGAGCTACCGCTTCCAAGCGACGATTTTTACGAGGACTACTCACAGATAGAAAACGGTGTGGGAATGCTTACCGATATGCAGACCTGCATCGACATTGAGCTTGAGGACACCTCGACGTATTCGGATTTCAAAGCTCCAAGGTGCGTTTCCATTGCTACGGGATACGCCGCCTACGAGCATATGCTTTTGATATCCGAAAAGCTCGAAAAGGCTTTTGAGGGACTTAAAATAAACGTATATAGGATAAGGAATGAATTTTTCGGCGACTCTATAACGGTAGCGGGACTTCTTACGGCAAAGGACCTGACTGCCCAGCTTAGCGACAAGGATTTGGGAGATGCGCTGCTAATTCCCTCCGTTGCATTACGCGCAGGCGGAGATCTTTTCCTTGATGACGTAACCCCCGAGGAGCTGTCAAGGGCGCTTTCGGTTAAGGTAGTACCGACACCGAGCGAGGCGTACGGATTTATTTGTAACGTACTTGGACTTTAACACAAAAAAGAAAGAGAGGTATAAAAAATGGCAAAGCCTGTTGTAGCTATTGTCGGCAGACCTAACGTCGGCAAAAGCACTCTTTTTAATAAGCTTATAGGTGAGCGCCGCTCTATAGTAGAGGATACTCCCGGCGTAACACGCGACAGAATATACGGTGAAACCGAATGGTGCGGTAAGGGACTTATCGTTATCGACACAGGAGGAATTGAGCCTAAAACAGATGATATTATATTAAAGCAGATGCGCTTTCAGGCAGAGGTTGCAATCGAGAGCGCAGACGTTATCGTATTTATGTGCGACGTCAGAACGGGACTTACCGCAGATGACCGTGATATAGCGGTTATGCTTCAAAAGAGCGGAAAGCCTATCATTCCCTGCATCAATAAATGCGATAGCGTAGGAGCGCCCCCGTTTGAATTTTATGAATTCTACGAGCTTGGCTTTGATTGCGAGCCTATTGCGGTTTCTTCGGTTCACGGTAGCGGTACGGGAGATTTGCTCGACGAGGTGCTTAAGGTTCTTCCCGAGTCTATCGGAAGCGACGAGGAGGATGACAGTATAAAGGTTGCGGTTATCGGCAAGCCTAATGCGGGTAAATCCTCTATCATAAATAAAATAATAGGTCAGGAGCGACTTATCGTTTCCAACATAGCGGGAACAACTCGCGACGCGGTTGATACGCAGGTTACGGTAAACGGTAAAAAATACACCTTTATCGATACCGCGGGCATTCGCCGTCAGTCAAAAATCAATGATAAAATCGAAAAATACTCGGTTCTCCGCGCTCATATGGCGGTTGAACGTGCAGACGTTTGTCTTATAATGATAGATGCCGCTACGGGTATTACCGAGCAAGACGAAAAAATAGCGGGAATTGCTCACGAGGCAGGCAAGGCTTCGGTTATAGTAGTTAATAAGTGGGATTCGATTGAAAAGGATAACTCCACTACAAACAGATTTAACGAAAAGATACGCACCGCGCTTGCATATATGCCCTATGCACCGATAGCCTACGTTTCGGCGCTTACAGGTCAACGCATCAATACCCTTTTCGAGCGCATCGACGAGGTATTTGCGCACTCTCATAACCGTATTACTACGGGTATGCTCAACGAGGTCTTGGCAGAGGCTACTATGCGTGTTCAGCCTCCCTCCGATAAAGGCAGACGTCTTAAGATTTATTATATGACGCAGATATCGGTAGCGCCTCCTACGTTCGTTATATTCTGTAATAACGCAGAGCTTTTCCACTTCTCCTATCAGAGATATATCGAAAACTGCTTGCGTGAAACCTTTGGATTTGTCGGCACGCCAATTCGACTTATTATAAGAATGAAGGGTGACGAGCAATGAGCGTAAAAAAACAGTTAAAGGGCGTTTTGTTTGACTTTAACGGTACGCTTTTTCCCGATACGGTTTACCATGTAAGGGCTTTCGAGCAGTGCTTTAAAAATCACGGATTAAACGTACCCGATTTTCAGTTTATCATCACCAATCTTTTTGGACTTTCAAACGAGCTTATATATAAAAAATTCTTTGATTCAAACGCAACCCTTGAGGATTGTAAAAAATTTGCCGAGGAAAAAGAAGGACTGTACTATCAGTTTTGCCTTAATTCCCCGCTTGGATTGCAATACACCAAGGGCGCTTGCGAGCTTATGACTTATCTTAAGGAAAATAATATTCCATACGCGCTTGCAACGGGCGCAGGTATGGATAATATTACCTTTTATAACGAAAATATGGAGCTTGCAAAGTGGTTTGACAGAGAGCGTATCGTTTGTGCCGATGATGACGTAAAATGCAAGCCCGACCCCGAAATATACGAATATGCGGCATCGAAAATCGGACTTAAAGCCTCCGAGTGCATCGTTTTTGAGGACGGAACTCTCGGACTTATTGCCGCAAATAAGGCAAATGCGGGCGCAGCTATCGCAATATATGAGGAGGGTCTTCCCTCTCCGCTTATTGAGGGCGCGCAAGCAGAAGCAATATATCACGATTTTTCCGATTGGAAAAAAATTCTTGAAGAATTCGGACTTTAATCTCTTTAATTATGAAGGAGGTAAAAAATGTTTGTAGATAACGTAAAGATATATGTAAAGGCAGGCGACGGCGGAAACGGCGCGGTGTCCTTCAGACGTGAAAAATACGTATCGCATGGCGGACCTGACGGTGGTGACGGAGGTCATGGCGGTAATATAGTTTTCAGAGTTGACGAGGGAACAAATACCCTGCTCGCATTCCGCTATAAGCATAAATTCATCGCTCAAAACGGTGAAAACGGCAAGGGCGGAAAATTCCACGGCGCTACTGCTGCGGATATGATAATTTCAGTTCCTCCGGGAACAATAATCCGTGACGCTAAAAGCGGCAAAATAATTCACGATATGACCGAAAATGACGGCGCAGACTTCGTTTGCTGCAAGGGCGGCAAGGGTGGATTCGGTAACCGTCACTTTGCAACTCCCACACGTCAAATTCCTATGTTCGCAAAAAGCGGACGAAAGGGAGATGAAAAGGAGCTTACCTTAGAGCTTAAAATGCTCGCAGACGTCGGTCTTATCGGCTTTCCAAGCGTTGGAAAATCCTCAATTCTCGCGCGTATAAGCTCGGCAAAGCCTAAAATTGCCGACTATCACTTCACAACGCTCTCCCCTAATCTCGGAGTTGTTTCGACGGGTGAGGAGAGAGGCTTTGTTGCCGCAGATATTCCGGGACTTATAGAAGGAGCGGCAGACGGAGCAGGACTTGGACACGCCTTTTTGCGCCACGTCGACCGTTGCAGACTTCTTTTGCACGTCGTTGATATTTCTTGCTCGGAATACAGAGATCCTATCGAGGATATCAAAACTATAAATACCGAGCTTGAAAGATATAGCCCAGCTCTTGCGCTTCGCGACCAGATAATAGTTGCGAATAAATCCGATATACTCGATACCGACAGAGTTGATATTGCGGCATTCGAGGAATATGTAAAGGAAAACGGCTGGGAGCTTATCTATGTTTCGGCAGCGACGGGTAAGGGACTTAATGAAATGATCAAGCTTGCAGATAAGATGCTTGCAGAGCTTCCGCCTATGCTCGTTTATGAGGCTGAATATGAGGAAGAAGACGCATACGTCGGAGCTTCGCGCGATACGACAATACGTCGAGAAAACGATACATTCTACGTCGAGGGCGAATGGCTCTATAACCTCGTCGGTCAAGTTAATTTCGAGGATTATGAATCCCTTAACTTCTTCCAACGAGTCCTTAAAAAGAGCGGCGTATTTGAGCTTCTCGAGGAAAAGGGCTGCGTCGACGGTATGACGGTTTCTATATATGACTTCGAATTTGATTATGTGAAGTAATTTTATAGTGATTTTTTAAGTGGGGGGAAGAAAACTTCTTGAACGAAGTTTTCTTCCCCCCACACCCCCTTTCTTTCAAGAACTTTCAAACGGGTTTTATTTTTAGTTTACATAGTGCGCTCAACGATTGAGAGTGCTTTGTCCGCACCGCACATTTTATAGTAGGGACAGGCGTCCTCCACTGTCCGTTCAACCCTTAAACGCACAATGTTCACACAAATCCGTAGAGGTCGACTCCCACGACAACCAAATTTTCATAAAAACACAAAAGAACCGCTTCACTCGAAACGGTTCTTTTATTTTATCTATTTAATGATTACTATGTAAAAACGTATATGACAAACTATATTAATTTATTTTTGATATATTATATTTATCTGAATTTACCATTATAGTAGAATTTATACAAGCATTTAATCCTTGTGCTGACTCATCACACGTAAAATCTCCTTTACCTATTGAAGCAGTTCCCCACTCTATACGTCCATCAGGATATCGTATAATATTCTCTGCACTTATAGTAAACCAAGCTTTGCCAGACTCTACACTATAATTGTTTAAATAATTTTTCCAAGTATACTCCATTTCATAAACAAATGAAACCCTGTTATAACACGTTCTACCAAGTTTAAAGTCTGATTGTTTCATAGCCTTTAAACTAGAAAAATAGGTTGCTTTTAAAGTAGTACTTTTTACAGATGAAAAATAACCGGTATTATCGGTATCTTTCCAATATAAACTAAATAAAAATTGATCATTAGTTAATACTTTTGCCTTACCCGCCGAAATATAATCATTCAATTCTGATTTTAAAATTGTTAAATTTATATTTTGAAGTGATGTTATAAATTCTGGTTGATTTTTAACAGTAAATTTATTATATGTATCAGAAGACAAAGTATATTTACTGTTTCCATATGTATTTAACCTTGCTTTGACAATAATTGTATCGCCGTTTGCATACTGGCTTTTATCTAATGTATATGTGACAGATTGTTGTGTTTCATTACTACAATTAGAATTATCAATAGCAACAGTACAATATGGCGATACACCACCCACTGTAAATTTAATATTTTGAAAAGGATCTATCTTAATTTTTTCTGATTTTGTATCATCAAATACATCCTCACGATCTAT
>JAZRGA010000016.1:0-24780 GCA_045643945.1 Eubacteriales bacterium | reverse complement strand
CGCAGACCTCAAAGGTGCGGCTGTAGAGGAAGTCATTGTCCATCAGGGCAAGGGACTTCATCTCATTGTCCCGGTAGAAGGGATCTTCCATCAGACCGGCGCAGAGCAGATCGTGGTATACGGAGCCGGGGACGGTGGCCGCTACATTATTATAGGGCGCGCCCTGCACATTCAGGCTCCACTGGCCATTGAGCAGCAGTTTTTTCATGTATATAACCTCCGAATACGTTTTCGTAGTTTCCTTTTCTTCCACTGATACTATATGTCACCATTTGGTCAAAGTCAATAGAATTGTTTTTTCGGAGCTTTGATTTATGACGTTTTTTGACAAAATTCGTGAAAAAAATAAAATAATCGCGTTTTTGGTCAGATTGCAGAACTCCTCTCTTTATCCGATATTGTTTGCGATTGTCTGCATAATATCGGGAACAAGTCCAAAGGAGGTCTATCTGCCGTGTATCTGGTTTTTAACGCTTACCGTTGTATTTGGCGGACTTTTTTCCGATGATTTTAAAATATTTTTAGTTCCCGCCTTGCTTATATATTACGCTATCGGCTACGACCTTGGCGACGGCTTTTCGACTCTGCTTTACAGTGCGGCTTATACCTTGCCATTTGACCCGTCGAGCCTGATTCATTTTGCTATATGCTTGGTGCTTTTGCTTTCGGTTATTCTTTACCGAATATTAAGCGCGGGACTTTTAGGGGAAATAATACTCAAAAAGGGGCTTTTCTTCTGGGGAATTATCGCCATTGATATAGCGCTTATCTTGAACGGACTCTTTAGCGTACACTGGAATCCGATGAATTTGCTTTACGGCTTGCTTATCGGAGGCGGATTGACACTCTTTTATTGCGTTTTTCTCGTTTTGCTCTCACGCTCCAAGGATATGGTGGCGTATGCTTGCAAATCTCTCGTCTGCGCAGGCTGGATAGTGGTTGCGCAAACGGGTATTCGCGCATATCAAATGATTGCCGAGGGAAATACGCAGGTCTTTCTTGAGGGAAGTCACATAATTCTTAACCGCGCGCTTCTGAGCCTCGGTTGGGGCGTTCCCACGATATCGGGAGCGGTTATGGCTTTGGCTATTCCTGCGGCTCTTTATCTTGCAAGGACTCGAAGATATCCTATTCTTTCCTGCTTTTGCGCTTTAGCGTTTTTAGCGGGTACGTTTATTATAAATACTCGCTCCGCACTTCTTTTTGGCGGAATTGCTTTTGTTATCGGTATTATAATTTGTTGCTTTAAAAATAAAAATAAAATCGCAAACAGAGCCTTTGCGCTCTCTTTTGTCGGTTGCGGTGTGCTTGCATTTGTTGCCTTTTTGCTTGTTGCTGACGAGCCTATGAAAATTTTCGAGCGAATTGCCGATATGCTTCGCTTTGATTTTCTTTTTGATGACGGAAGTACCATAGTCGACTTTTTCGGAGATAGAGCAAATATTTGGCTTGGCGGACTTAAGGACTTTATTTCCGCACCGATATTCGGAGTCGGATTTTCGGTCGGACGTGATATGTCGGGTCTTGACGCAAGCATGAACGTAAATATTTTTGATATTATGTATCATAATATTATCGTCGAATTTTTAGGCTCTATGGGAGTTGTCGGAATTTTTGCATTTTTGTTCCATCTAAAGCACGGTATCGAGCTTACCTTTAGAAAATTTGATTGGAACAGAATTTTGGTGCTTCTTACGCCAAGCTTGATATTGGCGATGTCGCTTTTTGATAATTTCTTCTTTTATCCTAATTTTGCAATCGTTTACGGTGTATTTTTGGCGTGCGCCGAGCTTATGCTTGAGGAGCGTCGACAAGAAAAGCTTGATAATATAAATAAAGTAAAAAAAGGAGAGAAGCCGAGAGTGCTTTTCCCTTACGTTGAGGCAGGCAAGGGGCATATAGTTCCCACGCATACCGTTTGCGAGGTCTTTAAGAGAAAATACGGAGATAAGGTCGAGGTCGTGGAGTCGCATTTCTTTACCGAAACGGGAAATGCCGATATGCAAAAGACCGAAAAGCTTTTTAAAAAGGCGGTGCAAAATCAAAACCGCTCGCCGATTTTGAGTATTCTTTGTAAAATAGGAAATTCGATTGCGGGCAACGCCTTTGCGCTATATGTTTTGCTCTCGCTTTCGATTAGCGGACGAAAAACAAATCCGCTTGCCGTAAAGCATATCGAGGAGCTTAACGCAAACGTGATTTACGCAACGCATTGGGCTATTCCTTATTATGTAAATCAAATTAAAGGACCGCATCCTTATACGATATCCTTTTGTCCCGACGTGCTTTCGAACGGTGCGTTTGACGTTGACAGTAATAATTTTTTGATATCTAATTCGATAGGATATAAAAAGGCTCTCCGTTATAGAATGTATGCAGGCGGAAATATAACTCAAGTTCCGTTTCCCATTCGTCCCGAAACAGAAAGCTACCGCAGAGAGGGAAGAAAAAGCGAGCTAAGAGCGGCTCTCGGTATTCCCGAGGACGAGTTTGTGGTTACGCTTTGCGACGGTGGATACGGAATGGCGCGACTTGAAAAGACCGTTAAAGCGCTTTTGCGGAGTGATGCGAAAATGACTCTTATTGCGCTCTGCGGAATGAACGAGGAGCTTTGCGAGAGGCTTAAGCGCTTAAGCACGCCCGATAATATCCGACTTATTTCGGTTGGATTTACCGATAAGGTGCTTGAATATATCTGTGTTGCCGATTTGTTTGTAGGTAAGAGCGGAGCTAACTCAATGGCAGAGCCTGCCGCTTTGGGAGTACCGATAATCGTAACTAAATGCATTACCTACGTTGAGCGCAGTATTAAGAATTTTTACGTTCATACGCTCAAAGGCGGACTTTATATACCGTCCTCGCGTTTGGCGGCAAAAAAGATAGTTCATTTCTCTAAAAACAGAGGCGAGCTTGATAAATACCGTCAAAGTCTTCTCTCTAATCCGATAGCGTCTTATGATGCCGAGGCGACCGCCGACCTTATTTGGCAGCGTGTTCTCGAGGTTTGGGAGCAGTAAATTTTAATAAAAAGCGGATAAAAGATTTTTGCTTTTTTGCGGGGAAAACTTTCTTGGGAAGAAAGCTTTTCCCCGCACCCCTTTCAAAGAACTCTCCTCGGAGGGTTCTTTTTTTGTCATAATGATTGCGTTCAATCGACGAGCCACAAATGTTAGCACTGCACCCACGCAGGAAAGTTTTGGTCAAGCTTTTTCAAAAGCTTGCGGGTTTGGGCAGAGCCCATAAAAACGGCGTTTCTTTTTGCCAAGCCTTTTTCTTTGCGCCTTGCGTGTCAAAGAAAAAGCGGATAAGGGAGTTAGCTTGTTTTAAGAATTTTTGCTACCTTTTTGAAAAAAGGTAGCGCCAAAAACTTTCAAACGGGGAAAATTTCAAATAACATAGCGCGCTCGACCGACGAGCTGCTAATGTTAGCACTACACCCACGCAGGAAAGTTTTGGTCAAGCTTTTTCAAAAGCTTGCGGGTTTGGGCAGAGCCCATAAAAAACGGCGTTTCTTTTTGCCAAGCCTTTTTCTTTGCGCCTTGTGTGTCAAAGAAAAAGCGGATAAGGGAGTTAGCTTGTGTTAGGCTTTTTTGCTACTTTTTTGAAAAAAGGTAGCGCCAAAAACTTTCAAACGGGAAAATTTCAAATAACATAGCACACTTATTATTGCAAAAAAATAAAACCCTCCGTTGAGAGTTCTTTGAAAGGGATTCGGGGGAAAGCTTTCTTTAAAGAAAGTTTTCCCCGAGTTAAACATCCACTATTCAATTCAATTCAATTTAATTCAATTCCCCTCGTAGTCCGAGATATCTATTTTTGAAAGGTCGGACTGAGGTATTCTGCCCTTGGTTTTTTCATAATATGCAACGTTATTTCTAACCATAAAGGCGAATTGAGCAGAGGGAGAGCGATTTTCCTTTTCGCAAACAAAGAGAAATTTACGAAGAAGCTCCTCTGATACGTTAAGCTCAAGCTTTATATTGTTTTTCATAGCTTATTTCTTTTTACCCTTTGCGTTTTTATTGTATTTATCGTTTCCGTTTTTACGAACGGTGCGCGAGTCCTTGGTTTGATTTTTATTAGAACGAGCAAGAAGAATACCGCCTACAACAAGTCCTATTATAACGAGCGCAAGAACGATTATAGCAATTATAGTCGTTACGTCGTTAGGCTTTTCAACCGCGGGCGCTTCTGTTTCGTTTTCATTTTTATCGGTAGAGTCTACTTTGTCGGTAGCGTCGGTTGTGATATCCTCGTTCGAGGGCTCTTCAGGCTCGGGAGCAGGCTCCGCGGGAGCATTAGCGCCTATCGTTGTAATGGCAGGCTGAGCAATTCCCTCGAATATTGAGTTAAATGACTCTGTTGAAAGAGAGGAGAGGTAAGCTTTGTCGATAGTTACCGACGTGAGCATTTGATTGTACGCAAAGGCTCTCTCGCCAAGGCTATTGATGCTTGTGGGAAGCTTAACCGTTTTAAGAGTAGCGCAGCCCTCAAATGCAGACTCTCCGATTGAGGTTACGCCGTCGGGAACGGTTATTTCTGCAAGAGAAGCGCAGAATGCAAATGCGCATTTACCGATTTCGCTAACCGTACTGCCAAAGGAGATTTCCTTAATGTAGTACATAGAATAGAATGCATAATCGGAAATTTTTGCGATATTTGAAAGCTCAAGCTTTACGGCAGAGGTACGAATTGAAAACCACGGAGCTTTGCCCTTTTCAAAGGTGGGAAGATCTGCGGGCTCGGCGCTCGTTGCTACGATTTTTAATGTTTTAGTGTCTGCGCTATAAGACCATGTGATGCTTTCATTTTCGGTGAGCTTTGTTGCCTCAACGCTTGCAGCGCCCTTATTTGAGCCGCAGGACGAGAAGATAGCCAAAGCGGTTATTAAAAGCGCAATAATAGTAATAAGTGATATAAGCTTTTTCATTTTTTCAGTATTTCCTTTCAAATCAAAGAGTTCAAGCGTCTGATTTTTTAGACCTTAAACATCATATCGCCGTAGGTTGGCAAGGGCCAATATTCCGACGAGGTTATCATTTCCATTTCGTCAACGTAGGAGCGAAGCGTATTCATAGCGGGAATTACGTTATCGTGATAGCTTTCGGCACGCGATACGTTGTCGGGGATAGATGCCGTTACCTTTTCAATATTAAGTAATTCCTCAAGCGCATTGTACGCTTTATAGGTAAGTGAGGAGAGCTTTTTGATTATGTCACGCTCTACCGCGCACGAGCCGGGACAAAGCTTTTCCTTTTCGTTTGCGCCCTTTGCAAGGTCGCCCATATAGGCATTGACCGCAGGGATGATATCACGGCTTGCCATTTCTATCATCGTAAGGGCTTCTATATTGATGATTTTTGAGTAATTTTCAAAGAAAATATCCTCGCGTGAGTCGATTTCCACCTTGCTCATAACTCCGTGACGCTCAAAGAGCGCTACGTTTTTGGGGAGATTGAAGCACTTAAAGGCATCGACAGAGCTTTCAAGATTGAGAAGTCCACGGCGCTCGGCTTCCTTTTTCCATTCGTAAGAATAGCCGTTTCCGTCAAAAATTATGCGGCGATGCTCGGTAAAGGTTCTTTTAATGACCTTAGCGACCGCAGAATTAAAGTCCTCTGCGCCCTCAAGCTCGTCTGCAAATATGCGAAAGCTCTCGGCAACGGCGGTGTTGAGTACCACGTTGGGAAGTGCGATGTTTTGCGATGAGCCGAGCATACGGAATTCAAATTTGTTACCCGTAAAGGCAAAGGGCGAGGTGCGGTTTCTGTCGGTCGTATCCTTGCGGAAGGTAGGAATTGAGGGAATACCCAAGTCCATAACGCCTGCCTTGACGCCCTCATAGGCTTTTCCGTTTATTATCGAGTCGATAATAGAATCAAGCTCCTCTCCAACGAAGATAGAGAGTATCGCTGGGGGAGCTTCGCCCGCTCCGAGTCGGTGGTCGTTTCCTGCGTGCGAAACAGATACGCGAAGAAGGTCCTGATAATCGTCGACGGCTTTAACTATTCCCGCAAGAACGAGCAAAAAGAGTACGTTTTCCGCGGGAGTCTTTCCTGCGTTGAGCAGATTTTTGCCCGTGTCGGTCGATATCGACCAGTTGTTGTGCTTGCCCGAGCCGTTTACGCCTGCATAAGGCTTTTCGTGGAGCAGACAAACAAGTCCGTGGCGCTCGGCAATTTTCTTCATATATTCCATAATCAAAAGATTTTGGTCAACGGCAAGATTTGTCGAAACGTATATCGGGGCTAATTCGTGCTGAGCGGGAGCTGCCTCGTTGTGCTTGGTTTTTGAGTAGATGCCCATTTTCCAAAGCTCCTCGTCAAGCTCGGTCATATATGCGTTTATGCGTGTTTTTAGAGGTCCGAAGTAATGGTCCTCAAGCTCCTGACCCTTAGGCGAGTGCGCTCCGAAAAGCGTTCTTCCCGTGTAGAGCAAATCCTTACGCATATCGTAGATTTCTTTATCGATTATAAAATATTCCTGCTCTGCGCCGACGGTGGTATTGATGCGCTGTGACTCTGTATCGCCAAAAAGACGAACTATTCGCAAAGCCTGAGCGCTTATTGCGTCCATAGAGCGGAGCAAGGGAGTCTTTGTGTCAAGAGCCTCGCCTGTATAAGAGCAGAATGCGGTTGGAACGTAAAGAGTTCCGTCCTTAACAAAGGCGTAAGAGCCGGGGTCCCAAGCAGTGTAGCCTCTTGCCTCAAAGGTGGCGCGAAGACCGCCCGAGGGGAACGAGGACGCATCGGATTCACCCTTTATAAGCTCCTTGCCCGAAAATTCCATAACCGCCTTGCTTCTGCCTTGCGGAGAAAGGAATGAATCGTGCTTTTCGGCGGTAAGACCCGTTAAGGGCTGAAACCAGTGGGTATAATGAGTTGCGCCCTTTTCGATTGCCCAATCCTTCATAGCGGCGGCTACGGGAGTGGCGATTGAGGCGTCTATTGTTTTTCCGGTTTCGATTGTTTTGATTAACGAGTCGAATACGTCGGGAGAAAGCCTCTCGCGCATTACTTCCTCGTTAAATACCATACATCCAAAAAGCTCGGGTATGTTTTTTATCATTGTTTTACCTCTTTTATGTTAGAGTTTTTTTATAATTAATCAAGCAATTTATTTAAATTATACACCAAAGCGCGCAATAAGTCAAGCCTCGGGCTGAATATCCTCGGCAAAGTAGCTCTCAAATACCGATGCGACAACCTTAGATGCGTTAGCGCCCGCCTCGCCCGCTTCAAGAATACAAGAGCCGACGATTTCGGGGTTATCGTAGGGCGCAAAGCCCGAAAAAAGAGCGTTGTCGGGCAGGGTCGAGTTTGCGCTGACCTGCGCAGTACCCGTTTTTCCGCCAACGGTTGCGTTTACGTTTGCAAAATAACGGGTGAGAACGTCGCTTTCGCTAACCACGCGGCTCATAGCGTTTTTGATGGTTGAATGAGTTTGCGCCGAGAAGCTTACCTTTTCCGCAACGCTCGTTTTTGTTGTAAGTATTACGTTGCCCTGCCTATCCTTGACCTCCTTTAGAAAGTGCGCCGAGTAGCGTGTTCCGCCGTTTACAACGGTTGAGGTGTAAACGCTAAGCTGGAGAGGGGAGTATAGATGATAGGACTGACCGATAGCGCCCGTCGCATTGTCGATTGTTCGCCATGTTTTTTCGGTGTTGAGGCAGTATTCCTCGCTCGCAACTACGCCTATTCGCTCGCCAAGCTCGATGCCCGTAGGCACACCGAGTCCGAGTGAGCGTGTGTAGGGAGTGATTTTGTCGAGTCCGTTTTCGTGTCCGACGTAATAAAAGAATACGTTGCAGGATACCTCAAGCGCTTCGGTGACGTCTATTTTTCCGTGCTTTCCAAGGCATGTAGGACTGTTAGGCTCGAAGAAAGGATATACCTTTTGGCAATCGTAGCAGGTCGAGTCGGAGATATCTCCGTTTTCAAGAGCCGCAAGAGCCGCGCCAACCTTGTAAACCGAGCCGGGAGCATATGCGCCTTGAATTGCGCGGTTTAAAAGAGGCATATTTTCGTCGCTTGCAAGCGATGCATAATATTCGATTCCCGAGAATTGATTTTGACTGTACGTCGGATATGAGGCGGAAACCAAAACCTCGCCACTATTGGGGTCGATAAAGGTCGCCGCGCCCGCCTCGGAATCGTCAAGACGTTCTATTTCGTGCGCAAGAGCATCCTCTGCGGCAATTTGTAAATCTATATCAAGAGTTAAATAAATATCCTTGCCGACAACCGGCTCGGGGTCGTAATATTCCTCTATAAGCTCGCCCGATTTGTTGTAGACCGAGATTTTTTTACCGTCAGTTCCGCGCAGATATTGCTCGAAAGCCGCCTCGCAGCCTGATGTGCCTACAAGAGCGTCGAGCGGATAGTCCTCGTATTTTGATACGTTTTCTGCGGTTATTTTTCCTATTCTGCCGAGAATGTGAGCGGCATAGGTATCGTAGGGGTAGACTCGTTCGGTCTGCTTTATAAAGTTTGCGCCCTCGATAGCCTTTTCATTTATAAGAGTTATAAGAGCCTTAGCGCTATCGTTGGTGGGGTCGATTCCTTCGGCAATCGTATAATGCTGATAATATCCGAAGCCGATGCGCTCCATATCGTAATAAATTCGAATAAGCTCGCTTATTGCCGAATTGGAGTAAAGCTCGCTCCAGAGCTTGTATTTGTTGACAAAATATTCGCATACCTTATCTGCGGTTGTGTTTTTTTCAAGCTCTTGCTTTTTTAAAAATCTTTGATAGTAATATCCGACGTTGCTCGTTTCGTCGCTTGCCGTGTTTTTAAGGCTCATATTGGGATACGTTCCTATAAAAGGGAAGTAATCGTCTGTTCGGTAGGCGGCGGTGTTTGTTTCATTTAGCGCCTTAAGACATTCAATAAGCGCTAAATTTACGTCCTTGCGCTTGTCTGCCATAGAGCCGTATTCGAATATTAATTTATAGTTTGCGGTATTTCCGACGAGCAGCTTTCCGTTTCTGTCGAATATTCTGCCGCGTTCACCGTAAACTGTTTCGGTTTTGATTATATCGTCGCTTCTCGGAAAGAAATATTTTGCGCCGTTTATCTGCGTTGCGCCCAAATAAACGAGAAATATTGCGCATATTAGCAGAAAGGATACACCGAGTATGGTGAAGCGGGTATCATAGCTCTTATTTTTTTCGGTTTTTGGAGGCATAAGCTCTCTTTCCCGCCGTTTTTTCATTTTTCTCTCCTTGAAATATTTTTATAAAAAAATTCTTGATGTGGGGTTTATTGTTTGCTGAAATAATTGCGGTTGACGGATGAGGTACATTAAAAAATCAATAATCCCTACTTCGCTTTTTCTTTGACACACAAGGCGCAAAGAAAAAGGCTTGGCAAAAAGAAACGCCGTTTTGTGGGCGCTGCCCAAACCTACAAGCTTTTGAAAAAGCTTGACCAAAACTTTCACTCGTGGGTGTAGTGCGAACATTGACGGCTCGTTGGTCGAACGCAGTTATTGCGGCAAAAAAATAATCCCCCACGTTTCAAGGTTTTTGAAAGATGGGGGTTCGGGGGAAGAAAAGCTTTTTTTAAAAGTTTTCTTCCCCCATAAATAAAACAAACTATTCTTAATTAAATATCAATCACAAAGAATATCAGCAATTCTCTTACAAGCAAATCCGTCGCCGTAAGGATTGCTTGCCTTTGACATAGCGTCATAAGCATCATTATTTTCAAGCAAGAGCTTGAAATTTTCATATATAACGTCCTCGTCTGTTCCGACAAGCTTCAACGTTCCCGCCTTTATTCCCTCGGGACGCTCGGTAGTATCACGCATTACAAGAACAGGCTTACCAAGCGAGGGTGCTTCCTCCTGAATTCCTCCCGAGTCTGTGAGAATCATATAGCTACGAGCCAAGAAATTGTGGAAATCAAGCACCTCAAGCG
Source organism: Eubacteriales bacterium (assembly GCA_045643945.1). Classification (GTDB taxonomy): domain Bacteria; phylum Bacillota; class Clostridia; order Oscillospirales; family CAG-272; genus HGM12713. The sequence continues at coordinate 14,857 of JAZRGA010000016.1, read as the reverse complement.
GCTCGATTATTCTTATTCTGTCGCAATCACCAAGCTCCTCATTTGCCGCTTGACGAACAACGGGATTCATATGAATAGGATATATTGCCTTAACGTCGGGATGCTCGTCCATAACTCTGCGAATAGCGCGGAACATATTTCTCATAGGTTGACCAAGATTTTCGCGTCTGTGCGCGGTTATCATTATTAGTCTGCTATCCGAAGCCCAATCAAGCTCGGGATGTGTATAATCCTCTCGAACGGTAGTCTTAAGCGCATCAATTGCGGTATTACCCGTAACGTAAATACTCTCTGCCGCATGTCCCTCACGAAGAAGATTATCGCGTGAAAGCTCGGTAGGCGCAAAATTATAGCTTGAAATTATAGAAACCGCCTGACGGTTGAACTCCTCGGGATAAGGACTGTAAATATTATAAGTACGAAGTCCCGCCTCAACGTGACCTATCGGTATCTGCTTATAGAAGCAAGCGAGAGCGGTTACGAAGGTAGTCGACGTATCTCCGTGAACAAGCACTACGTCGGGCTTAACCTCGTCAAGAACCTCGCCTATACCGTTAAGAATTCCCGTAGTAATATCAAAAAGCGTCTGCTTTTCTTTCATTATCGACAAATCGTAATCGGGCGTTACCGAAAACGCGCCAAGCACCGAATCAAGCATCTGTCTGTGCTGACCCGTTACGCAAACGACCGTTTCGACGTTATCTCTTGATTTTAATTCATTTACAAGCGGACACATTTTTATCGCCTCGGGGCGTGTGCCGAATACAAGCATTACTTTTTTCATAAAAGTTACTCAACCTCCGTACTCAATTGATTATTAGTTGGTTTTAACAAGCCATATTTAATAATTACCGTCAAGCATCCTACGGTAAGAATAAGCTCGCCTATCATCGTGGCTATTGCGACGCCCATAGCGCCAAAGAAATAACCGAAAATAAGATTTAATCCGATAAGGAAAACGATGCTCACCAAAAAGCAACGGCTATAAATCTGTTTATATCCTCTTGCAACGAGTGTTTGAACGCCCAAAAAGTTATTGGTTATACTCAAAAACAACCAGCAAGCAAGCGGAATAGTTAAATCTGCGTATCGAACGTACTCTGCTCCGAGAACGAGGTTTACTACCCACTTTCTCAACACGATAAGCACTACAACGCCGACCAAGCAAGCGCCCAAGAAAACCGCCGCTATTTTTTTTATAGTTTTAATTCCCTTATTAACGTCGGATTGATAAAGCTTGCAAATAAAGGGATATATCACCTGTCCCAACGGTGCGAACATCATAACGAGGATATACGGTATTTTTTGAACCGCCGAATAGCCTCCGACTATCGCATTTGAGCAGAAAAATCCGAGCGCGGTAATTGCAAATCCCGAGCAAACTCGACTTGCAAACGATGTTGTAAACAAGGGCCACGCATCTACCAAAGCAAATTTTATATCGGAAAATCCAAGCTTAACAAGCTTAACCTTAAACTTCTTTACAATAACCGCCGTTCCAAGCAAACCGGTTATCAAATTTGTAGCCACGAACAAAACCGTATAAAGCAACAAATCCGAGGGTCTTTTTACAAAAGCGAATATAAGCACCGTTGATATAGACCTCGAAATAATGCTTACAACGGTTATCGGACGCATATGCTCCATTCCCTGCAAAAACCACGTCTGGGTAAATATCTCGGCAACGAGCATTAACGCAAGTATAAGCATACACGCCGTCTGCGTTGGAGTTTTTGCCAAGGTAACGCTCAAAATTGCAACCGCTACGACGGAAACGAGGGTTAACAAAATCTTACTGTACGTTATGCTACTGAATATCTTATTACGCTCCTCCTCGGTTTTGCTAAGCGATACCGCACGCGCGCCCGCCAAAGCAAAGCCGTATTCGACGAAGGCTTGGAAATACGTAATATAATTAAACATTTTACTGAATACTCCGTACTGACTGTCACCGAGTATTCGAGTTATATACGGAATTGTGAAAAGCGGAAGAACCGTATTAAAAAACTGCAATATATACAGATAAGCTCCGTTTGAAAAGACCTTGCTTTTCAAAATTTTATTTATCATAATTCTTTTACAATTTCCTTTATTGTTTCAAAGTTAGACGTTCCCTCATAAAAGTCAATTGCCGACTTAGAATAAAGCTCATAATTGCTCTTTATTTTATTAATTCCCTCTGCAATCTGATTAACGTCAAGAAAATCAACGCAAACCGCCGCGTTAGCCGCTCCTACCGTTTCGGTAAGACCTATATTCGTAGAGGTAAGCATCGGCATACCGAATTTTGCATATTCATATATCTTATTCGGAGCGCAGAAAAGATTATTAAGGCAGGAATAATCGTAATTCGCAATTCCTATCTTAGCATATTGCGTTACAAGAAGGTGCTGAGGGCTTGGAATAAAACCGCCGAACACCGTTCTCGGATAGTGCTTCTTAAGCTCCTCACGGTAAGACTCGTCCGCCTTGCCGAGAATGAGAAAATAAGTATTTTCATCGTTAAGAATATTGAGCGCATCGGCAATCTTATCAAGGGGTCTATCGGGTGTAACCATTCCCTGATAAAGCACTATAAACTTGTCCTTAATAGGCTCGATTATGCTCTTATATTTCTCGTCGAGCTGCACGTTATCGTCATTAAGCTCATAAGGCTTATTGGGAAGAACGTAAGGCTCGCGATCAAGATTATAATAAATACGCATTATAGCGGCTCTGTGCTTTTCGCAGCAAAGAACTACCGCCGCCTTATTTATTATCTTTTTAAGCTGCTTGCCGATAAGCGAATCGGTATCGTCAAGCTCAAGCACCGACAAAACGAATTTTCTATCGTAAATAGGCTTTCCAACGGTAACGCAGGACTCGCAGTTTCCAAACCAAAGCACGGTTTCCTTTGGAATGCTCTTTATTATTTTTCTTATTTCGCAGGTATAATCAAAAAGAGTTTGAAAGCTCTGCAATCTCGTCTTATTGTTTCTGTCCGACTTAAGCGTGTGATGCTTTATTCCTCTTTTGTCGAGAATTGCGTTTATCGCATCGGAATTTTGTCCGTGATAGACCTCAAGCTCAACGCCCATATCGTCAAGATAAAGAAGCTGTGCCAAGCAGGGCGGAAAATACTGAAAGCCCTTTTTTAATATATAAACCATTTTCATAGACGTACCTCTAAAACCGTTATTCAAAAACTAAAAATTAATATACGGATACATTCCGTTTTCGTTGAGCAAAAATCCCATCATTATGTGATAGAAAATAAACCATAAAACGTAGCCCGCCTTTATCCATTTTGCCTTAGATTTATCTATCTCGGCATAGCGCGCTATCATAAGCGGAACGGCGATAGCAATTGCGGGACGGAAATAAAACATTATTCTGTCTGCAAACGGAAGTCGCATTCCCAAAAATTGCATAGGAATTATAAAAAGATAAAGCACCAAGCAAAATCTTACTCTCTTATCCTCCTTGAAAACGCTCGGCTTCCAAGCATAAAGGAGCAAGGGCGGAAGCGTATAAAGCAAGAATGAAAGCGAAAGCTCGAAGGATTTATCAAGCATATAAGTAGAAAAAAGTCCAAGCCTTCTTACCGCCCATACTATCATCGGAACGCACAAAATAGATGCCGCCGACATAATTGCCGTTACCAAAATAAGCTTCTTTACTCGCTTCATTATAAACCAATACAACGGCAAGAGCAAGGACATAATTATAGCGGTCTTATGGAACAGAGTTGCCAAAAGGACCGAAATGAGAAACTTAAAATATTTTTTCTTTGAAAAATAAGCAGTTCCCAAAAATATAAACGCCACCGCAATTGCCTGACGGGTCATATTGTAAAGCATACCCGTTGAAAGGCTCAAAATTATAAGCCACGAGAGCCATCTGTTCGGAGCGTCGAATTTCTTTATTGCAAGGTAAGATACGAAAAAGAAGATAAGAGCCGCCAAAAACTGCAACGCCGCAAACGAAGGAGCTATTTTATTTAAAATATTCCAACCAAGCTCAACGTCGTATTTTCCGCCTGCGTGAATAAAATCGTACCAGCTTCTATAAGTAGCGAGGTCGATTCCCGACTCACGAAAAGCCGCAACCACCGACGGAATAAGCACGCCGAGAGCCGCCGAGAGCTTTCTTTTTTTCTTCTTTTCCGCCCTCTTAATAAAGAAAACAGATAAAGCGGCGCTAAAAAAATATATTAAAAATGAGATTACGTTTGATAAAAAGCTCACTTGTTAATAGCCTCCGTAACGCATAAAACCGTTATGCGAAATCTTTCAAGGACAGAATGCGCCTCAGTAAAGAACTCTCCTTATAAGCATAACGAGCTTTATAAGAATAGGACTGCTCTTATGCATCGCAAAATATATCATTCGTCTGTATAGCGATCTGTCTAAATTTTCTGTCTGCGCATACCAATCGGGATAGCGCTTATTTTCCTTTTTAAACCATTTTTTGATTTCGGAATTTTTGCAGTGCGCATCGGTCATTATCTTTGCCTTAGTAAGCAAATGACTCTCGATAAAGCGCTGCACCTCAACGCTCGGGAAATGCTCCTGATAAATCGGTAGCAAAAGCTCGAAGGTCGTAGGCATCTGCCAATCCTCACGGTGCTTGTGAGTGATTGACTCATCATTCATAATGTAAGTATAATAAGCCAATTCAAGCTTATATACGTTTTTTGCGTAAACCGCATAATTAATTACGAAGCAAGCGTCCTCGCCCGTCATTCTTGCGGGAAATTCAACGCCGTTTTCGATAATAACATCTCTCCTGTAAACCTTTGCCCAAGGAGCTAAATTACCGACAACGATATCCTCGGGGCGCATTTTTTCTCCGTTTTTGTATTTAGAATAGTTATCCGCAAAGGTTTCCTTTTGACTTCTGTCGAGCAAGTACGGCGATGCAACTATATCGGCATCGGGATACCTTTGTAAAAACTCGTCTAATTTGGGAAGGCAGGTAATATCGAAGATATCGTCGCTATCGCAAAAGAGAATATATTTTCCCGATGCGTTTGAAATTCCAAAATTTCTCGCAGGTCCGGGGCCTCCGTTTTTAGGGGGCTGAACGACCTTGAAATTCGGGTGCGACGCGCTTTTTTCGAGCAATTTTTCGTAGGAATCGTCCTTTGAGCAATCGTCAACAAGCACCACCTCATAATTTGAATAATCCTTGCTTGAAAGCATATCAAGCAAAGCATTTATACGTCCGCTCACGTTATAGCAAGGGACGACGATAGAAAACAAATACATATTTCCTCCAAAAGCAAAGGCTTTAGCCCTGCCTTTCAGTTTCCACAAAAATCAAGTCTTTTTTCTTATTACGATATTCTGTCCGTCAAGACATTTTTCATCGGGAGAAATAAGGCGAACGATAACCTCCGCAACCTCCGCAGGCTGCATAATAGTTGTCGGGTCCTCGTCGGGCGCAAGCTTTTTACGAAGGTCGGTTGCGCAACGTCCGGGGGATACACAGTACATTTTTATATTATACTCCGCCAATTCCTCGGTGAGCGTTTGCGACATAGAAATAAGCGCCGCCTTTGAGGATGCATAGCTAAGCCAGCCCGGTCTTGGCGTCATTCCCGCGGTGGATGCCACGTTGAGAATTTTACCGCCGTTATTCTTCATATATTTTACGCACTCACGCATAAGCATAAACGGTGAAAACACGTTTACGTTATAGGTCTTGCGAAATCCGTCAAGCGAGGTAAGCAAAAGCGACTGAGGGTCGGTGTATCCCGCTATATTGAGCAAGCAATCGACCGAGCCAAAATCTGCGTAAACCGAGTCTACGATTTCGGGGATTTTGTCGGGATCGTCAAGGTCTATCGGATAAGTCTTTATTTTAAGCGCCGCATTGTTTTCAAGCATCTCATTTACAGTTGCCGCCAACGCTTCGGCATTTCTTCCGAGAATTGCAAATCCGTCAAAAAAGCTCTGCTTTGAAAGCTCGATTGCGGTAGCCTTACCTATTCCCGCTCCTGCGCCCGTTATAATACAAAGGCTCATCAGTCTGTCCTCCCTGAAAAATATTCATCGTATATTATCTTTCCGACGAGCATATCGGTAGGAGTGGTAAGCTTGATATTATAATCCTTACCCTCGATAACCTCTATATTAACGCTCGGAAAATAGTAAAATACTGCGCTCGCATCCTCGGTAAAGAGCTTGTCCTCCGCCTTTGCCTTGTAATGAGCATCCTTTAAAAGCTTAGTATTGAATTTTTGCGGAAGCTGCACGTTTATAAGCTCGGAGCGGTCGAAAATACCCTCTACCTTGCCTCTGCCCTTTAATACCGTAAAGCTTATAGGCGAGCCGATTATCACGTTCTCGTTTTCATTATTCATAAGCTCAAGGAACTCTGTCTTTTTAACAAAGGGACGCGCCGCCTCGTGAATTATTACGTTTTCTGCCGTAACCTGCTCCAAGCCGGAAAGCACAGATGCCTGTCTGCTTGCGCCCGCCTCGGCATATTTTATAGGCTTTTTAATGCCGTACTGAGTAACCATAAACTTTATCTGCTCAACGTAATCACTTGAGCAAACGATTACCGCCTCGCAAATTTCATCTATCGTGTCTATGCGCTCCAAGGTATGCATAATAACGGGCTTTCCCGCCAAAAGCATATACTGCTTGGGAATTGAATTTTTCATTCGCGAGCCCTTTCCGCCCGCCAACAAAACAATAGAATACATAGTTAATCCTCCAAATAAGATTTTTCGGTATTAAAATACAAATAATCGTGATGCGATACCTGCTTTTCCTTAGGCGGCAGCTTCATATAATCTCCGTAAAGCTGAGTCAGGTATTCGTGATAGTTTTCAGGGCCGTAAACCTTTATCGTTTCAAACTCGTAAAGCGTGGGCGTACCGAACCACTCACGTCGCATTATCTCCTTTTTATGCCAATTTCCAACCGCATTTGCCGCATAAGCGCTATCGTCAAAGGAATGCTTTTTTGAAAGCTTTTCAATCTGCAAAACAAGCTTTCTCGCGCTTAAAATAAAGGGCGGAATACATCTTGCCGCTATAATGGCGCAGTTTTTATACCAGCCTCTCTCCTTACGCAGAGCGCAAATAACGGTTGCCAAAAGATTAAGCTTTCTGTCTATCGCTTCAAAATTGCGAATAGCCTCGTCCTTATCGTTGCCTATTCCGTCAAGCGGAAAAACGTCGATAAAAATTCCTCGCTTCGTCTTATATCTCGTATGCTCTATAAGGGTTGTAGTTGTATCGTAAATCTTTCCGTAGGGATAAACAAAATCCTTTTTCTCGCTTGGAAATTCCACTCTGTAACGAGTACCGATATCTGCCGTTGCTACAAGCTCCTTAAATTTCTCATAATCGCTTCTCGGCATACCTACGTCTATATCGTCATCCCACGGAATAAAGCCCTTATGCCTGATAGCACCGAGCGCCGTTCCGCCTACGACGTAATATCTTAAATTGTTCTTCTCACAAAGCTCGTGATACCAAGACATCATCTCGAGCATTTTTACCTGTAAGCCGTTCATACACTTTTCCTCGCAAATTTTCTGAAAGCCCAACCTCTAATCGCATTAGGCAAGCAGCATTCAACTATAAATCGCTTTAAAACGTTTTTAAAATAATCGACTCTGCCGATAATTTTATTATCAAGCATAAGCTTATGAATTTTCTTTTCGCTTTCAAAATAGCGCTTTCCGCCACGTCTTGAATACATATCCTCACCGCTTCGCATATTAACAAGCACAGTACCCGTGTTTGCAAATTTCGCTCCGCCAAGATACATTCTTATCCACAAATAATAATCCTCGTTCCAGTGCCAATCCATATATCCGCCAACCGACAAAACAACGCTTTTTCTAAACATAACCGTCGGATGATTAAAGGGGCAACGGGATTTCATAAACTCAACGATTTCAGCGTGTGAGGTGGGAACATCCCTCTTACTGACCTTGTTTTGCTCGTCATCTATAAACTCAACAACGTCGCCGCCAACCAAATCAATACCGTTATCACCGTCATTCTCGAAAAATCGAAGCTGCTGCTCAAAGCGGTCGGAAACGGCTACGTCGTCGCTATCCATTCTCGCAACAAGCTCATGGCTGCAATTTTCAACCGCAATTTTGAGCGCATTACCGAGTCCGGCGTTTTCCTCAAGCCTTACCGTCTTAAAAAATTCGTATTTTTCCTCATATTCGGCAATAACCGAATTTATATCCTCGCCAACAGGACCGTCAACAACTAAAACGATCTCGCTCGGCTTTACCGTTTGCTCCTCGGTTATACTGACAAGCGAGCGCTTAAAAAACGTGGCATCATCGCTTTTGTAAACCGACATAGCAATCGAAAAATCTATATTACCCATATATTTTCCTTATTTTTATTTTTTTGAATATTCACCGCGAACGATGCTTTCCATCTTTAAAACACCGTTTATACTGTGTATCTTGGGATTTCCGTCAAGCCTTGCCAAAAGACCTCTAAAGGGATAAAGCATCTTAACGATAGGCTTCATCTTTGGAGAATAAGCTATGCAAAGCCTGCAATACGCCTTTCGAAATCCGAAATTCTTCTCAAGATAATCTTGAAAATTCGTTTCGTGACTCACGCTTCTCGCACCGTCGCAAAGTATTCCGCCATCCCTCAAAAATTCCTCATAATGCGCCATAACTCCCGCGCAAAGCGCTGCATTAATAGCGAGTCGCTCATATTCGGGAAAAACCTTTAACGCTCTGAAATCAACGTAACGCTCGTCCTCCGCATAAAGCTGGGCATATCCGCAAAGCTCACCGCTCTCTCGCAGGAATGCTCCGAGAGTAACAAGCTCTGTCCATTCGTCGATAGATGCAATAAAGCTATCCCTCTCGACCGTCGGACGGTATTTTTCGGGATACTCCGCAAAGGAAGCAACCTGAATTTCATATAATTTTTCCTTATACTCACGAGGGTCGATAAGTCTGACGTCAAAATTTTTAATACCCTTATTTATCTCATATCTGCGCTTTGACTTAAGGGCGGCAATATCAAAGGGCGTATCCTTTATAACGTACCACCAATCTCCCCCGTCGAGCTTATCGAAATCACTCGTCCATCTCGCAAGCAAAGGAGAGCCGTCAAGCGACCATATCTCTCCATTCTCCACCACCGACAGATCGGGCGATTTATAAGGCGGCATATCGGGAAAAGCCGCATGATTATAGTATTTCCAGCCTTTTATCTCCATAACGTCACTCCGTGGTGTTTTTTTGGTCAGCAATCAATTATTTAATATTTTTTGCTTCTTCCATTAATTTATTATAGGACTCCTCATCAATCTTGCCCTCCTTTAAGAGCCAGTCACCGAAATCCATATCCGAGGAAGTTCCCTCTCGAACTACGTCCTCGCGCTTAAAGACCTTTCCAACGGTACGGAAAAGTATCTTCAAATCGCCCAAAAAGGTGATTTTCTTCATATATTCGAGGTCGAACTCAAACTTTTCCTCCCAAGTAATATTGTTTCTTCCGCTAACCTGCGCAAGACCCGTAAGACCGGGACGAATACCGTGGCGCTTTCTCTGCTCTGCGCTCATAAATACCATATCTCTTACAAGCTGAGGGCGAGGTCCTACTATCGACATATCTCCCTTTAAAATATTCAAAAGCTCGGGAAGCTCGTCAAGCGAGGTGCTTCTAAGAAAAGCGCCGTACTTGTTAAGGCGAACGTCGTCGGGAAGAAGCTCACCGCTCTCGTCCTTGATATTAGCCATAGTTCTGAACTTTATAAGCTTAAATATTTTTTCCTTGCCCGTCTTCTTATCTATTCTTCCCGGGCGCTCCTGAACGAAAAAGGGATTTCCGTTCATTTTAATCGCTCCAATTATTGCAAGTATCAAAAGAATAGGAAACAGAATAAGCAGAGCCGTAAGCGACACTAAAAAATCTATTATTCTCTTAAAAAATTTTGCATACATAATATGTAAACCTCAAACCATTATTCAAAGCAGCTTCTTATAAGCGCAATAACCGTATCCTGCTCCTCTGCCGTCATTTTATTATCGCTCGGCAAGCAAAGTCCGCGCTCAAAGATATCTGCTCCGACGTCAACGCATCCGCCCGCTATATAAGCATTAGTTCTGCATCGACCGCTTCCCTCACGGGTAACAAATTCGTGCATACGGTACATCGGCTGCATATGCATAGGCTTCCAGATGGGTCTGCCCTCTGCGTTTATCTCGGCAAGCGCCTCCAAAATCTCGGTAGGACAGGTCTTTTTCTCCTCGGGAATATAAAGAGCGGTTGAATCATCTCTTACCTGCTTGCACATAGCGTCCTTATCGATTATCATACAGGAAAGCCAGAAATTAGGCTCAGAGGTGGACTCGTCATAGGGATTCATAGTAATAGGAAGTCCCTCAAATCCTGCCTTATATCTCTCATATATAGCCTTTTTCTGTGCGATATGCTCCTCAAGATAAGGATACTGACCGCGTACAACGCCCGCTATGACGTTGCTCATACGGTAGTTATATCCAACCTCCTCGTGCTGATACCAAGCGGCATTCTCGCGCGCCTGAGTCGACCACTTGCGAGCCTTGTTTGCCGTTTCTATATCATCAGTCAAAAGGCACCCGCCCGCAGAGCCGGTAATAATCTTGTTACCGTTATAGCTCACCGCCGAATAATCCCCGAACGAGCCGCACTGCTTACCGTTTAAGGTTGCTCCCATAGCCTCTGCCGCATCCTCGATAAGAAGCGCTCCGTGACGCTCGCAGATTTCCTTTATCAAATCAATTCTTCCCGGAAAGCCGTAAAGCTCCGCAGATACAACAAGCTTAACCTCGGGATACATTTCAAAGGCGCGCTCAAGAGCGATGGGGTCCATATTCCAGGTATCGGGGTCGGTATCGATAAATACGGGAATACCGCCCTCATAAACCACGGGATTAAGAGTTGCGTCAAAGGTCATATCCGAGCAAAATACACGTCTGCCCTCAAGCGCTCCGTGACTTATAGCAGGCTTTCCGTAAATAGCCTCGCCCGCATGCTTAACGGCAAGGTGCAAAGCGGCGGTGCAGCAAGCCAAGCCAACCGCATACTTCTTTCCCGACTTCTCTGCCGCTATTCTTTCTACCTCATTTATATTTTTTCCAACGGTACTCATCCAGTTGGTATCGTAAGCCTCTTTAACGTATATCATTTCCTCGCCGTGCATAGTAGGAGTAGCGAGCCAAACCTTATTTTCAAATGCCTTAAATTGCTTCGTCTTTTTCATATAAATATTTCACCTAACATTCAAAGCCTTTCTTTTTGTTTTCGTTTTATTACGTTTTTCTATTTTTCTATTTTTCTATATTATAATAATGATATAAACATACTTATACAAATACTATTTTACCACAAACATCGATTTTTGTCAACATATTTGCTCTTTCATTCGCTTTTAAGTGTATAAAATAATTTTCCACAAAGGCATAATGCACAAAAAATGTTGAAAAATATTTATTTTTTTATTGATTTTTAAAAATATATGTGCTATAATGAATTATGGCAGAATAATGCCAAATTTTGCAAAAAAGGAGACGCCATTATGTTTAACTTAAAAGAAGAGCTCGTAAAGGCTATGGAAATGTTCGTTCAGAAGGAATTCGTTCCCGCAACGGCTGACGGCATTCAGTTCTTCGGTTGCATGGATTGCTCAAATTCCTGCGCTGAAAACTGCGCTGTTAAATGTAAGAAGAACGGCAAGAAATGAGCCAAGGGTTCGTTTCCGAGCAAAAATCCAAAAACATTACACTGGTGCTTACGCACCAGTGTAATCTGGATTGCGTATATTGCTACGAGCATCATAAAAATTCCTGCACTATGTCAGCAGAGCTTGCAAAGAGCATTGTCGACAAGGAGCTTTCAATGGACGACGGAGTTTCTATGGTGGAATTTGACTTTTTCGGCGGAGAACCGTTGCTTGAATTCGACACCGTCAAGGAAGTAGTTGAATATACGATTAAAAAAGAATACGATAAGGATTACATTTTTTTCATCACCACAAACGGAGTTTTGCTTGATGATGAGCGCAAAAAATGGCTTAAGGAGCATACCGATTCGCTTCAGATAGGTCTTAGCCTTGACGGAACTAAGGAAATGCACGATACTAACCGTTGCGATTCCTTTGACGATATCGACCTTGAGTTTTTCAGAGATACATACCCCGAGGAATCGGTAAAAATGACGGTTTCAAAGGAAACTCTGCCAAAGCTTGCCGAGGGCGTTATATTCTGCCACGATAAGGGCTTTGACGTTTCCTGCAATCTTGCCTACGGTATAGATTGGGACAGTAAGGAAAATCAGGAGATATTTGCTTGTCAGCTCTCGCAGCTCGTCGAATATTACCTTAAAAATCCGCAGATAAAGCCCTGCGCTATCCTCGACATCAACAGAATTAAGAGCCTTGCCTCGCAGGAGGACCGCTCATACCGCCTTTGCGGCGCGGGATACGCTATGCGAGCATACGATTGCGACGGAACCTGCTACCCCTGCCAATTCTTCTTGCCTATATGCGTAGGCGACGAAAAGGCTAAGGCATCGTTGACTCTTGATTTTTCAAATTTCAGGCTTGCGGATAATCAAATCGACGAAAAATGTAAGACCTGCTACATTCGAAACACCTGCCCCACCTGCTACGGCAACAACTATGCGACAACGGGAAATATATACCGCAGAGATATGCGACTTTGTAAGATGAATATTATTCAATTCCAAGCGATATCCTATTTTGCGGCAAAGCGCTTTGAGCTTGGTCAGCTTGGCGAATACAAGCCCGACGAGCAAGCGGCAATTTTAAAGTCTGCCCTTTCTATTTTAAAGGAATTAACGGTATAGGCTATGCTAAGCGACACCCTTTTTATTCCTACCGAGCGGCTTATTCTGCGCCTCCCCACCGTCAACGATGCAGAGGATATTGCAAAAAATCGAAGCACCGACTTTGTAATGCGCTACAATCTTTACGCCGCGTGCGATGCGGAGCAGATAATTTCCGAGCTTGAAAATTATGAGCATATTTTACTTACTGAGGCGGAAAGCGGCAAAATTATAGGCTGTGTTTCACTGCGTGACGACCCGATACGCTATCACGCAGGCTCTATAACGCTTCACGCTTGGTTAATCGAGGAAAAAGCCTACAACGGATATATGGCGGAGGCACTGAGGGCGATAATCCCAATATTATTTTCCGAATACAGTCGACTTTCGATACAAATATTCTCCAAGAATACCGCCTCTATTCGCCTTGCGCAGAAATTAGGCTTTGAGCAGGAGGGCTATATCGAGCAAGCAGTAAGGATACCGAGCGGAGAGTTATTCGACCTTGTTTTGATGTCGCTTGCGAAAAGTAAAGCCGCAGAGCTTTATAAAATTTAAAAATAAGTAAAAAGCAAAAGGGCTATCTCGGCATTAACGCTGAGAAAGCCCTTTATTTTTAGTTTTTTGTTTCTTATTATACCCGTTTTATCAGTCCTTGAGAACCTTAGCAAAAAGAAGAACCTCGATAACTATACCTGCAACAACGTAAATGTCAACCAAAGCTCCGATTGCACGAAGAAGTATTCCAAGAATTGCGCCCAAAACCGGAATACCGGTAAAAAGTCCTGCAATACCGAGAAGAACACCGCCGATAATGCCGGCAACGAGGTAAATGATGATACCGATTACCAAATCCTTAGCCTCGGACTTGTACTTCCAGGAAATAGGGAAAAGCTTCTTAAGTAAATCCATAATTTTCCTCCATTTATATTTTTATAAGATGCTTAAATTATACTCCTTTTTTTATTGTTTGTCAATAAAAAATCCATATTTTTTCATTTTGCAAAATGTAAATTAAATTCTTGACGGAGATAAATTATTATGTTATAATTCTATACGAAAAGAAAACGAAAAAGCAGAAAGGTTTGTTTTTTATGAGATATTCAAATTTACATACGCATAGCGTTTACTCCGACGGAAACCATACTCCAAGGGAAATAATAGAGCAAGCGATTGCTCAAAATATGACCGCGATAGGAATTTCCGACCATAGCTATACCTTTTTCGACACAAGATATTGTTTAGCAGAGAAGAAAAATCAACAATATATAGATGAGCTTCGCGCATTAAAAGCAGAATACGCAAGCAAAATCAACGTCCTTGTCGGAATTGAGCTTGACGGCTTTTCGCAGGGATATAGCAAAAGCGACTTCGACTACGTTATAGGCTCTTGCCACTATATTAATTTTGACGGCGATTACCGTTCGGTCGACTCAAGCCTCGACGGAGTTATAGATGCGATAAACACCTATTGCGACGGTGACTCGCTCCGCTTTGCAAAGCTTTATTACGAAACCTACTCAAAATGCCTTGACGCTATGCGACCCGACATTCTCGGTCACATCGACCTTGCGGCAAAGCTCGGAGTTATAGACGAGGAGTCGCCCGAATATCAAAAAATGGCGATTTCAGCGCTCGTCGACTCTCTTTCGCACACGAAAATTATCGAAATGAACACAGGTGCAATATCACGCGGTTACCGCAAAATCCCCTATCCCGCGCCGTTTTTGCTAAAGGAAATAAAGGCTCACGGAGCGAAAATTATACTTTCCTCCGACTCACACTCAAAGGACACCTTGACGTTTTTCTTTGATGAATGTCTTGAGCTTTTGCGTTGCAACGGCATAAATAGCATTATTACCTACAAAAACGGCTCATTTGAGGAGATTGGAATTTAAGGGGTAAGTAGTTAGCTTGTGTTAGGAATTTTTGCTACCTTTTTGAAAAAAGGTAGCGCCAAAAACTTTCAATCGGGGAACTTCAAATAACATAGTACGCTCGACCGTCGAACAATAGATGTTCGCACTACACCCACGCAGG